>CAZLLD010000007.1:0-75108 GCA_964560225.1 uncultured Bacteroidales bacterium
AGGAAATCCTGGGAAAATCAAAATACCTGATCCAGTCGACCTTTTCAGGAAAACTGAAATTTTCGGGAGGATACGGCCAGAACCTTTTCCAGGAGATTGCCAACTACGCGGTGATCGCATCAATAATAGCTTACAAACACCGTTTCGACGTCATTCATGCGCACGACTGGCTGGCATACCCGGCAGGTATTGCAGCCAAGCTGGTTTCAGGCAAACCTCTGGTTGTTCACGTTCATGCCACCGACTTTGACCGAAGCGGAGGAAATGTCAACCCGGGAGTTTATGATATTGAAAAAGCCGGCATGGAAGCAGCGGATAGAGTAATTGCCGTGAGCAACCTGACCCGCCATATCATCATTGAAAAATACGGAATCAATCCCGACAAAGTGGTTACGGTTCATAATGCTGTTGAACCAATTGCTGATCGTGAACTTCAGAAAGTAGAACGAAGCATCAACGATAAAATCGTGACTTTCCTGGGCCGGGTAACCCTGCAAAAGGGGCCGGAATACTTTATAGAAGCAGCCAACCTGGTTTTGCAAAAAATGAAAAATGTAAGGTTCGTGATGGCGGGCAGTGGCGATATGCTGCACCGGATGATCTGGCGTGTTGCTTCGCTGAAAATCGGTGACCGGTTCCATTTTACTGGCTTTCTCAAGGGCGATGATGTGCAGCACATGTTTTCACTCAGTGATGTATACGTGATGCCATCCATATCAGAACCCTTTGGCATATCTCCGCTGGAAGCCATGCAATCCAATGTGCCTGTTATCATTTCCCGCCAGTCTGGCGTGTCAGAAATCCTTCAGCACGCCATCAAGGTTGATTTCTGGGATACCCATGCCATGGCCGATGCCATATACGGAATTCTGAAATATGAGGGTCTTCCGTCCATGTTCAAAAAGCACGCCCGTAACGAAGTCGACAACCTCAAATGGGAACATGCCGCCGAAAAAGTAAAAGAAATTTACCAATCTCTGTTAAACTAACAATGTAACCCTTATTCTTAAAGAGCATGAGAACGATTTGCCTGTACTTCCAGATTCACCAGCCATTCAGACTGAAACGCTACCGGTTTTTCAATATTGGCAATGATCATTATTACTATGACGATTACCTGAATGAGTCGATTATTTCCCGGGTTGCCGAAAGAAGCTACCTGCAGGCAAATAAGGTAATCGGACAAATCATCAGGGAATTTGGAACGCAATTCAAAGTCGCTTTTTCCATTTCAGGTATAGCATTAGATCAGATGGAACTCTATGCACCCGAAGTTATTGAAAACTTTCAAAAGCTTGCCAAAACCGGATCCGTGGAATTCCTGGCTGAAACCTATTCTCATTCTCTGGTCGCCTTGAAAAACAAGGATGAATTCACCAGACAGGTTGAAGAACACAGGCAGAAAATCAAAAAACTGTTTAACCAGGATCCGAAGGTTTTCAGGAACACCGAATTAATCTATTCCGACAGGATAGGAGCTGATGTGGCAGAAATGGGCTTCACTGCCATGCTTACTGAAGGTCCGAAGCATGTGCTCGGATGGAAAAGCCCGAATTACATGTACTGCAACTCCATCAATCCCCGCTTGAAAGTGCTCCTGCGCAATTTCAGGATCAGTGACGATATTTCCTTCAGGTTTTCCAACGAGGGATGGTCTGAATATCCGTTGACAGCTGAGAAGTTTACGGGCTGGCTCAAGAAGCTGGATAAAAAAGAGGAGACCGTCAACCTGTTTATTGATTATGAAACCTTTGGAGAACATCAATGGATGGAATCAGGTATTTTTGAATTCCTGAAAGCTTTACCGGGTGTTGTATACAAAAACACCAACTTCTCTTTCAGCGCACCTGCTGAGATTGCTGAAAAACTGCTGCCCATTTCAACCATCAGCGTGCCTTACCCCATTTCGTGGGCAGATGAAGAGCGTGATCTAACCGCCTGGCTGGGTAACGAGTTGCAGGTGGATGCTTTCAACCGGCTGTATTCACTCTCCGATAAAGTGCACCGGTGTAACGATGAAAAGATACAGAAGGACTGGAAGTACCTCCAGGCCAGCGACCATTTTTATTTCATGTCAACCAAATTTTTCACAGCCGGCACCACACAGGCCTACTTTAATCCCTACGAAACACCCTATGATGCCTACATCAATTATATGAATGTGCTGAGCGATTTCTCCATCCGCGTTAACGCCATGGTTCCCGAAACCATTAATCAGCAGGAAGCCGCCGGTTTGGCCCAGGTGATTGCTGAAAAAGATGAACTGATCCAAAAGTATGAGACCGAATTGAAAAGGCTCAAATCATCCAAATCCAAAATTGAAACCGTTGCCCGCGAAAAAGTAACAACAGCCAAAAAAACCGCAAAAGCTCCGGCTAAAAAGCCGCAAAGGAGCAACACTCCCAATAAAGAAAAAGCTAAACCGGCGAAAGGCACTTCAGTCAAACCAAAGACAGTTCCGGTCAAAGCAAAGAAAGTAGCAGCCAAATCAAAGCCGGTTTCTGCTGAACGAAAAACCGTAAAAACAGCTGCCACCAAAACTAAAATAAAAAGTCGGGCAATAAAATCAGGCAAAAAGTAAATGGTTTTTATAGCTTAGCGCTCCTTAATATTAACGGAGCAGAAATGATCTGATTGTTATATTAATGAATTGCTTATGAATAAAAACAGGTTGACTCCGGATTATCTCTTTGAAGTAAGCTGGGAGGTATGTAATAAGGTTGGAGGCATTCACACGGTGATTGCCACTAAATCACTCACTATGGTAAATGAACTTCAGAACAACCTGATCCTGATCGGCCCCGATCTGATTAAGGATGAAGCTGATGACAATCCTGAGTTTCTTGAGGATACCCATCTTTTCAGTGCCTGGAAAAAACAGGCTGAATCCGAAGGGCTGAAGATCAGGATTGGCCGGTGGAATATTAACGGCTTCCCGCTTGCTATTGCAATCAACTTTTCAAGCTATTTTCAGGAAAAGGACAAGATATTCTTCGAGCTTTGGGATAAATACAAGCTTGATTCATTAAACGGACAATGGGATTATGTGGAGCCGGCGTTGTTTGGATATGCCGCGGGAAGGGTTATTGAAAGTTTCATCAAGTTTAACCTGAACACCTATGACCGCATCATTGCACATTTTCATGAATGGATGACAGGTACCGGCATTCTCTATTTGAAGGACCGGTTGCCGCAGGTTGGAACGGTTTTCACAACACATGCCACTGCAGTGGGCAGATCTCTTGCAGGAAACAACAGACCGCTGTATAAGAATCTGACCTCATATAATGGCGAGGAAGTTGCCCGGGAGTTCAACATCATCTCAAAGCAATCGGCAGAAAAGCTGGCAGCCCAGCAGGCTGATGCTTTTACAACAGTCAGCGAAATTACCGCCAAAGAATGCAGCCAGTTTCTGCAAAAAGACGTAACCCGGGTTACTCCGAATGGATTTGAAGACACCTTTGTGCCCAGTGGTTCCCAATTCGACGATATGAGAACCAGTGGTCGGAAAAAGCTCCTTGATGTGGCCGAGTCGATGTTTAATCAGCAGTTTGGCGATGATGTTTTTCTGGTTGCCACGAGTGGTCGTTATGAGTTCCGGAACAAGGGCATCGATCTTTTTATCGATTCCCTGGGAGCGCTCAACCGTTCAGACAAAATCAACAGGCCCATTATTGCTTACCTGCTTATCCCGGCCAATCATTACGGCCCGCGGAAAGACCTGAAATCAGACAAATCTGCCAGTGACATGGCTTTCGGATCCAAATATCTTACCCATAACCTGCATGATGCAGAATGGGACCCGATTCTGAACCGGATCAAAACGGCAGGACTGAATAACAATCCCGGAGATAAAGTCAAGGTGCTGTTTGTCCCTTCGTACCTGAACGGGAATGATGGTATTTTCAATACACCATACTATAACCTGCTCATCGGACTTGACCTTACCGTTTTTGCATCGTATTATGAACCCTGGGGTTACACTCCGCTTGAAAGTATTGCCTTCTCAGTTCCCACGGTTACCACCACGCTGGCCGGTTTCGGGCTGTGGATTAACCATAAATACCCTGATGCCGCAGATTGTGTTGATGTGATTGAACGCACAGACGACAACGACACGGATGTAATCAGCAGTATTGTTGCCTCAGTGGAAAAGAAATGCAACCTGTCGGTATCCGAAATGCAGGCAGCACGTGAAAACGCTTTTAACGTGTCAAGACAGGTGTTGTGGAACAGCCTGATCGAGTATTACAGGCAAACATATGATATAGCCCTGCAGCAGGTAGCCAAACGGATTGACAAATTTGTAAAGATCGAAGAAAGGCCCAGCGAGGCTGTTCCGGAATATGTGCCCCTGGCTGAAGTCAAGCCTGTATGGAAAAAGATCATTGTGAAATCAAAACTTCCGGAATCACTGCACCAACTCGGGTTACTTTCAGAAAACCTCTGGTGGACATGGGATGATGAAGCACAGGAATTGTTTGAAGTTATTGATCCTGAAATCTGGCAGAAATGTGATCAGAATCCGACCATCCTTTTTGAACAGGTTAATTATAACCAGTTGATCGAGCTGAGTCACGACAAAAAATACACCGACAAACTCAACCGGGTTTATAAACGTTTCCAGAATTATATGGCGGAAAAACCCGATGATAATGCTGCAAAAATTGCTTATTTCAGCATGGAATACGGTTTTCATACCTCACTGAAGATCTATTCCGGAGGACTTGGCATTCTGGCCGGCGATTACCTGAAAGAAGCAAGCGATCAGAAAACAAATATAACAGGAGTAGGATTGCTATACCGTTATGGCTATTTCAGCCAGGTGATCACCACCCGCGGAGAGCAACAGTCAATTTATGATTTTCAGCATTTTTCAAAACTGCCGCTCACACCTGTTAAGGATGATAAAGGCAACTTCCTTACCATTTCAATCATTTTGCCCGGAAGACACCTGTATGCCCGAATATGGAAACTACATGTGGGAAGAATCACACTATATCTGCTGGATACAGATTTTCACGATAACCTTGAGGAAGACAGGAGCATCACGCATAACCTGTATGGCGGAAATATCGAAAACCGGCTGAAGCAGGAATTGTTGCTGGGAATTGGCGGTATCCGTGCACTTGACTCGATAGGTCTCAAGTTTGACCTTTTCCACAGCAATGAAGGACATAGTGCCTTTATCGGACTTGAAAGAATGCGAAAATACATTCAGCAGATGAATCTTTCGTATTCCGAGGCAAAAGAAATAGTGAGAAGTTCAACTCTGTTTACAACCCATACCCCGGTACCCGCAGGACATGATGAATTTGACGAGGACCTGCTTCGTAAATATATCGGACATTACCCCGACCGGCTTAAGATCAGCTGGACCAAACTGATGGCCATGGGCAGGAGCTACAGCAACGCCATACACGAAAAATTCAACATGAGCTTCCTGGCAGCCCATCTGTCGCAGGAGGTGAACGGTGTAAGTCTGTTGCATGGATCGGTAACACAGCAGATGTTCTCCAAACTCTGGCCCGGGTACCTTCCTGAAGAACTGCACATAGGCTATGTTACCAATGGAGTTCATTATCCCACATGGACCGCCAAAAGCTGGAAAAAGCTTTACCGGGAATCATTTGGGGAAGGATTTGAAAACAATCTTGCCGATACAGACTACTGGCAGAAAATTCATGATGTTCCTGATGCGAGTGTTTGGGAGACCAAGCAAAAACTCAGAGCCCGGCTTGTAAATACCATCAAGGACAGGTATAAGGAAAGCTGGGTCAAACGTCATGAAGACCCCAGGCGAATTGTAGCCATCAACAGGCAGCTATCAGAAAAGGCGCTTACGATATGCTTCGCCCGCAGGTTTGCTACCTATAAACGAGCCCATTTGCTCTTCCGGAATCCGGAACGGTTGGCTCAACTGATGAACATACCCGATAAGCCCATTCAGATCATTTTTGCCGGAAAAGCACATCCGCATGACAAAGCCGGTCAGGACCTGATCAAAATGATCATTGACATTTCCAAAAGACCCGAATTCCTTGGAAAAATAATATTCCTTCAGAACTACGACATAACACTTGCCAGAATACTGGTTCAGGGTGCCGACATCTGGCTGAACACTCCTACCCGGCCGCTTGAAGCATCAGGAACAAGCGGTGAAAAAGCGGTGCTGAACGGAACACTTCATTTCAGTGTTCTCGACGGCTGGTGGGTTGAAGGATATCAGCCCGAAGCAGGCTGGGCACTGACCAATGAAATCACATATGACGATCCAGGCCTCCAGGATGATCTTGATGCTGAAATCATTTATTCACTTCTGGAACAGGAGGTGCTTCCCGCATTTTACAACCGCAATAAAACTGGGATCCCCGAAAACTGGGTACGTATGATGAAAAACTCCATTGCTTCCATAGCGCCTCATTTTGTAACTACCCGAATGCTGCAGGATTATCATGAGCGTTTTTACCATAAGCTTTTTGAAAGAACGCGTCTTATGGCCAGGGATGACTTTGCAAGGGTGAAACGACTTGCCTCATGGAAAAAACGAATGAAACGAGCCTGGAACAATGTCAGCGTGCTGGAATTGAATATGTTTGAAAATGCAGGTGAAACCTTTGAAATGGATCATGCCTATGAAGGGAACATAGTCTTGGATCTGAATGAATTGTCGGCATCAGATGTGGGAGTTGAACTTGTTATTACTGAAAATGGAGAAAGAATAATCTCCGCGCATGAATTCAAACTTGACAATGCCAGGGTTGATAAAGCGCAGTACTCGGTAAAAGTGAAGATTCCCCAACCGGGAACATTTAGTTACGGGATCAGAATATTTCCAAAAAATGAGAATCTGCCCCATAAGCAAGATATAGACCTGGTCAGATGGATATGTTAATATTTCAGTTGCTTCTCACATACTTGCATTACAGATGATGACCCGGGCTTGGAAAATTAAGGAAAACGGACAATCAGAGGACATCCGGAAATTGTCAGAGAAACTGGGTGTCAGCCCGGTTATTGCCACGTTGCTTGTGCAGCGTGACATTACCACTTTTGAACAGGCCAGAGCTTTTTTCAGACCGGAAATATCCATGCTTTATGATCCCTTCCTGATGAATGATATGGGGAAAGCTGTTCAACGGCTTCAAACCGCCATTCAGGGAAGTGAAAAAATCATGGTATACGGTGATTATGACGTGGATGGCACCACCTCAGTTGCCATGATGTATTCCTTTATCAACAGCCTGCACCAAAAGGTGGATTACTATATCCCCGACAGGTATACCGAAGGATACGGGATCTCTTTCAAAGCCATTGATTATGCAATTGATCATGAAGTAACATTGATTATTGCGCTTGACTGCGGTATTAAAGCCAATGACAAGGTGGATTATGCCAACGAACATCACATTGATTTTATCATTTGCGACCACCACACTCCAGGTGATACGCTTCCTGCTGCCCTGGCTGTTCTGAACCCCGAAAGGAACGATTCCGGGTACCCCTTTAAGGACCTTTCGGGCTGCGGTGTTGGTTTCAAACTCATGCAGGCATATGCCCTGAAAAATGAAATCAACTTTGAAAAGGTACTTGAGCATATCGATCTGGTTGCCGTGAGCATCGCCTCCGATATTGTGCCTCTGATTGATGAAAACAGAATCCTGGCTTATTACGGATTGAAAAAACTCAACAGCAGTCCCTCGGTTGGCCTGAAAGCAATTATTGCCATTGCGGGACTTGAAGGCAAAGAGATTACCATTGATGATATCGTGTTTAAAATAGGCCCCAGAATTAATGCGGCCGGGCGCATTGAATCGGGGAAACAGGCAGTGGAACTGCTTATCTCAAAAAAGCAATCGGAGGCTGCCCTGCTGTGTGAAAAGATCAATTCACACAACCAGACCAGAAGAAATATTGACAAGATCATCACCGAAGAAGCGCTCCGTGAGATTGCCCGGGCTGACAAGTACAAATATTCCACCGTACTTTATAATGCAAGTTGGCACAAGGGTGTTGTGGGCATTGTTGCTTCCAGGCTGATCGAAAATTATTACCGGCCCACTGTAATTCTTACCGAGTCAAACGGACACGCAACCGGTTCTGCCCGTTCCATACCGGGCTTTGACCTGTACAAAGCCATTGCGAAATGTTCCGATTTATTGGAAAGTTATGGAGGACACATGTATGCAGCAGGAATTACACTGAAAACTGAAAACGTGCAGCGATTCCGAGACCGCTTTGAGGAGGTGGTCCGAAATACCATATTACCGGAAATGCTCATCCCTCAGGTTGAAATTGATGCGGAACTGAATTTCAAGGATATTACGCCGAAATTCTTCAGGGTGCTTAAGCAATTTGAACCTTTCGGACCGGAGAATACCAATCCGGTCTTTTTCGCGGAAAATGTATCGGATAATGGTTATGCCCGACTGGTTGGAACTGACGAGGAACACATCCAGCTTGGCCTTATTCAGGAAGAACAACCTTTTAATGTATACAGGGCCATTGCATTTAACCAGGCTGCTCACATAAACCGAATCAAAAAAGGAACCTCTTTTGATATTGCTTATACACTCTACGAAAACAACTTCAGGGGAATGTCCTCCATACAACTCAATATCAAAGACATTAAAATCGAAGACTGATTATGTATCATTTTGAAATCACACGCTGCTATGCACATCGGATATGACGCAAGGCAGGCCTTTTTCAACAAAAGCGGACTGGGCAGTTATAGCCGGAACCTGATCCAGGGTCTTTCTGAAAAATTTCCCGAAAACAAATACATGCTGTATACAACCAGCATGAATTTTGATTTGTTTGAGCCCACCGCCGGGTCTGTTCAGATTAAGAGTCCGGAAAATCTGATCCACAGGATCTTCAGATCATACTGGAGAACCGTTGCACTTTCCGGGCAATTGTTGAAAGATGGTATCGAAATATTCCATGGATTAACCCACGAGATTCCCTATCACTTCCCAAAAAAACAAATCCGATCTGTGGTAACCATCCACGATCTGATTTTTCTCAGGCTTCCGCACATGTACCGGCTGAGCGACAGGTATATTTATGAAAAAAGATACCGGTATTCATGCGAAACAGCTGACAGAATTGTGGCAGTGAGCCGTCAAACCGCTGATGATATCGTTGAATTTTTTCATATATCTCCGGATAAGATTGACGTGGTATACCAGGGCTGCAACCCGATGTTCAATACCGAAGTGCCCCTGATCGAGAAAGAGATTCTGCGGATGAAGTACATGCTTCCGAAATCTTTTATACTTTACGTGGGGACCATCGAAGAAAGAAAGAACCTGCTGACGCTGATCAAATCCATGCATTATGGCAAAATAGATATACCATTGGTTGTAATTGGCAAGCCCACTGCCTACCTCAATAAAATTATTGAATTTATTGAAAGACACAGCCTGATCAACATCATCTTCTGCGACATAGTTCAGAATCAGGATCTGCCCGGATTATACCAGCTCGCCGACCTGTTTGTGTATCCTTCCATTTTTGAAGGATTCGGCATCCCCATTCTCGAAGCACTGTACTCAAGAGTGCCCGTAATTACCTCAAGATCTAGTTCTATGACCGAGGTGGGCGGCGATCATACCATGTACATTGATCCGAATAACGTGGAGGAAATGGCCGCAGCCATAAAAAAAGTTCTTTACGATCGCGACCTCCAGGAGCGGATGATTACAGAAGGATACCGTTACGCCAAAAGTTTCGACCCCGACAAGGTAGCTGACAACATGATGATGGTTTATCAAAAAGTATTGAAAAATGACTGATGACATCAAAGCAGCAGTGGAAACACTCAAAAAAGGCGGAATCATCCTGTATCCAACCGATACCATTTGGGGCCTGGGCTGCGATGCTACCCGCGATGAGGCGGTTACCAAAATCTGCCAGCTCAAAAAACGCGCTGACAATCAGCCCATGCTTGTTTTACTTGATGAAGCCGGAAAACTTCCGTGTTATGTGAATGAAGTTCCCGAAATCGCATGGGAAATACTGGAAGTTACTGATAAGCCGCTTACCATTATCTATCCCGGCGCGAAAAACCTTGCCGGAAGTCTGCTTGCACCCGACGGATCAATCGGAATCCGCATTGTAAAGGACGAATTCTGCAGCAGGCTGATTCACCTGTTTGGCAAACCCATTGTATCCACATCGGCCAATATAAGCGGCCGGTTGTGGCCCGATACGTTTAAAAATATAGACGAATGCCTGGTCAGGGATGTGGATTACGTTGTCAGGTGGAGGCAGAATGATCATTTGAAGGGAAAACCTTCGGGGATTATCAAACTGGGCATTGACGGAGAGGTTAAAGTGATCCGCGAGTAGTATTTACACAAGTCATTTGACAATCACTTTAAAATATTTACTTTTGCCCTCGCTTGAGAAAAATACGCAGTTGACAACTCCTGCCAAAATACTTGTTGTAAGGCTTAGTTCTATTGGTGATATCATTCTGACGACCCCGCTGTTAAGATCGTTAAAAACCGCCTTTCCGGATGCCCGGGTTACTTTTGTCATCAAAAAACAATTTGAAGAATTGCTGATTTCCAGCCCCTATGTTGACGAACTGATCACTTTTGATAAAAAAGATGGCTTCAGGGGATTGAAAAAGATCAAATCCTACCTGAAGAATCAGCATTTCGACCAGTTTCTGGATATTCATAAAAACTGGCGCTCACGATACCTGCGTCTTGGTCTTCAGGCAAAAAAAATCCAGTCATACCGCAAGCTCATTTTCAAAAGAACCCTGCTGATCTGGTTTAAAATCAATCTCTTTGGAAAAGTGAAACCGGTGTATGAAAGATACTTCGATGCTGTGAAAAACCTGGGGCTGAAATATGACGGACTCGGTACTGAAATTCATATCGGTGAAGGCATTTCGAAGAAGGTCAGGGAAATACTCGGCGGCAAAGGTTATGACTTCGTAAAACCCCTGGTTATCATTTGCCCCAGTGCAAATCATTACAACAAGCGATGGAAATCATCGGGTTTTGTTGAGACAGCGAAACACCTGATCCGCGAAAAGTCGGTCTTTGTTGTTGTTCATGGTGGAGTTGAAGACATGAAGCTTTGCTCCGAGATCTCCAATTCTATAGGTCATCAGGCCTGCAGCCTGGCAGGCAGTTTAAGCCTGGCTGAATCTGCATCGCTCCTGCAATTCAGTAAGCTCGTTATTGCAAATGATACCGGGCTGTTGCACATGGCTCAATCACAAAAAAGACCGGTAATCGGAATTTATGGCCCTACTACGCGTGAATTGGGTTACTTTCCGATCGAAAAGGAAAGTACCGTAATTGAAATCCCGGTCAGCTGTCGTCCCTGCACACACAACGGATTGGAAACGTGTCCTAAAAAACATTTCAGGTGCATGAATGAGATTACATCCGGGATGGTCATTCAGGCTGCTTTATCTTATTTACCTTAAACAACTTGAATATGTCAATAATTTGGATGCTCTTATATAATCTTCTGGTCGTTCCTGTTATTTATTCAGGATTCTACATCGGATCCTTGTTCAACCACAAGATCAGGGAAGGCCTGAAGGCCCGCAAAAACCAGTTTGCACGGCTTGGTGCTGAGATCACAAAAGCAGCAGGCCGCCAACGTATCCTTTTTCATTGCACTTCAGCCGGTGAATGGCTTCAGGCATTACCCATCATTGAGAAACTGAAGTCGATGAGTCCCGGTTTGTTCATAATGGTATCCTTCTTCTCTCCTTCGGGATATAAGTTTGCAAAGAATCCGGCTACGGTGGATCTTAAGTTTTACCTGCCGCTTGATTCAAGAATTGCTGCATGCCGCCTGTTCAAGTTGCTCAAACCCGACCTGTGGATTATTTCGAAATTTGACATCTGGCCGAACCATGTGATGGCGGCCTCATCTCTTGGTATTCCAACGGTAGTCACCTCTGCCACCTTGTCGGCCGATTCCGGAAGGGACAAAGGAATTTCAAAAGGATTCAACAGGCTTGTGTACAATAAAATCGCCCACCTGTTCCCAATATCTGAAGACGACAAGAGGCGGTTCCAAACCATGGTTCCTGATGAATCCAAATATACCGTTGCCGGCGACACCCGGTATGACCATGTGTACAACCGGGGCATCGCAGCCAGTGACGCAGGTGATGTGCCGGTTTTCGACGAGAAAAAAGGACTCACGATTATTGCCGGAAGTACCTGGCCGGCAGATGAAAAGCATGTATTACCCGCACTGGCCATGCTTTGCAGCGACCATTCCGATGTGCAGATAATTGTGGTTCCCCATGAGCTGCATGAAAGCCACCTGCGCGACATCGAGTCGGTGTTTGAAAGTTTCGGCATCAGGACAGTGCGCTATTCCGATTTTTCCGGGGCAGGCAGCACTTCGGAAAGAGTGGTTATTTTAAATACTATTGGTTTGCTTGCCCGTTTGTACAAGCAAACCGACATCGCTTATATCGGCGGCAGTTTCGGAAAGGGCATCCACAACGTTATGGAACCTGCCATGTTTGGCCAGCCTGTGTTGTTCGGGCCCAACCATGTGAATTCCTACGAAGCAGGTGAATTGCTAAAGATTGGTGCAGCATTCAGGATCACCAGCCAACAGGAGATCCGCGACAAAATGAACCTGCTCATCAACGACCATCTGCTGCGCAAAACCATGGGCGAAAAGGCAAAAAATCTTATATACGACAATATAGGCGCAACAGACATCATTATTAACACACTAAAAAATCATTATGGTATTATTTCCTAAATACATTCAGATTGAGACTTCGCTGGTTTGCAACAGCCACTGCGTTTTTTGCCCGCATAAGGAAATGGAACGCAGCCCCGATTATATGGAAGAGCGCATCTGGAAGAAAATCATCGACGAATCGCGGGGAAAGGGAGTGATCTACCGGCCTTTCATGATCAACGAACCCTTTGTCGACCTGCGGATCCCCGAAATAATCAGGTATATTAAACAGGACCCGACTGCAAAAGTTGAATTCAATTCAAACGGCAACTTCCATCCCAAATTCGACGTAAAAGCTGCTCTTGAAGCAGGGATCGACTGGATGCGTTTCAGCATTGACGGTTTTACCGAGGAAACGTTCAAGAAAAGCGGACGCGGAGGCACATTTGGTAAAATTGTGAGCAATGTGCTCGGCTTCATTGAAGAGCGCAACCGGCAAGGCAGCAAATGCCATATTGAGATTCGCATGATCGATCTGGATATCACCCGCAACGAGCAGGAAGACTTCGTTCAGTTCTGGAAACAACATGCCGATGAAGCCACCATTACCCAATTGTATGACTGGCCCTGGAGTGGACAGACAGACTGCTTCAAAGCACCCTGCCCCAAGATTAAGAATGAAATGTTCTTCATGAGTGACGGACGTGCCGTGCTCTGCTGCTGGGATGCCTTTGCCCGGGGAGTTGTGGGCGACGTCACACGCCAGACTGTTGAAGAAATCTGGCTCGGAAACCCGAATCGGCAGTATCGCGAAATGCTTGACCGGGGTGAACGCGACAAGATTCATCTCTGTTCAAGATGCGATGCCTTTAAAAAATATGATTTCAGTAAATGGACCGGATATTGATTGAACTGTTCAACCACTGAATATTATCCTAATGAAAACAGCAGTAACATTTTTGTCAATTCTTCTTATCGCACTTGTTTGCCTGCAATGCAAACCAAAAGAAAATGCCGTACCTGAAGCCAACCAGCTTTCGGCCGAAGAAATCAGTCAGGGCTGGGAATTGCTTTTTGACGGAAACAGCTTTAATGGCTGGCGCAATTTCAACCGTGACACCCTGGCGGGTTGGGCAGTTGACAGTGGCAATCTGCTGGCGCTGGGACAGGGAGGCGATCATGCCAATGACATCATCACCACCCGCGAATTTGAAAACTTCGAACTGTCGCTTGAATGGAAAACTTCAACCGGCGGCAACAGCGGCATTTTTTTTAATGCAGTTGAAGATACGGCCATCGGGGCTATTTATGAAATAGCACCGGAATACCAGATTATCGATGAAGTAACCTGGGATGGTGATTCACTCTCTGAAGGGCAAAAGGCAGCAGGTTGCTACGACATGTATTGCGCCGTCACAGCCAAAAAGCTGATGCCGGTGGGACAGTACAATGTGTCGAAAATAGTAGTGAATCAAGGACATGTTGAGCATTGGCTCAATGGCGACAAGGTAACCGAATACCAGATGTGGACCGATGAATGGGACAGCCTGAAATCGGTTCGCAAGTGGAAGGATTATCCGCTTTACGGAACCGCCCATAAGGGACATATAGGTCTGCAGGATCACGGCAGAAAAACCTGGTTCAGGAATATCAAAATACGGAGTTTGTAAATAGTATACTGCGTAAGACCACTCGGTCACCCTGAGCTTACCTGGAAGCAGACAGGCTTGTCGAAGGGTGTCTGATTACACCATCCTCTCGTTATTCTTTATTATTATCACTTTTGGCTGCAGCGCCAAAAGTAACCAAAAGCGCCGCAGCTGCTGATAAAAGGCTAAAAATCAATTCATGCGCTACACAAGAAAATAAACTCGGCCGTACGAACCCGGTTCGACCTAGGCTGTGCCTATGGCTGTCAAGTTAAGGATGCATATTGTTGATATTCTTTCCTTTACATATGGAGACATCAATATCATAGCAGTTAACTTTGAACATAGCGATATCCCCCGCTGGCGGGGGTCAGGGGGTGGACTTGCATGGATAGATGCTCTTATTCGTACTAAAAATATATTCCCTGAATTTGTAAGTAATTAACTCATGTAGTCCTCTGTATTCCTCCCCCAGCCCCCTCCAGAGGGGGACAGCACATTTTCTATACTCATCTTAAATTAATAAAGCGAGTGTCTTGATCTATAGAATAATTTCTTAGCTTGACGGCTTAGGCTGTGCCTGAGCCGAATCTATGTTTCCAGGCTTTGCCTGATGATTTTTTTACTTACCTGCTATCTGATATCCTATTGACAATTAAGATGATTCCTCTTGACAACAAGAATAACTCTTGTCAGGCAAAAGCCTGATGAAATAAGTCCGACTCAGGCACAGCCTGAGCCGAACTGTGCCTGATTGCTGCAAAACCTATCAAACAAAACGTGCGGCCTCCACACCGGGAGGCCGCACGTTTTTAACCAAATCAGCTTATGATTCCACTACCTTAAAAACTCCCCGGCGTAATATTTTGCCGTAAGTTCTTCACCCGTGGCACGTTTGATCATGTCGTTCCACTGATACCGGGCACCGGGTTTGAAAACCTTTTCCAGCAGATAATTACCAATCTCATTGTTGTTGCTGAGGCTGACCACATCGGTAGCCCCTGTTTTCAGCAGATTGGTATTGATGTAAGCCTGCAACTGTGAAGCCAGCAATTCGCCCAGCTGGTAGTTGTGGTAATAACACGGATAAAGTGCCACATGTATTTTAGAAGCCCAGTCGGCGCTATTTCTTCCCACGGGCCTTTTCAGCATCTGGTATTTTTCGGCCAGATCCCACCACAGCTTGTTGAGGTCCTGATCGGGGTTGGCATACATGGCTTTCTCAAACCGGAACATCACCTGGCACCAGCGGCTGAAAACAAGCTGCTCCAACCTCAGGCTGTTTCTCACGTCATCCTTTATTTTTTCAGCTTCACTTTCTGAAACTCCGGCATTATCACGCAACCAGTATGGATTGGATGCCAGCCTTCCGAAAATCATGGCAATGGCTTCTGTGGTAAATGTATGAGCAGGCGATCTGAGGAAAAACGGCAGCGACATGTCGATGTTCTGATCATATACACCATGACCCAGCTCATGAAGAATGGTATTCATCCACTGGTTGTTGTTTTTCATATTGCAAACCACCCGAACATCGCCCGAACGGTCGATGTGGGTGCAAAAAGCATGCTGGTACTTGCCTTCTTTTTCGTATAAATCACTGTTATTGAGTATTTTTGCTGCGTCCAAACCAATGCCGGCATAATAAGTTCGTGCCAGTTGCACGGCGTCGTTGCCGGCAATGTATGAATCGAGGTTCACGTTATAAATGGCGGGAGCTTCCTGGAAAAACCGGTTCTGGTAATGCCAGGGCATCAAGGCTTCGGGGTTCACCTTGTATCTTTTGGCCAGCACGGCATCCATATCCGATTTCAGTGAAATGAAAGTATCCCGGGTAAGGGCATCCAGTTCATCAAACAAAGCTTCAATCTGTGCCGGATCCTGATCAGAAAGCCGCAGCGACATGTCGTGGAAATTGGCAAAGCCCAATTCCCGGGCAAGCTCGTTCCGCATCTTCACCAATGCAATGACATCACCTGCCACCGAATCACCTATTTGCTTGCTGGCCAGCCACGATTTCTGAAGCTTTTTGCCATCGGTATCGTTTTTCAGCACCGCTTCAATCTCGTTGTCGGAAAGCTTTTTCCCATCCACAACTGCCCTGAACGCAGCATACTTTTGTTCCAATTTCGTCTGCGCCCTGATCAGTTCCTCCATCTTCTTTTCGTCGACCTGGTTGCTCAGAAAGGTGTTGTAAAGAATATTCATCTGCCTTACCAGCAAAGAGTCTTTTACGGCTCCGGAATCCTTAATTTTCTTTAGTTTCGCAAACTGAGCCGTATCGGCATATATCTTTGAAAGCTGAATGTTCAGTTCACTTGATTTTTCATATTCTTCTTCCTTGCCGGTTACGGCAGCATTAAAATAAGCCAGCGAAGCACCCGCCTCTATAGGTTTTACCTGAACCTCGAGGTTGTCAATGAAAGACTGCAATTCTTTTTCCATTTTTTCTGTTTGTGATGTGCAACCTGCAATAAGCAGAATTGCCAGTGAAAATAACAATTGTTTTTTCATACGTTCATGTTTACAGTTATTTTATACAAAAATATCATGTCAATTTGTCGTTAACCAGCTTTTGAAGTAATTTGGCAGGCAATTTGATGCATGAAAAGTAATAATTAAAAGGAGAATTAACAATGATATCAATAGGTCAAATAGTAATTTTAGGAGCCTTCATGCTGCTGAGCTGGATTGTTAGCGCACAGCTGAAATCGCGCTTTCGCCGCTATTCAAAAATACCTGTCAATTATGGAGTTACCGGCAGGGATGTGGCAGAAAAAATGCTTCGTGAGAATGGAATTAACGATGTATCCGTGGTTTCGGTAGAGGGACAACTGACAGATCATTACAATCCCCTGGATAAAACAATCAACCTCAGCCGTGATGTGTATAACGGCAACAGTGTTGCTGCAGCTGCTGTAGCGGCGCATGAAACCGGTCATGCCATACAACATGCAACAGCATACGCCCCGTTGAAATTCCGTTCATCGCTGGTACCCATTCAAAACGTAAGTGCCAAAGTAATGAACATGGTTTTCCTGGCCATGTTTTTGGGTGCGGCCTTCCTGCCCAGGTTAATCAGTTTCGACCTGGCATTGATTGTCATCATAGTATGTTACGGCATTTTCACCCTGTTTGCCTTTGTTACGCTGCCGGTTGAAATCAATGCCAGTCAGCGTGCCCTGGCATGGCTCAACAATTCCAATATTACGGGATACGACACGGCACCCCAGGCCAAAGACGCACTGAAATGGGCCGCTTATACCTACGTGGTAGCCGCGCTTTCATCACTGGCTATGCTGCTGTATTACGTATTCCTGTTTTTGGGGAGAAGGGATTAACTTAAATATAATGCTGTGGCGTAGTTACAACCGACCGAAGGGAGCTCAGCGAAGCTAAACTACACCAAGCCCATTGAAATAATCATTGATGTCGGCTTTTACCAAAGTAATATTTGCATTCTTGCTCCTGGCATTGACCGCCTGTTCGGGGTCGAAACAGGCAGGGAAAGCTGCACTTCAAAACCCGGATCAGATGACAAATGACAACACGGTAGCTATCAATGAGCTCAGCCATTTTCCCCAGGCAAAAAAGGGGTATGAACGGTTCGTCATTATCCCCGAATTGAATAGTTCAGCCGATACCAAATCCTTAAGGATTGAAATCATCCCCGGCAAAACCATCATGGCCGATTGTAACCGGTATGCCCTTATGGGAAAGCTCAATGAATCGGTTGTTGAAGGCTGGGGTTATTCGTATTATGAGTATATTTCCGACGGGCAGATGATCTCCACCAAGATGGCCTGCCCCGACTATCCCCTCGAAGAACGGTTCATTCCGGGTGAATCCCGGATGTTGGATTACTCCAAAGACATTCCCGTTGTGGTTTTTGTTCCGCAGGGTTTTACCGTGAAATACCGCATCTGGAACACGGATGAAACCAAACAGGCCGTGAGCAGGTAGGCGGAATCAATCATGGCAGGATGTTTCCTGCATTGAGGCTTCACATAAATAATTCTCTACCTAATTTCATCAGGTAAAAACATCTTCCGGCAGCATTTTCGATCAGTCCTGGAGCATCGGTTATGGATTTTTCCAATGTCATGGGCTTATCGGCTATGGGGATCACAGCATCAAAACCCATCTTTATAAATTCATCCGGATCACTGCCGATTGCTCCTGTAAATGCCATTACAGGCTTCCTTCCTGTTTCTGCCATACGAGCCACTCCGGCGGGAGTTTTGCCAAATGCAGTCTGGGCATCCATGCTACCTTCGCCGGTAATCACCAGGTCGGCCCAGGCTATATCTTCTTCGAGTTTTACCACCTTGCTGATCAATTCGAAACCGGGCCTGAGCGTTCCGTTCAGGAAGGCGACAATGCCTGCCCCAAGACCTCCGGCTGCTCCGCCTCCTGCCAGAGCGCCGACATCTGTATGCAGTTCCTTAGAGATTATACCGGCCAGGTGCTTCAGGTTGTCATCAAGTTTTTTCACCATGTCGGCATCGGCGCCTTTTTGAGGGCCATATATACATGCGGCTCCGTTTTTACCGGTGAGCGGGTTCTGAACATCTACAGCTGCATGAATTCTACATGTTGCAATCCGCGAATCCAATAACGAAAAGTCCATGTGCGATATTTCTCCCGCAAAACCGCCTCCCATACCGACAATATTTCCTTTAGCATCGTAAAAGCATATTCCCAAAGCCTGAGCCATGCCCACTCCCCCGTCAACGGTTGCACTCCCTCCAATACCCAATATAATCTCACTGCAACCTTTATCTAAAGCACAACGGATCAGCTCACCTGTTCCGTAGGAGGTGGTGTGTAGGGGATTTCTTTCAGCAGGATCGAGCAAGGCCAGTCCCGATGCCGCAGCCATTTCAATAAAAGCAGTTTTGCCGTCACCCGATATACCAAAAAAGGAGCTAATCGGCCTCATCAGCGGATCGTGAACAGATGCTTCAACCAGCTTGCCTTCTGTAGCCTGAACCAGGGCGTCAACGGTACCCTCGCCGCCATCGGCCATGGGAATAATTCTGTACGCTGCATCAGGAAATACCTTTTCAATACCCTGCCGGATATACAGGGCAACCTCTCCTGCCGGCATGCAGTCCTTAAATTTATCGGGACAAATCAGGATTTTCATTAAACTGCCAGTTGAAACCTGCATAAAGTTATTGAATTAGTCTGATTTACCATATGAGGCATGAGGGTTTCCGCTTTTCTCAGACAACGAATAGCCGGGCATATTTGCTAAACTTGTTGGTTTTAAGTATATTCGATTGTTTATTATAACAAACCTTATTTTACTAACCAAAACAATTCCTCATGGAAATTATTGTAACTCTCCTCATCGGTGCTGCGGCAGGCTGGCTGGGAAGCCTTATTGTCAGGGGCAGTGGCCTGGGCCTTCTGGGTAATGTCATCGTCGGAATTCTCGGAAGTTTTGTCGGATACTGGCTTTTGGGAAAGCTTGGCATTCACCTTGGCAGCGGATGGGTAGGCGCCATACTCACAGGAGCTGTCGGGGCAGTTGTCATTTTGGTGCTGTTCAACCTGATCTTCCGCAAGAAATAGGGAGCCTGCATCAGGCATTCAATTTGCCAAGTGCTTGAAAAGCCTGAGCATCCGTGAGGACATTCCGTTTTTTTATCCGGTGCTCCATCCTTGAGGCAATCACATAATAGAGATTTCTCGGCACTGCCATGGCTGATGCAGCCAGTAGTTTATTCAGAAAACCGGGAATGCAAATGACCTGTCCCTTGTTCAGGCAGGCAACTGAATAGCGGACTACTTCCGAAGGTTCCATCCAGCGAATGATACCCGGTTTCATGGCACCCGATGACATATTCAGGTTGTTGTGAAAATCACTGTGCGTGAAGCCCGGACAGAGACACTGAACTTTGATACCGTAACCGCTGACATCCATGTGCAGCGATTCTGTGAAACTTTTCAGAAATGATTTGGTGCTGGTATACATGGTATTTCCTGCAGTGGGCATATATGCCGCAAGTGATGATACATTGATGATGGTTCCGCAGCGATTTTTCATCATCACCGGTAATACTTTGTGCATGATCCGCAATGGGGCATTCACGTGAACCCCAAGCATGGCAATCTGGTGGTTGATGTTGTCTTCGCTGAATCTTTCATCCAGTCCGTACCCTGCACAATTTACCAGGACTTCAATATTACTTCGTTTGCCGATAGTATGAAGCAAGCGGGATAAATCTTCCCCCCGCGAAAGATCCGCGAATACCATCTCGATGGGAACGGCATATTTAACCTCCAACCGGAGTGCCACATCAAGCATCACTTCTTTTCTTCTTCCGGTAAGCAGCAAATGGTAACCCTGCGAAGCATAATAGTCGGCAAAAGCCTTACCAATGCCGCTGGTAGCCCCGGTAATAACGGCCAGCTTCCCCTCATCACTTTTTTTGCAGGATGATACCGGATTTATGTTATTCTCTGAGGCATGCATATCATTACCAGGTATAAAATGGCAGAAAACAACCGGAATCTGATGTAACCGGTTACCTGGATAAATGACAACGATCAGGAGAGAAGGTTGCTTATAGGGCAGAAATTTTTCCGCTAAGCGAAGCTTGTAACTTCGATTTTCTTAAGTAAACTGCTATTTATTAACGCTGTAGTTATCCCATCACTGGGCGGACTATAATGTGCCGGGCTGCTTCGATTAAAGTCTTCGGTTAGCAGTGGCCTGAAACCCAATCAAATCAAACCGCCAGCGGTTTTTCGAGATCTTCCAGCACCTCGGCCGACAGCACACCACTGGCAATCTCCCTTACCTCTCCGGTCATGCGGATATTCCAGTCTTTGTCGATTTGTATCTTCAGCGTACCACCCTGCATGTGCATGGTGAGGTCTCCTTTTACCAGTCCCCTTTTCACCAGCACACTTGATGCGGCACACGATGAGCTGCCCGATGCCAGCGTATAACCCGCTCCTCTTTCCCAGATGAGGATTTGCGCATCGTGATCAGACAACGCTTTTGCAAACTGCACGTTGATGCGGTTGGGGAAAAGCGGATGGTTCTCGATCAGGGGTCCGTATTTCCTTACCTCGCTCTCATCCAGGTTCTGGCAGATCACCACACAGTGCGGGTTCCCAACGGAAACACAGTTTACTTCAAATTCACGGTCTCCAGCCTGAATTTTCTGCCCGATAAATTCCGGCAGATCTGAATTCACAGGAATGTCGCGTGATGCAAAGATGGCCCTGCCCATATCTACCCGGATTAAAGCAGCTTTTCCTTTGTTCTCCTCAACAATATCGGCATAAACAACATCGGTGAGTGTTTCAACCGAGAACTGCTTTTTGGTAGCGTGGCCGTAATCGTATAAATATTTGCAGAAAATTCGAAGTCCGTTACCGCTCTTCTCGGCTTCCGAGCCATCGGGATTGTATACCCTGAAACCGAAATCTGCTTTTGACGAAGGCACTTTCATCACGATACCGTCGGAACCGATGCCGAAATGGATATTGCACAGCCTTTTGATTGCCTGTGTGGTGAGTTTGAAATCAATATTGGTGCTGTCCAGTACAATATATTCATTGCCCAGGCCGTGCATTTTTACAAAACAGTTCTTTTCCATATCTTTTGCTTTAGCAGATTGATTAAATAATGAAATTCCTGACCAGATCCTCGAGGGTATCCCTGCGGCGGATCAACCGGGGATTGCCGCCGGCTTCTATGAGCACCTCCGCCGGACGCAAGCGATTATTGTAGTTCGAGCTCATGGAATACCCGTAAGCCCCGCTGTCGAGCACACCAATAATATCGTTTTCAAAAATCTCGGGAAGGTTTCGATCCTTGGCAATAATGTCGCCTGTTTCGCAGATATTGCCGACAATTCTGACCGTTTCCTGCTTCATGGAAGGTTTGTCATCCTTCCGGTAGATTTCCACATCATGATGCGAATCATACATGGTGGGCCTGATCAGTACATTGAATCCCAGATCGGTTCCGATGTATTTCATCAAGTAATTGGTTTTCACTGCATTTACCTGACCCAGCAAAATGCCCGATTCGGCAACAATATAACGACCGGGCTCCACCTTGAATTCAATTTCTTTTCCATATCCCTTAACCCACGAACGGATCAATTCAGAAAGCTTACCTCCCAGATCCTTCAGGTCGAGCCGTGGTTGGTTTTCCTGCTTTCTGTAAGGAATTCCGAAACCTCCGCCGAGATCCACAAATTCCAGGTCGTCAAATTCCGTGGCAACCGAAAGGATGTTATGAGAACTTTCCAGATAGGCATCTCCGTCCATGAACAACGAGCCGATGTGCTGGTTGATGCCGGTGAGTTGCAGATTATATTCTTCAAGAACCTTCTTCACCTCTGGAATCTGACTCATTTCAATCCCGAATTTCGTTTTTTGTCCCGCTGTTTTTACCTTGTCGTGATGACCGGCTCCCACTCCGGGATTCAGCCTGAAGGCCACCTTACCTCCCGGGTTAAGCCGTCCGTATAGTTCAAGCTGGGAAACCGAATCAACAGAGATTTTCACACCTGAATGAATGGCATAGAGAAATTCTTCGCTGCTTACATTGTTGCATATATAAAAAATCTCATCGGGCCTGAATCCGGCCATCAGTGCTACATGAATTTCTCCGGGCGACATGGCGTCAACGCGCAGACCTTCACTTTTTGCAATTTTCAGCAATTCAAGATTGCTGTTTGCTTTGGGAGAATAATTGACACTGAAATGGGGATAATCAATCAATCCCTTGATATCACGACATCTTTTACGCAGGATGTTTTCATTATATACATAAAGCGGACTTCCATATTTTTCGATCAACTGAACGGGATTGGTATGACCAAAAAAATTCTTTTCACTGCTAACCTTCGAATAAATTGGGTACATGTTTTCGGGTGAATAATATGTTGAATATATTTGGGGCAAAAATATAAAAATGGTTCAGATAAACGAAAACTACCTCAAGTTACAGGCAGGGTATTTGTTTCCCGAGATCGGCCGGCGGGTGCGCGAATTTCAGCAGAATAATCCACACGCCGATGTGATCAAAATGGGAATCGGCGATGTCACCCAACCGCTCACACCTGCTATCGTTAAGGCTTTTCATGAAGGAGTCGACGAGATGTCGAAAACGGCAACTTTCAAAGGTTACGGTCCCGAACAGGGCTATGAATTCCTCCGTGAGGCCATTGCCATAAACGATTATCAGAGCCGCGGGGCCAGCATACAGGCCGATGAGATTTTTATTTCTGACGGATCCAAATGCGACACAGGTAACATACAGGAAATTTTCGGATATAATAATGTGATTGCCGTTCAGGATCCCGTTTACCCGGTTTATGTTGATACCAGCGTGATGAACGGGCGTACCGGCAGTTTCATGGGCAACGGCTATTATGAGGGTATTGTTTACATGCCCTGCACAGCTGAAAATGGCTTCATCCCGGAAATTCCCAAAGAAAAAGTGGACATTATCTATCTCTGCTACCCGAATAATCCCACAGGCACCACTGCCGGTAAAGAAGAGCTGAAAAAATGGGTCGACTATGCCCTCGGAAACAAGTCTGTCATCCTGTATGATGCCGCCTATGAATCGTATATTTCTGATCCGGAGATTCCACATTCGATATATGAGATTGAAGGAGCCCGCAGGGTCGCCATTGAATTCCGCAGCTTTTCAAAAACAGCCGGGTTTACCGGAACACGCTGTGCTTTCACGGTGGTCCCCAAAGACCTGACGGCCTATACTGCCGATGGCACTGAAAAGCCATTATATCCCTTGTGGTTCCGTCGGCACACCACCAAATTCAACGGCGTGTCGTATCCGGTTCAGAAAGCAGCTGCTGCCATTTACACACCCGAAGGCCGGAAAGAGATCAGGGCCACCATCGATTATTACATGAACAATGCCAAAACGCTGCGCGAAAGCCTTTCGAAGCTTGGCTTCCAGGTTTTCGGCGGCAAGAACGCTCCCTATGTCTGGGTCAATTCTGGCCGGGGCATCAAATCGTGGGATTTGTTCGACAAGCTGCTCACCGAAGCCCATGTGGTAGGCACACCCGGATCGGGCTTTGGCCCGTCGGGAGAAGGGTACTTCCGTTTCTCCTCATTTGCCACCTATGAGAATGTGGTTGAGGCCATGGAAAGGCTGAAGAAACTCAAATGGTAACAACCACTTTACGTTATCAAAACAAATAATCAAAATAAACCGGCTCCTTTGTGGTGCCGGTTTTTTTCTACGCAATTAAATTCAGTTCTGTTTTAATCATTCCCTATCAAAAAAACTTTTACCTGTTCGGGCAATTTCGTAAATTTACTTGAGATTAAAAGTTATCAGACTGATAGTTAGCACGATATCTCATTCCCTGAAAAAACGATCCACAATGGAAAATCAACTTTCAATGGGGGATCAATTTCTCAGCAAGATCCATCAGTATATTGAAGAAAATCTGGCAAATGAAAACTTTTCCGTTGAAGATCTTGCCGAATATGCCGGCGTAAGTCGTTCAATGCTGCACCGGAAACTCATCAGGCTTACCGGAAAATCAGCATCTGACCTGATCACAGAAGGCAGGTTAATTAAGGCAAAAGAGCTTCTGGAAAACAATGTTGCAACTGCTTCTGAAATTGCTTACAAAGTTGGATTTACCAGTCCAAGCTATTTTAATAAGGTTTTTAAAAGCTATTACAAGGTATCACCAGGTGATGTAAGAAAGGGTACTGTAAAAACTCCTTCGCCGAGCCTATTATCCCCTCCTAAAGAAACTTTTGGCGTGCCATGGATAAAAATCAACCGATTGTCTGCGATTGTTCTGCTTGTTATATTTATCGTGGCAGTGATTGGTGCAGGCATTTATTTTTTTTCATCAAAAAATAACCCGGTTGAAAGGTCAATCGCTATATTGCCTTTTGATAACCTGAGCTCCGATGAAGAGAATCAGTATTTTGCCGATGGTATTGTGGAGGATTTGCTTACCCGTATCTCAAAAATCAAAGGATTAAAAGTGATTTCCCGCACTTCATCTGAAAAGTTCCGTAAAAAAGGCAGCAAGACAATACCTGAAATAGCGAAAATACTGGGCGTCTGTTACATCCTCGAAGGAACTGTCCAACGTGAGAGCAATAATATCCGCATTAACATACAGCTGATCGATGCAAAGAAAGACATTCATATTTTATCAAAACAATATGACAGAAATCTGAGTGAAATTTTTAAAATTCAGAGTGAAATTGCCAGTGAAATCGCATCGGAACTTTCTTTTGCATTGAATGATCAGCAACTAAATGCATTAAGTAAAAACAAAACCGATAATCTGAAAGCTTTTGACTTTTACCAGATGGGGCGCTTTCATTCAAATAAAAGATGGATTGAGGGTTATAGCAAAAGCGTCGAATACTACGAGAAGGCCATTGCTGAAGATCCATCATATGGATTGGCATATGCGGGACTTGCAGACACATATCATCTCATGGCCCTGCAAGGATGGATAGACAGGACGGTTGGAAAAAACAAGGCTTTTACATTAGCGAAGAAAGCGCTGGAACTGGACCCGGATCTTGCTGAAGCGCATACCGTTTTAGCAAGTCTTTATACCTACATGGATTGGGATTGGGAAAAGGCAGAAAAAGAATTCCTTCAAGCTATTCAGCTAAATCCAAATTATTCTACAGCGCACTTCTATTATTCAGCTTTTTTATGCATGATTGGCAGACCTGACAAGGCAAGGGAGCATATTAACAAAGCACTTGAACTTGATCCGTTTTCTTTTATTATCCGACATTTTAGCAGCTTGTATTATTATAACCAGGGAAATTTCACAGATGCATTGACGGAAAGTAAGTTAAGTCAGGATTTGAGTAAAGATCATTTGTGGGCAGTCAGTTTTGATTTTGAAATATATTATCGCCTGGAAATGGATCAGGAAGCAATAGCAAGTTTCAAACATTATGGAAGTATCTTCAATCAATACAAAACGACTATTGCAGACAGTGTATATAAATATGAAGGGTTGGATGGGTTACTAAGACTTAAGATTCGGGAATTTCCTATTGAAAACAGACCGACTTACTTGTCTTGTTGGTATGCCATGTTAGGTGAAAATGAGAAAGCCCTGGATATTATTGAAAAGTTATGTTCTGAGAGAATTATTGATCCTGTGCGATTGACCGGGTATGATTTCAGGAACCTGCAGAACAATCCCAGGTATATAAACATCCTGAAAGAAATGGACTTGTTACAATATCAAGCTCAAACGGACAAATAAAGCTTTGGCAATATAAAATGTCTTGGAAGAAACTTCGAAGACTCATTGGTTTAAAAACTGCTACAATAGCATGCTTGCAACTTCTTTAGTTTACTCCGACAAGGACTCAGTTGATAAGTTCGAATCAATAAGCCAGGATTTATTCAATAGCAGAATAACTCCGGATTGAAAAAATTCAGCATCCGCGTCGAAAAAACTGGATCTGCCACACCATCAATAGTAAAATGCAAACAAATTGCCGGGATGCAACAATTTTAGTTCCCAAAATACAAGCCTTTGCAACAATTCTGCTATGCACAGGGTGCTTCCGGGATGTTAATTTGTATTATAATTCGCCAAACTTCAAAAGTTCTTTTTCAAATTTCCTATCTACCAACCAAACCTTATTCTTATGAAAACATGGAAATTCTTAATGCTGATGCTGGCAGTTCTGCTGATGCCTTTGGCATGTGAGCAGACCGATGAGCTGTTAACCGACAACCTGTCGGAAGAAAACCTCAAATGTGCAGGGCCTCCTCAGATCGGACAGGACCGGTACCTGATCATGAGAGGCACCGGCCTGAAGATTCACTACAAGGTAGTCGGGAACGGTCCGGTTACCCTGGTTTTTATCCCGGGATGGACCAATCCTCTTACCGTGTACAGCAAGCAATTCGACTATTTCAAGCACAAGGCCCGCAGTATTTACATCGATCTTCCGGGGCACGGATTGAGTAGTGCGCCTGAGAATATAGAGTATACAATGGACCTGATGGCCGATGCGATCTTTGATGTAGTGCAGAAAGAAAGGGTGATGCGCTTTGTAGGCGTGGGTTTCAGCTGGGGAAACTCGCCGCTGACCCAGTTTGAGCGGAAACATCCGGGCATGATCAGCCAGCTGATAATGCTGGATATTGGTATAAAAACATGGCTCCCGATATTCGAAAACCCAATGACAGAGGAGAATCGTGAACAGACTTACATTAACCAGCTTGAGCTTTCAGATGATATAAAATCACTTCAGCTTCAAGGGCTGATACCTCCGGCAACGGCACCTGCAGACCTCATTGAATGGGGCAACTACTTCCTGCAATTCCCTAATAAACTTCTTGCCAATATGATGTATTACGAAAACGCTGAAGAATACTGCCAACCCTATCCCTGGAGCATTCCGGTTTTGGTTATTTACAACAAGATGAAAACCCCCAAAGAATTTAAAACCAGAAAGTATTTCCCCGGTTGTGAAATTCAGGTGCTCGGCGAGGGCCATGACCAGCATGTAATCCAGTGGGCATACCATGAAACGGTGAATGAGCTGATGGATGATTTCATCAATTACGAGCCGTGGAGTCCGTGGTCGCGAAAGATGACCATGCCCTTTGTGGCTAATTTCACCGGTGAATACGTTTCAATAGGTCATTGTGATGCATGCGGTGTTACGCCGCCTTATTACCTTGTTGTAAACGAAGGAGCAGGATTCAGCAACTGCATGGGCAGTATTAAGCACCATTTCGAATTTTGCAGTAATGCTGCAAAGGGCTTTTACCCGCAAGGATACATAAAAGCCTACTTTACGGCTGCCAACGGCGACACGCTCCATGTGGTGATTTCCGGCAGGGTAATCCAGGGCAGGTCATACGGGCATCCTCCTTTTGTGAAATCATACTGGAGAGATCCTTTTACCATCATAGGCGGCACAGGCCGGTTTGAAGGAGCAAGCGGTAGCGGATTTTCCGATGACTATAACAGCTCTCTGGATCCAAACTCCCACCACCGCTGGAGAGGGACCATCACGGTGGTCAGAAAGTAATAAAAGTAATTTTTCGATTTACCTGTTTGTTATTAACGACTTGAGGAAATTGCGTGAGCCAGCCTGACAATTGAAATTAACAAATGTCCGTCTCTCAGCTTGTCCAGATTATGATACAACTCGTTCAGACTGACCCATTTTAATGACGTATTGGGCTCAGCCAGGGTCACAACATAAGGATATACCTGCTCCGGTGTAACGCCGACGCTTGGAAAAAACTTTTCACCAAGCTTGCTGAAGCCTTTTACAGGTGTTCCGAAAATGTTGTGATTCAGAATAAATTCTTCCAAATCATTATAGGTAACTACATCCCTTGGAAGTCTTGCGGCCGGTGCAACCGGAATGCAACTATTCCCTGTATGAAGTTGCGGTACAGGTAAATGCCTTATCTCTATTCCCACATAAACTTCATCGTTGCATCTTGCCACAGGAAGGGTAACTAAAGTATTCGCACTTACTTGCTGAGGCGTAATAAACTCGAGGAATTCCGAACTCCCGCTGACTCCCGCCTCGGTGAATTTTGCCCGGTATTTCTGCAGGTAGGAAGCACTTTCAACAGAAGGACAAAAACGCTCTTCCTTGCATGATAACAACGCATCTAAAGTTACAACATCCCGGATGGACATTGCTGCTATTTCAACTTTTCCTCCCAACCATTCCGGAAGATGAACCCCCAGCTTCCTTAACAGGTTGTATATGTTCAGCTCTAACCTGGCCTCAACCAGCGCACCGGTTTGCGCAGTTTTCAACAACTGAACGGCATCAAATCTTCGAATGGAGCCGGAATCTGAAAATCGCGAATAACTATGTCCCGGTTGGTATTCTTCCGAAGGAGATCTCAGTAGTTTGATAAAAACCGATTCAACTTTTTCATCAATTCCACCGGGAGAAGTATAATAAACCAGTGATTTTTCAATACCTGAAATATCTTCATTTTTTACCTCCGTCCGCTCCATGATAACATTCTCAACTGTCATTGTGCGCGAAGCAGATAACCCTTCAGTAATATATCCGCTGTAGTGCTTCTGATCAATAACCGGGCTGTCGGTTTCAACATTTACAATCGGCCTTGGATAGCCATGCTTGGCAAGTATTTCAATGTTATTCCGATTTATGTAGTACGGAATCATGTCCATTACAGTATTCGGACGAAGCACTACGTCGTAGATTTTCCCGGTCTGTAAATCCCGGTAGGAATTGTACCTCAGGAAAGAATCAGGTACCTCAGGCAAATGTCGTTCAATCTTTAGCCTTGTTCCCTTTCTACCTGCTTTCTCACCTGCAATCAGGTAATTGGTGGGAGGAAATCCCATATTATTCAGGTATGGATCATAAAGCACAAATTTACCTCTGTAGCGGTTTCTGATGATCCAGGGGTTGAACACCGGAAAAGATACAATGATTCTAAGACCCAAGCTGGCAAATAATTCCTCAAAATCGCTCTGGGTGAAGTATCCATATTCTTCCTGAAGCTCAATATCCCAGTTATCATAATAATCTTTTCTCCGGATGAATTCAACTGCATCTGCATAAAACAACCTGAATCTCCTGGTATTATTATGTGCAGCCCGCAATTCCTTAACCGGAAATCCTCTTTCTTCCGGGTCCGCCAAGGAACGGGCATTTTTTGAAAATCCAATTAACAGATCAGCATCGCTGGGGCTATTTTCCCCTGGAATACTACCAAGCTCCAAAATAACCTCCATTTCAGGAGGTTTGGCAAAATCTCTGACAACAATTATTCCGCCTGTTTTTAGCAGTGCAACCTGCCTTTTAATGGCATTTATTGCCCTGTTGGGATCATAACCGTTAAATGAAGTAATATGATGTATGGAAGAACAATTAAAGAAACCATTAACTGACTCTTCATTAAATGTGGCAAGACTTTCGCCGTCATCTATACGAAATTCCAAATTCGGGGATTGATACGTTTGCCTTGCTATTTCCACCATTTTTGGATTTATGTCCACTCCTATGATTTTCAGATGTGGAAATAAACCAGACAGAATACTGGTGCTGGTTCCCGATGCCATCCCAATGTCAACAATCACATTGCCCGGCCTGGTATTGAAAAAAACGCTTGCCGATGCGACTTTCTCGACAGCTACGGCATCCATGGCGTTCAGGTAAAGTTCATATTGCTTTTCGGTGCCCCTGTCCTGGGGATGATAGTTGTTCATTTCCTGGATATTACTGTCTGACTCGGTTTTCATTTAAAATTCCCCGCACATATCCAGGAGATAATCGTGCATACTTCTTCCCAAATGAGCCGATCGGGAATGCAACAGCTCTTTTATCGCCTTAAGCAAGGTAAGGCCATGGCTGCCATAAAAGCTTCTAACATGATCAGGTGTGATATCGACCCAATTAAATCCTTTTGCATCATCACCGGCTTTTAAGATCATGGTTGCTATTGCCTCATAGGGCATATGACTATGAATAACTGTTGTTTCAATCCATGCATTATCCGTATTTCTGGGATCATCAGCATACCCCCGTGAAATTACTCTTTCACATATTGCCTTGCTCAGATCTGCCGAAGTAAATGAAAGTTCTTCAGCCAGTTCCCTGTTTCTGGTTGCGTAAACATTTTCGCCCGGATCTGCCATGCCTCCGGGAATTGCTGTTTCTCCGGTATCTTCCCGAACTATTGTTAAAATCATAAGGCAGTTGTTCTCAGGATGGATGGTGGTAATTAAGCCATCAACCGCAAAATTAGCACCCCATTTGCCCAAAACACCCCTGCCGGCCAAACCGGTCCGACCAAAAGGATTTAATGGAAATCCGTCTACGCTGAAAGCGATTTTTCCTTCAAAGCTGGTCAGCTTTCTGCTTATTTTCATGATATCCTGCGGATCGGCCCACGATGTATTCATGTCAAGCACAATGGGCGCATTGTATACTGCAGGAGCATATTCAGGAAATGCAGTGCACCAGGAAATCATATTATCAGGTACTGCAAATCTTTCAGGATAGCTGGAATGCCTGGTAGTCCTTGACTTTTTATGCAGCTGGTATTCACTTAACAGGCTGTTGAAAATTCCCATGTGTTTACTTTCTGTTCAGTAAATATAAGACCTTATTCTCTAACAGTAACAAACCTGCATGGGTTAAGAAAATAATTGACTGGGAGGTGCACTCTTTAAAAGCAACGGAATCAACAACTGCAAAATCGGGTGTCCTCAAAACTTCAATAACCCCATCTTTAGGTACAAAAACAAAGTCATGATTCCCGTTTTGTCTCACTGCAAAGCTGAACACTTCATTGGTTTCCCTGCCCATTTCTAAATCAAGTCCCTTGATTTGAAACCAATTGTGCCTGATCTTCTCTTTCTCGAAGTCTGTAATCACACCTATGTTACCATGCAAAACGAGGGTTTTGGCATCCCGGGGAAGTTTTACCGAATTGATTGAGTCACCGTTTCTGAAATGCACCCTTGCAACACCTCCTGTTAACTGCATAGGATGTTGCTCAAATCTGAATCCCCTCCCCCATGTTGGTGTTTTATTCCATAGAATATTGTTACTGATGATTTTATCAGGAAAAATCTGGTACAAATTGTCCCAATCAACACCAAACAACAGATGCTCCATTTGAATAAAACGGAAGTTTTCAGTAATCTCAAAATTGGCTATTAGGTTATTTTTATGAAAGAGCTTATTATTCCTGATTGTGATGATATTTTTGTTCCCGAGCCACAGATAATCATAGTCCTTGCTATCGATTCGCCCCATATGGTTCAGATTTCCAGGCAAGGAGCAATCAAACAGTTCAGTGCCTGTTTCGGTCTTTACATATCCCAACGATTCGTTAAAATAACTATCGATTATCTTATCTGCTATTATTTTTATACTAACATCCGTGTGGATTACCGGGGAATGCACCTTGTGTATTTTTCTGACCTGAAGCTGGTCAACCTGAATCAGAAATCTTTCACCTTCATTGAATATTCTTCTGAACTGTGATTCCAGGTCCTTGTTGACAACAGGCTCATAAAAGGCCGGAATGATCAGGTCAGGATCATTACTCAACACGGAGAGTCTTTTGATCGCTCTTTCCTCTAATTGTTTACAGGTTTTATGAATGCCTTTATAAGGATGCACATAGGTAAGCAACCTGAATGTGTTGACAGCCAACGCATAGTAATCACTTTCTTTGTTTACCGCTCCAAGATAATAATGATCCCTGATTTCATCCAGCTGCCTGCCGGAGTGTTTTAAAGCCGGAGTTTCAAAGCTGTCCACATCAATGAGCCGGATCTTGCCATGAACATCGAAAAAAATGTTATATGGGTTAAAATCCCCGATCACTATGTTCTTGTTGTGAGCTTCGGCTATCAGGGATATAAGCTCTTTTGCAATGATGGTTTTAACAGTATCTGTAATGCCCATTTTTTCACATTGCGCTTTGGTAAAAAGCTGTGAGATGCGGAAATACGATTTATCGAGCAGCTTCATACTGAAGCCGGCAATTTCACCTGAGCTGTAATATAACAACTCAATGGGTTTAATAAACCTGTCATCAAGCTGGTTGAGATCAATCCAGGATTGATAGGTCAGGTTGGGTTTAATTCCATCGTGATAAATTTTCAATACCTGAGCCTTATCTTTGGGATGAGGAATGATTGATCCTTCTCCTCCTCTGTCGATCACCTGGGAAATATCGGCATGAAACTTAAAGGAGCCTTTGTGGTCATATAACTTCAGTTTGCTCATGATAATTGATTATTCCTGTATAACCCGGATGAGAGTAACATCATCGTAATGCTCGTATCCCTTGTTTCGGATTATGTTAAGCTTTCTTTTGAGTGATGCAGGATTCTTTTTCAGAAACTCATCCTGCACCAGGTATCTTTCTATCGGAAAATCAGGCGCATTGTCATTGGTTTTTCTGAATGAGAAGATGCCATCGGTTGCCACACTGAAATCCCGGGTTATATTATTGAATGACTTAGCTGCCTCCCAATGGTTGTTGAAATCATTTGCTTTTCCTGTTTCATTCAACTTATAACCGATATAGTTAGGTTGGTTGTCTTCATCATTATTGAATACTTCCAGGCTATTGTTATTAGAATAAACCACCCCATCTCCGAAAAACCTGACTTGCAGCCGTGCCGTTTCCGTTTCATACATGAAAAGCACGGCTGTAGATAAGGTCTCCTCGGTATCAAGCCCAATTTCATGAATAACCCGGGCCAGATTGCTGAAATAAATCCTGACCAGGTCAGGAAAACCAGGTATTCCGGTAATTACCTCATCAAGTTCACCCACGGTTTTTTTATAAATGTTGGCATAAAGCTTTGAGGCAAAATACGAATCAATGCCTGAGCTGCACCCGTCGAAAACCCCTCCGGTTATGAGCTTATCTGTTTGCCTGTAGTACAGGTTATCCTCATTCCGGTCAGGATGAGATGAGCCTCGTCGGGAAACTGTTGAAATGTAAATCATCACGCAAGATTGTGTGGCTAAAATACTACCTGGGCATTCGCTCCCGAACTTCTGGAAATAGAAGCCGATATGAATCCGATCATCTTTCTGATTTCTTTACCGCTTTGTCCAATCTTAGCCAGATGTTTGATACCCATTTGCTTCTGCGCGCTTTCAAAATCGGCATCGTTACCCACACCGAACAATATGGATTCAAAACTAAACGCATTTTTCTCCTCCTTCAGAATACCTTCTATCAGATTCTTAACTTCAGCAGCGCTGTGCCGGGATGAATTATCCTCCCCGTCTGTGATAACAAAGACCAGGGTTTTACAGTCCACACCCGAGTTTTCCAGGTTTGTACGGTAGTTCACTGCATTGGTAACACCATATAAAACCGCATCATATAAAGCAGTACCCCTGCCGCATGGTTTGAATACCATGCCGGCCGGATCAATCGAATTGACAGGCTGAAAACCTGAACGAACCATAGCCATTTCATTAAATGCTATTACCGACACCATTAATTTCTCTGAAACATGGCTTCTTTGCATTTCTTCAAGAAAGTCTTTGAATGCGGCATTCATTTCCTTCACATAGCTGCTTACAGAAGGTGAAACATCAATAACCATAACGGCGTTGATGGTTTCGTCAGATGATATGTCCCGGGGATCAAAATTCCCGAAATTGATATTGAGATCAGGCAGATTCATATTTTCCATGGCAGTTGTTTTTATGTTAATTAAAGTACGATATCAGTAGATTTGGCAAACCGTATCCCCATACTCTTGGCTTTGGTATAAACAGGAGCTCCCAGATGGCCCAGGTTAGGTACATCAGACATGCAGTCTTCAAGTATAACAAACTTGCCAGCCAGGCCAGGTGCTTCCTCCAATACCTGTTTCAGGCTGTTGGCCACGCAATGTGATTTTGCTTCACCACCCAGGTAGATATGCTGGTATTTTTCAAGGGTATCAATCAGGGCCTGGTTTAGTTGAGTTTCAGGCCGGTTGGCTACGGGCACATTGGCTCTGAATATGCCAAAATGCTCGGTAAGCGGATACGTTCCTTTCGCTACTACCTGGTAAAATTTGCCGTCTTTTGTCCATTCAATCAGCGCCTCCATTATATGATCATCAATTGCGGCACCTCTTGAACCGATCAAACAATGGTATGGCCAGATGAAATGGCCGAACTCTCCCTGTTTTTCCAATGATTCCACGTAATCAATAGCTTCTCTTGGGAAGAATCGGGGACTCCATTTTCCTTCTTTAATTTCCTTTGAGGTTATGGGAGTAAACGGATTGGGGAAGTTGCCGTTTTTATCCTGCCAAAACGAAGGATGAGAGATGTCGTTTACCGGATGGCTGTCCATGGTTACGGAGATATGATCAATACTTGCCTTGTTGGCTTTTATCCAGGCAGCCAGGCGTTTCATGTCAGCGTCAGCCCCCGGTACAAATAATGCTCCCTGCGGATGACAAAAGTCAAACTGAGCATCGATAATGAGCATTGCATGTTTGTTTTTCATGGGATTGATATTTGGTTATTACTTCTTAATAATCTGATCAGTGCCGGCTGACTGATCTTTTGCCGTTAATTAGGGAATTACAATTGACGTATTGCTTTTTCACACAGGAGAACTTCCTTTGGGTCTCCTGTATGCTTGCCCTCAACATCTGATAACTTTACTGTTGGGATAAAATCCTTGAAGCCGTATGGCTTGGCGGCAAAAAGTTTAATGACCATATTCAGGGGCTGAACACCCACATCGTTGGTCAGGTAAGTTCCAATACCGTATGCATCGTGGATGCGGTTGTTCACGAATTTCCTGATTTCTTTAACCTTTTCCAGATCAAGTGAATCGCTGTACACAATGGTTTTGCTCTTGGGGTCAATACGGGATGCTGCATAATGTTTCAGCGTTTGTTCGGTAAATGTTAAAGGATCACCGCTATCCCAGCGAACACCATCGAACAGTTTAGTATACTTGGTATTGAAGTTGTGAAAGAAATTATCGGTAGTATAAGTGTCGGTTAATGCTATGCCGAGGTTTCCCTGATAAACGTCAACCCAATTTTCAAGGGATATTGTATTGGCCATACGATAACCATAGTGCGCGCCATGGTACATAAACCATTCATGGGGATGCGTGCCTATTGGTGTGAGGTTGTGTTTCATGGCCAAATAAACATTACTGGTTCCGTTCAGGAATCTTCCAGCATGTTCCTTGAATATTTCAATGACCTGGTTTTGTACCTCAAATGAATAACGCCGCCGGGTTCCAAATTCTGACAGTTCGGCTCCCGTGGCTGCAAATTCCTTTGCTTTGGCAATAGTGCGCTGCCTGTAGTCGTCAGGTTTCTGGTCAGTCATTCTGAAGAATAACTCAGAAATAATGGCCAAGAGCGGCACTTCCCAAAGAACAGTCCGGTACCATAACCCTGCGATCTCTACTTCGAGATCGCCTCCGGTTTGTTTTATATGCACTTCAGAAGGGTCATACCGATATCCTTTAAGAAGATCAATAAATACAGGATCAAAGTAATAGCAACGCCTCCTAATAAAATCCTCTCCTTTGCTGCTCAGGCCAATATCCTTCATCGCATCAACCTCTTTGCGCAAAACCTCAGCGAATCCCGAAGGAAAGTCCATTTTACGCCGGTTAATAAACTTATAGCATACCTCAGCCTGGGGGAATTTCTTCTGGATAGCGTTCATTGTAGTGAACTTGTAAAGGTCATTGTCCAAAAAATCCTGAATAATCATGGTATTGGGTTTTAAAGTTTATATTTCGAAATTGAAGCCTTTCTCAGATAATTCAATGTATTTCTTCTTATCGAAACTGTGGTATTTGGCACCTTTATGAGGGACTCCTCTCACCGACTCCTTATGATCAATCACTAATCCGGTGTTCAGCATTTTTTTCCGGAAATTCCTCCTGTCAAGACGCATTTCCAGAACCGTTTCATATAAGTTTTGAAGCTCAGGGAGGGTAAATTTTTCCGGCAGTAATTCAAACCCAATAGGTTGATACCGTATCTTCCCCCGGAGACGGGTTGTTGCCACCCTCAAAATTCTGTCATGGTCAAAGGCCAGAGGCGGCACCTTTGAGACAGGAAACCATTGCGCATTCCGGGCATCGTCACCGGCTTTCAATTTGTAATCCGAAAGCTTGATCAACGCATAATAGGCAATTGTAATTACACGTCCTCTCGGATCACGGTCTGTATCACTGAAGGTATACAGTTGTTCAATAAATACATTTTCTACTCCGGTTTCTTCAAACAACTCACGGCGGGCACATTCATCAGCATTTTCGTCCATTCGTAAAAACCCGCCCGGCAAGGCCCATTTTCCTTTGAAAGGTTCTATTCCTCTTTCTATAAGTAAAACTTTCAGTTCTCCTTCGTCAAAACCGAAAATGATACAATCGGTCGTTAAAGCAGGACGGGGATATTCGTAACAGTAGGTTTCAGATTCCATATTTTCTTTGTGTATTTATTACGCAAAGATAAAGAAGTGTTTTTGAACCACCAAATTTATTTGCGTATTTTTTACACATAGATTTACTTTTGATTACTATAATTTCGCATAAACTTAATACAGAAGCACATACAATCGTCTGTCATCTATGACCAGGAAAGCTCACTTTTACAGTTTACTTTGCCTAATTGCAAACTGTTAAAAGCAAGCCCATTCATTTTTGTCCTTTTTTTCCAATTAAAAATTTCCGGCAGCCTGTAACTTGCTATCCTGAAAATAGCAGCAGTGCAACGCCAAACACCTATATATATTAACGTTATAAATTCGGATGTAATACGCTAATATAAAGGGATGTCGGATAACAACTAGTGCCGAGAGCCAGGAACCAAGAACCAAGACAGTAGCAGTAGCAGCGGCAGTGGCAGTAGTCATACTGAGCCTGTCGAAGTATGACGGACAGTAGCAGTAGCAATAAGAGAACCATTAAGTCGCACTTCGACAGGCTCAGTGTGACTTAAAAAGCTGTAAGACCTGCCGGTTGGCAGTATCCAGTATCTATAACCCTTCAAGGGTTTGCAATAGCTTGAATGGGCATCCGCAATTCGACTGCAGGACTAAAATGACTGCAAGACTTTGAAGACCTTGAAGACTTAGAAGACTTAGAAGACCAAAAGACTAGAAGACTCTAAAGCCCCGCTACAACTTCAGCAAATCCTTCACTGCATCTTTATGCACCATGAAATCCATGATCTTCAGCTTTACATAATCCTCGGAATAAAAGTAATATCCGAATTCGGGTGCAGTGGAGTCGTTATTCCGCGAGCCCGAGCTGGAATCCTTCACCAGGTACCAGTCTTTTCCATCCTTTTCCAGGTATCCCACCACATGCATGCCGTGATCATCGGTGGTGGTGCTGTTGGTAAACCGGAACTGACGGGCATCATCATTAATATAAGCCGGAGGAATGTCGAAGTCAGGCACCACGGCACATTGTGTTTTCCGGTCCATGCCCGGCTCCGAAACATCGCCGCCGATAGTAACCGTGTATCCCTTGTGTACGGCGTTTTTGAAAGCATTCATGAAATCACTGACCGGAACATTATAATAACCCGAATCATGCCACCAGTTGTCCGGTACCTTATATTCCACCTTCCTGTAAAATGGCTCCTGGGTATACGACAGGATATCCACATAGTCATCGGGGTTGATCCCAACAACATCCTTCAGGTATTGTACCGGAGTCATTTTTTTACCATTTACCGTGATTTCTGCAGGAGGTTCCCCCATGTAATGGTTCAGAATGGATTTAATGGTCGCCAATGCAGCCGCTTCATCCCAGGCTGAGTTTGTCTTCAGTGAGGCCAGATAGCTTTTCATTTCTCCGGCCATGACCTCATGGTTGTGGTATTTTCTTCCTTCGAGCAAGCCGGTATAATCCGAAGCAGGAACAATGCCGTATTTTTTCCAGATCCGGGTGACGGCATTGGCCTCGGAACCTTCGTCAAAAACCGAATTACCTCTTTCCTTCACATACCTTCGGGCTTTTTCAACATATTCCCAGTAAACAGTATACATTTCCGAAAGTTTGACTTTGGTGCCGTTGATCCTGAAAGCATCCGACTCCAGCATCGAAGTGGTGGAGAAACACCAACAGGTTCCTGTATTTCCCTGGGAAATAGGTGGATTGTGCCATTGCTTGTTTTTATATAACGCTACTTTATTGGGCAATTCCTTGCCAGCCATGTCTACCACAAACGATTGCCGGACCTCAGCCGGAGCTTTTCGTTCCTCCACTTCACGGGCGTCTTTCAGTATGGAATTCTGGTAAAACCCGGGCTCATTCATTCTGAATATGGCTTTGTCTGTATTCTGGCCATTTGCAGTTGCCAGAGCAAAAGTTGTCAGACCGGTTAAAAGCAGGTTTTTAAGTTTCATGGTTTGCAGTTTTTTTTCATGATGAATTTAAACCAATTCACGAAACCAGAAAAGGATTTTTGTTATGAAATAAAACAAGGCAGATTGATCACTTTTTCTTTCTCCTCACCGAGAGGTATTTCTCCAGCGAAACACGCTGCTTTTTCAGCCATTCTGATGCCAGGGAAATTGAAGTATTCAGTTGCATGATGGATCCGGTCATCTGTAAATCAGGATTTTCAATCTTTTTCAATTTCTCAGCTGATGCATTCAACAGGCAATCTGCCGAATCAAGCATATGAATAATAATGAGCGTATCGGTCTCAGGCAAAAACTGATTATTCCCGTAGGCAATAAACCGGTTCATTTCAGCTACACCGGCATTGAAGCAATTCGCCGCAGCGTTGAACTGATCCACCCGCACTTTATTTCTGTAATTCTCTATATCATTTTTGAGTATCCTTAGTTTAGCCTCTGTAAAGGAGTTTTTAACACCTATGGCCTCAATCCTTCTTACAGCGGCAATTGCGCGTTCATTTTCTGTGGCACCTTCATAAACCTTTAATGTATCGGGATAATTGAAGTAAGGCCGTTTTTCAGCATTCCTGAAATTCCCTTTATAGAATTCCTCTGCCGTAACCGGATGCGTGAGAAATTGCCATAATGGATCGAATGGCATGTGCGATCGGATCAGATTTTCAGGTTTTGTCATAAAGTAGGTATTGTTCAGCGACCTGATGAACCTGCCATCTGACACATATCCTGCACCCCATGTAGGATCAAACAGATACCATACCGAATCAACATGACCGGCGCACCACATGTGCGGAATGGGTGCCACCCTGCCCTGCTGTTTTATATAACCTTGAATTACATAAGACCGGACACCCACCTTGTTGGCAATTTCAGTAAATAAATTGGCATAATGCAGGCATACGCCGGTTCTGGTTTTTAAGATCCGTTGGGTGATTTCTTCGGGCTTCGGGTAAGCATGCACCGAAAACATGCTGTCAAAACTGTAGCTAATATTCCGGACAATCCAGATAAATGCAGCCCTCGATTTTTCGGTTTGTGAAACAAAATTTGAATTGATGTACCGGGCGATCCCGTTGGCCGTTGTAGTGGATGAATCAGGTATCTGCGACATGATCCATCCGATGCGGGCATATCCCGCAGTTTTTTGTGCCCACAAACCCACAGACACACAAATGAAAGCCGCTATGAGCAGCAATTTCATAGGTCTGAAATATCTCAGGATAATTACTTCCTGTTCTGCTGGTCCTTCAAATATTCCGTCACCTCGATGAAGGGTGCCACCCAGATGTCTTTTTCGTTGGCTTTCAGATAGTGTACCAATTGGCTGTGGGCTTCAGCTGAAACATTGATGGAATGCTCCCCTCCCACCCCATGAAATAGGAATACCAGGTAAGCATTCTCTTGTTGAGCCTGTTTTACCAGGTTGATCAGCTCATCACCGGTTTGATTCATGATCATATAGGCCCCCACATCAAACAAATCGGTGCCGCAGAACGGGTTCATCCTGGAGGCCACTCCGCGGGCAGCAATAAAGTCATCCCTGATCAGTCCGACGAATACCGTATCACCTGCAGCCATGTCACCGCAAGTGTATGCGAAAGATCTTTTTTCTTTTCCGTCAACTGCTTTCAACACCACATTGGCCATGCCGATCTCGTTCACTATCTGATCAACGGTATATTTGTCGAGGTCGTTTTCTTCAGTTACCCACTCTCTCCCCGCTGATTTTCCTGAACAGGGATGAAATAGGGTATGGTTGCCCAATTCATGACCGTTTCGGGAAATGGCAGCCCATTCATCCATTCTTTTGAACAAGGGTTTTGAAGTGACGGGGATAAAAAACGTACCTCTAAATCCGGCTGAATCCAGCGCTTTTGCAACAATATCCAGATGAACATTCAGCCCATCGTCATAGGTAAGCGAAACGGCACATGCGTGGTTATTCCAGGGTAATTCCGGTTGGTTTTGCGCATTTATGTTCATAGCGGCAAAGAAAACAACCGGCACCACCAAAAGCAGCTTGTTTATCATAATATATTTTCTTAATTCCTATTTCTATAAACAAAGATAAGGGTTATTGGAATAAAATATGGGTATCAGGGAACCTGGATTTGGTTTTGCACCTCCTGGTTCGACTCAGGCTGTGCCCATAGCCGTTAAGCTAAGAAATTATTTTATAGAGCAAGGCACTAACTTCATTAATTTGAGATGAGTTTTGAAAATGCGTTATCCCCCTTTGGAGGGGGCTGGGGGAGGATTATAGAGTGCTCCAGTATTAATAATATTGAATTGTTAGAATATAATGTAAACACGAAAACAAGATGAATTCATGCAAGTCCACCCCCTGCCCCCGCCAGCGGGGGATATCGCTATGCTCAGCGTTAACCACTATGATATTGATGTCTTCTTATGCAAAGGAAAAAAATTCAACAATATACATCATCAGCTTGACAGCTATGGGCTGTACCTGAGATGAACTGAAAATAGTGACAAGAACAAATCCGAACGAAGTTCCCGGATGAATGCTGGTAATTTTATTGATTGCCGGTACTTACAAATGATAAAACAATTAAATCATTATAAAACAAAGAAAATGGCTTTGATTAGCAATTTTTTTGTAATAAACTCCATCTTAGTCCTACTTTATTGTAAAAGACGCTTTGCATGAACGCACTCAAAGAGGAATTTCTCAACATACTGTCAGATTACCAGGGAATCCTGCATAAAGTCAATATGGTTTATTTCAGAAACCGATCCGACCGTGAAGAGAATTTCCAGGAAATAGTTTACCAGCTTTGGAAATCCTTTCCTCAGCTTAAAAACAAAAACAGCATCGGTTCGTGGATTTATTCCGTTTCTATCAATACTTCCATATCCAGGTTAAGAAAGAATTCGCGAGTTGAATATCAGGACAAACTTCCTGATTCTCCCGACACAAAAGACTTCATGGAAGAGATGGACCTTAATGAAAACCTCAACCGGCTGCTTGAAGCCATCAGCAAGCTGAATGAAGTTGACAAATCCATCATGCTGCTTTACCTGGATGAGAAATCCTATGATGAGATCGCCCACATTGTGGGAATCACCAAATCACATGTGGGCGTGCGAATCAGCAGAGCAAAAGAACAATTAAAAACAAACTTAAATCCTTCGGAACATGGAAAATAACGATTTGCAGCATACCTGGAAAAGTATGGAGAACCAGCTCAACCTGAAATCAAAGGAAGAGTTAAACAACCTGCTGAACATCAAAATCAGGAAGACCATAAACAAATTCCTTTATGTTTTGAGTTTTTCAATTATAGTCTGCATCGGATTGATCCTGTTTTTATCAATTACCGCCCTGAACAGAAAGGAAGATCTGCTGTATCAATTGAACAATCTGATTTTGGGTGTGATTACCGTCATTGCCCTGGTTTCATCGCTTTACAGCTGGTACCGGATGCAAAATAACCGCTATAACCAGACTTTGAAAAAATGGCTCGAAGAACAGATTTCACCCATCTCCAAAGAGCTGACCGGCCGGTTCAGAAACCTGTATGTGGTGCTGATCCCATTGCTTTATGTCATGACGGTCATATCCATTCACGTATATTACGAGGAAAAACCCTTGCTGGAAGTGCTCCGCACCGAAGAATCGATCATTGCGCTTCTGATTGGTGCTCCCATCGGACTGTTTGTTGCTTTTTTAGGTGCCAGAAAAATAAGAAAGTTTCAACTGAAGAACCTGAACGATCTGAAAGCACTGCACGACATGCTCTGATTGTTCCGGTTCGTTAACACGCTGACATCAAAACCTTCCCCCTGTTCATTTCTTCCTTGAAAAAAACCTGTGCTGTTTTTATAGGCTTCCCCCGGATATGCTAATTTTACCCTCCTATGGAAAAATATCTGAAGGAGCTCAACAGCGCTCAGTATGAGGCAGTAGTGAATACATCAGGGCCATCACTGGTTATTGCCGGTGCCGGTTCGGGAAAAACACGTGTGTTGACTTACCGTGTAGCTTATCTGATCAGCCAGGGAGTAAATCCGGGCCAGATCCTTTGTCTGACCTTTACCAATAAGGCAGCCCGTGAAATGAAGGAAAGAATTGCCCATGTGGTGGGTGAAGATCAGGCCAAGTATTTGTGGATGGGAACCTTTCACAGCATATTCGCACGAATTCTGCGCGCCGAATCTGAATGGCTGGGATACCCCTCAAGTTACACCATTTATGACACGCTCGATTCAAAAAGCCTGATCAAATCGATCATCAAAGAGATGAACCTCGACGATCAGCGGTACAAGCCCGGTGAAGTACTGGGCCGCATATCCTGGGCCAAGAACAACCTGATTACCCCTCAAAACTACAAGGCACATCCCGAAATCACCTCGGGCGACAACATAACACGCCGGCCACAGCTCAGTGAAATCTACCAGTCCTACTGCATCCGCTGCAAAAAGTCGGGCGCCATGGATTTTGACGACCTGCTGCTGAACACAAATATTTTGTTCCGCGACTTTCCCCAGGTGCTGGCCAAGTACCAGGAACGGTTCCGCTACATCCTGGTGGATGAATATCAGGACACCAACCACTCGCAGTACCTCATCGTTCATAAGCTGGCCGCACAGCATCACAACGTTTGCGTGGTAGGCGACGATGCCCAGAGCATCTATTCATTCCGGGGTGCGCGCATTGAAAACATCCTGAATTTCCGGAATGATTATCCCAACCACCAGCTGTTCAAACTCGAACAGAATTACCGGTCGACCCGCACCATTGTAGATGCGGCAAACAGCCTTATTGCCAAAAACAGCGGACAGATTAAAAAGCATGTCTTTTCAGAAAACGAAGCCGGGAATAAAATCACCGTTACCAAATGCCTTACGGATATTGAGGAGGGCTTTTTCGTTTCGAACAGCATCCTGGATTGTTCACTGACAGAGCAACAGATGTATAGCGACTTTGCCATATTGTACCGCACCAATGCCCAGTCGAGGATTTTTGAGGAGGCTTTGCGCAAGCGGAACATCCCTTACCGGGTTTACGGCGGCATTTCATTTTACCAGCGCAAGGAAATCAAGGACATGCTGGCCTACCTGAGACTTGCCGTGAATCATAACGACGACGAAGCTTTTAAGCGCATCATTAATTACCCGGCCCGGGGAATCGGCGATGTCACCCTGGAAAAGCTTGAAGAATATGCCGCACAGAATGACAAAAGCCTGATGCTTACCATTGAAGATGCCGGAACACACGATATGGGCATTAACAAGGGTACGCTGGGCAAGCTGAATGCCTTCTGCGAAATGATCCACGGATTCACGGCAAAGGTTGCCGAGCTGAATGCATTTGAAGCAGCCTCACATATAGCAATTACATCAGGTATTCGCAAAGACCTTTACAATGGCAATACACCTGAAGAACGAAGCCGGTTTGAAAACCTGGAGGAATTGCTCAATGGCATCCAGGATTTCACGGAATCGGCCATCAATGAGAACCAGCCGGCCAACATGGTAGATTACCTCGAAAACGTGTCGCTGATCACTGATTTCGACAACGACAAGTCGGACGACCGGAACAAGGTGGTGATCATGACCATGCATTCAGCCAAGGGTCTTGAGTTCAACAATGTATACATTGCCGGGGTGGAGGAAGAACTCTTCCCCTCGCGCAGGTCATTTGAATCGCCCGAAGAGATGGAGGAAGAGCGGCGCCTTTTCTACGTGGCCATCACCCGTGCCAGAAAGAAAGTATTCATCAGTTACGCCCAGAACCGTTACAAATGGGGCGTTCCCACTTCATGTCAGCCAAGCCGGTTTTTGCGTGACATTGATCCGAAATACCTGGAACTTCCTGCTGAGCAGCCCATGAAAAGGCAACAACCCGATTATGACAGCACCGCCGATTGGGAAGAAAGCAATTTCAGCAGCAAAGCCCGGTTTTTTAAGACCCCCACCCCGAATACCGGGAATGGAATACAAAAACCTGCTCCGGCAAGGGCAAGCCTGCTGATCCCCAGAAAACCCGCCATGCCCGCGAAGACACCGGCTGCCGGTTTCATACCCGACAATCCCGATGACATTCAGTCGGGAATGCGCGTGGAACATGCCACTTTCGGCATCGGAAAGGTGGTGCATATAGAGGGCGCATCCCCCAATCGCAAGGCTACTGTTTTCTTTCAGGAAACCAGTGAAGAAAAACAATTGCTGCTCAAATTTGCCAAGCTGCGGATTGTTCACGATTAAACCATTTCTCACAAATAATTTGAACAGGACCAAATTTTACTTTAGCTTTGTCAAAATTATTTATATGGAATACGATTACAACACCAGCCGCAACAAGTTGATATTACCGGAATACGGCAGGAACATCCAGAAAATGGTGGAACACATTCTCGCCATTCCCGACCGCGAAGAAAGAAACCGGCTGGCGCATGCTGTTATTATCATCATGGGAAACATGAATCCCCATTTACGCGACATCAATGATTTCAAACATAAACTTTGGGACCACCTGGCCATCATGGCCGATTTCAGGCTTGACATTGACTTCCCTTATGAAATACCGCGCCCTGAAGAGTTTGCCGAAAAACCCAGGATCGTAAGTTACAACGACAGCGACATCCGTTTCCGCCATTATGGTCACATTGTTGAAGCCCTGATTAAAGAAGCCCTCAAATTGCCTGACGGAGATGACAAGGATACGCTGATCAAGCTGATCGCCAATCACATGAAAAAATCCTATTTGGCCTGGAACCGCGATTCGGTCACCGATGAGACCATTCTGAACGATTTGTTCGAATTATCCGGGCGGAAACTGACCATTAAAGAAGGTATCAAGCTGGCCGATCAGAAAGAATTCCAGAAACCAAAACCGCAAAACCAGCAGCAACAGCAGCGGAAACGGATGCAGATGCAGCAGCAGCGTAAAAGAACCATGTAAACTTTTCCGAATGACTTCCTTCAGAGTTACCGGCGGTCATCAGCTCAGGGGTGAAATTATTCCGCAGGGTGCAAAGAATGAGGCCCTGCAGGTGATCTGTGCCACCCTGCTGACTCCTGAAAAAATTACCATCCACAACATTCCGGATATCCTGGATGTCAACAACCTGATTGACCTGATCGGCGCACTGGGTTCCCAAGTGACCCGCATATCCCGAAACTCCTGCAGTTTTTCAGCCCAAAACATCAACATCGACTACCTGCTCAGCGACGATTTCAGAAAACGCAGCGGCAGCCTGCGCGGGTCGCTGATGATCATGGGCCCCCTGCTGGCCCGCTTTGGCAAAGGGTACATACCCCGACCCGGTGGCGATAAAATAGGACGCAGAAGAATGGACACCCACATCAACGGATTGGTTAACCTGGGGGCTTCCTTTGATTATGAATATACAAGTGAATTTTACAAGCTTCATGCCGAAAAGCTGATTGGTTGTGATATGCTGTTGGAGGAAGCTTCTGTGACAGGTACAGCCAATATACTTATGGCTGCTGTTCTGGCAAAAGGCAAAACCACCATCTACAATGCTGCCTGCGAACCTTATGTGCAACAGTTGTGTCAGATGCTGAACCGCATGGGAGCCAATATCTCCGGCATCGGCTCCAACCTGCTCACCATTGAAGGAGTAGATTCACTGGGCGGTTGCGGGCACACGTTGCTCCCCGATATGATTGAAGTAGGTTCGTTCATAGGCCTGGCCGCCATGACCCGCTCGGAGATTACCATTAAAAATGTGTCGTGGAACAACCTCGGAATTATCCCTTCGGTGTTTCGCAAAATAGGAATTGAATTTGAGAAACGCGGTGATGACATTTACATCCCTGCCAGGGACCATTACCAGGTGGAAACATTTATTGACGGCTCCATTTTGACCGTTGACGACGCTCCCTGGCCCGGTTTCACGCCCGACCTGATCAGCGTGGTGCTGGTGGTTGCCACCCAGGCCCGCGGCAATGTGCTGATTCACCAGAAAATGTTTGAAAGCAGGCTGTTCTTCGTAGACAAACTCATTGAAATGGGCGCCCAGGTGATTCTTTGCGACCCGCACCGCGCCACGGTATACGGACTCGACAACCAGATCAGGCTGCGACCTACCACCATGACCTCGCCCGACATACGTGCCGGGGTGGCCTTGCTGATCGCCGCACTTTCAGCCGATGGCACCAGCACCATTCACAATATCGACCAGATCGACCGCGGGTATGAGCAGATTGACCTCCGCCTGAATGCCCTGGGCGCCAGGATTGAGCGGATTCCCTAAAATGTTCGTTTCCTGTTGGCAAAAACAGAAACTCTTTGAATACTATTGCATCAAAAACGTTACATTTGTTGCCTGTGTTGTAATAAGCCATGAACCCTGAATTTATTGTTTTTGGTACCTGCGGTTTTGTTGTACTTTCCATTTTGCTGATCCCCCTGCTGAGGGCAAATCTTAAGTCGGTAACTGCACTTTTTCTGATTTTTCTGAATGCGTTGCTCACCTCTGTTCCGGCAATCGGGGCATTGCTGGGTAAATCCTTTACGCTTGAGATTTTTGGCGGACCCAACTTCGGAAATATCCTGCTTGAAATCGATCCGTTATCGGCCTGGTTCATTCTGATCGTCAACATCACCCTGATCAACGGGGCCATTTACGGAATCGGGTACATGAAGGCCTATGAAAAACAAACCGGAAACCTCAGCCTGCACTGGATCATGTTTGTGATCTTTCATGCCTCAATGCTTTGGGTATGCATGCTTCACAATGGCTTTGCCTTTCTTATTGCCTGGGAGATCATGACCCTGTCATCGCTCATTCTTGTCATGTTCAACCAAAACAAGGCCAGTACAATGCAGGCCGGGGTGAATTACATGGTTCAAATGCACATTGGCGTTGCCTTTCTTACCCTGGCCTTTATCTGGATTTTTGTTAACCAGCAAACTTCCGACTTTCAGGGCATTGCCGCCTTTCTGCAGGGACAGCATACCTACTGGGTGATTCTTTTCTTTTTCGTTGGTTTCGGAATCAAGGCCGGTTTTATACCGCTTCACACCTGGCTGCCCTATGCTCATCCTGCTGCACCTTCGCACGTTTCGGGAGTCATGTCGGGTGTTATTGTGAAAATGGGAATTTACGGAATCTTGCGGATTGCCATGATGATCAACACGGATGCGCTTGTTCCGGGGATCATGCTGATGATGATATCGGCCGCAACAACGCTGTATGGCATACTGAATGCTTCTGTCCACAGAGACTTTAAGAAAATGCTGGCATTCTGCACCACCGAGAATATCGGCATCATTGGCATGGGAATCGGGTTGGCTTTAATCGGAAAGGCACTGGATAATCAGGCCCTGTTTATATTCGGTTTTGCAGCAGCATTAATTCATGTACTCAACCATTCGCTCTACAAATCACTGCTCTTTTTTGCTGCAGGGAATATTTATACCAAAACACACACCCGCAATATGGAATTGCTGGGCGGGCTCATCAGGCATATGCCCCATACAGCGGTCATTTTTCTCATGGGTGCCTTAGCCATTGGCGGATTGCCTCCTTTTAACGGGTTTGTTTCCAAATTCCTGATTTATTCAGGATTTATAGAAGCATTCAGAAACCAGGATATAGCGCTGAATGCGCTGATGATCATCGGTATCACCATACTATCCATGGCAGGCGGTGTTTCCCTTCTAACCTTCACCAAAGCATTCGGTACGATTTTCCTGGGCGAATCCCGTTCGGAGATCATTCACAAACCCGGCGAAGTTTCCCTGCTTATGCGGGCACCCTTGTATGTCATTGTGTTGCTCATGCTGCTCATCGGAATTTTTCCGGCTATGATCGTGAATCCCGTCCTCAGCATTATCAGCCGGTTCGCACCAACCGGTCTGATCATGCCGTTCGCAGATATCACCGGCGTGCTTACCCTCGTGGGAAGAGCTTCCCTGTTACTGATTGTGCTGATTGCCCTGCTTTATTCTATCAGAAGCCTTGCATTCCGCAAGAAACCAGTGGAAACAACCCCCACCTGGGGTTGCGGATACATAGCTCCAAAGCCGGTTATGCAGTATACCGGCAAGTCCTTTTCCAAAAGCCTGGCCAAGCTTTTCGGATTCATTACCATTGAAAACAAAAAGTATAAGGAATTGAAGACCGTTTCCATTTTTCCTTCACCCAGGACCTACGCATCCTATTATCTTGAATTTTTCGAAACCCGGATCATTGATCCTGTGATCAGGCAATTCCTGAGGCTTTTCAATTACTTTACCTTCATTCACAACGGCAAGATCCAGTTTTATGTATTATACGGACTGTTGTTTATGGTCATACTGATCATCCTGTCGTTTATTAACCTATTGTAACAAACCGGCATGAACATTGCTTTTCTGATATCGACCTTTCTCTTCATGATACTCGTGTCACTGGTGCAACCGGGGAAAAAGGGACTGGTTGCTGTTGCCGGAGTTCTTGTTAACTCCGTGATCAGCTCCCGGCTGGCACTGGCTGCCCTTTCAGGAAATGCTTTTTCACAGGTGCTGAATGGTGGTCAGGTTTTTGGAGATATTGCCATCCGGCTCGACAGCATTTCGGCCTGGTTCATCCTGGTTACGAATTTCACCATGCTGATGGGAATTCTATACGGACGCCAGTATCTCAGACACCACCCTGCCAGGCCTTCCGAAATGAGCCTGCATTACATCAGTTACCTGCTGAACCATGCTGCACTCACTGGAGTTTTCTTCATACAGAACATGCTGGCCTTCCTGTGTACCTGGGAAATCATGGCCTTAACGGCCTTCATCCTGGTTATCTTTGAACATGGCCGCATGGAAACGCTTAAAGCGGGAATCAATTACCTGATCCAGTCGCATATCAGCATTATATTACTTACCCTGGGTTTCATATGGGTTTATGCTTCAACAGGATCCTTTGATTTCGAAGCCATACACGCCTATTGCCTTTCAGCAGGTAACGAGGCAGCCCTGCTGCTCTTTCTTGTATTCTTCGTTGGATTTGGCATCAAAGCCGGTTTTGTCCCCTTTCATACCTGGCTGCCCCATGCCCACCCTGCAGCACCTTCGCATGTTTCGGGAATCATGTCGGGAATACTGTTAAAGGCCGGCATTTACGGAATCTTACGCATGATTCTGCTGATGCCCGAAAACCACCTGGTTGTTGGTTACATTATTCTTGCCGTATCTGTAATTTCGGGCCTTTACGGGGTGATCCTGGCCATTGTGCAACACAACATCAAAAGGTTGCTGGCTTACCACAGCATCGAAAACATAGGCATTATCGGTATCGGTATGGGTATCGGAACAATAGGAGTCGGACTTCACAGCCCGTTCATGGCATTTGCGGGATATGCCGGTGCCATGCTGCATGTGCTCAATCATGCTCTGTTCAAATCACTTCTGTTCTTCAGTGCAGGCAATGTTTACAATGCCATTCACACACTGGTGATCGACCGTATGGGAGGCCTCATCCGCCACATGCCCCGCACGGCACTTTTCTTTCTCATTGCCGCCCTTGCCATATGCGGATTACCACCGTTCAACGGATTCATCTCAGAATTCCTGATTTATTCGGGACTTCTCCATGCAATCGGGTCAAGCCATACCCCCTCCGTGATCATCCTTGCGGTGGTGGGACTGGCGCTGATAGGCGGACTGGCCTTACTGTGCTTCACAAAGGCCTTCGGTATTATTTTTCTGGGAACTGCCCGCCACACAAACCATGCCGAACCGCGGGAGGAAAACAATGCAGCCTTGTTCCCCATGGCGCTTACTGCGGCACTCATCATCGCGATCGGACTGCTGCCCCAGCTTTTCATATCCGTTCTCAGGCAACCTGTGGAATTATTTATGACCATGCCCGATGTTGGTGGAATGCATTTGCCTGTGCGGATCATGCAGCAAATCAGCATTTCCGTTTGGGGATTGGTATTGCTGATTGCGATCCTCTGGCTGCTCAGAAAAGTCATTGCCGGCAGGCAGGTTGCTGTTGGCCCTACCTGGGGCTGCGGATATGTGTCTGAATCACCTAAACTGCAATACACGGCCAGCTCATTTGTTCGATCCTACTCGAAAATCATCAAACCGCTAACCATCACCAAAAAATCAAAAGATGAGGTATTGGGAATCATTCCCGGACCGCTGCATACCGAAACACATTTTCATGATAAACTGGAATCGGCGCTGGTTGACTGGCCTACCAGAAATCTCAGGGGGGTTCTGGGGCGGTTTAAATTTCTTCAGAACGGAAGTGTGCAGTTCTATGTGCTTTACGGTGTAGTGTTTATAGCCATAAGCATTGCCGTGCCCCTGATTATTGATGCTGTCAGAAACCTTGCCCACATATTAAAACATTTGTAACATGCGTGTGATAAGTTTACTATTGATACTGATAACCAGCTTTTTCTTCACCGGGATCATCATCCGCACCAAAAGCATCCTGTCGGGAAGAAAAGGCCCCGGTATACTGCAGCCCATGAAAGACATCCTCAGGTCGTTGCGCATCGGGTCGGTTTACAGCAAAACCACCAGTTTTATTTTTCAACTGGCACCTACTGTTTATATTGCCACCATTCTCATGGCCATTCTCTTCATCCCGTTTGGCAATCAGAAGGGCGTTTTTTCGTTTAACGGCGATTTCGTTTTTTTCGCGTACACCCTGGCCCTGGGCAAGTTTTTCATGATCATTGCCTCCCTCGATACCGGGAGCAGCTTTGAAGGTATGGGCGCCAGCCGCGAAGCACTCTATTCCATGCTGGTGGAACCCGCCTTTTTTATCATTATGGGTTCTTTTTCGCTGCTGACCGGCTTCACTTCGTTTGTCGACATATTCAGCGCCATGCATTTCGGCTCGTACGTTACCTATGGTTTGGGGGCGCTGGCCGCCTTTGTATTTGCAATCATTGCCCTTATCGAGAACAGCCGCATGCCCGTGGATGACCCCAAAACCCACCTGGAACTGACCATGATCCATGAAGTGATGATCCTGGATAACAGCGGTTACGATCTTGGATTGATCCTTTATGGTACCAACCTGAAATTTGCCATGTACGGGGCGTTGATTGCCAACTTCTTTCACACACCGGGCTATGAATGGTACTATTCCATCCCCATATTTTTCGGAGTTCAGCTGGCATTTGCCGTAACCGTGGGTGTTGTTGAATCCTTTTCGGCCCGTTTCAGAATGAATCACAACCCGCAGTTCATCCTGATGTTTACTTCCATTTCACTTCTGATATTTTTAGGTGTGTTGCTTCTTACGGGTAAAATAATCTAAAACATAGAGCCATGATCAATATACTCCTGATAGTTTTTACCATAAGCCTGATTTACCTGGCCATGGCCAACCGCATGCTCACCTACATCCGCATCATAGCCTTTCAGGGCGTGCTGCTTTTCGGCGTGGCTTTTATTGAACTCATTGAGATCAACCTGCTCAACCTGGTTTTTGTGCTGCTTGAAACCATCATCATCAAAGCAGTGGCCATTCCGCTCTTCATTAAGTATATCATCGACAGGAACCACATCACACGTGAAGCCGAGCCCTATGTTTCCAACTTCTTTTCAGTTGTAATCGTCACCATCATCATCCTGGGATCTTTCTTCCTTGCCAATGCCATAACCGGAACCCATATCCGGAAAATATTCTTTATTGTTGCGCTTTCGTCACTTTTCACAGGACTTTATATCATCATCACCCGCCGGAAAATTCTGACCCATGTAATGGGCTTTCTCATTATTGAGAACGGTGTATTTGTACTTTCACTGGCCGTGGGAAGCGAAATGCCCATGCTGGTAAACATCGGAATCCTGCTCGATATTTTTGTGAGCGTGATCCTGCTGGGCATTTTCGCTGACAAGATTGGCGACGTATTTGAAGAACAAGATGTTGAACAACTCAGGAATTTAAAAGACTGATTATTACCTGCTGCATATGATAGGAATATTCTTAATAGGTTCGTTGCTGATCAGCCTGGCCTTCTTTTTCAGCAAAAATCACCTGCTGAATGTGATGCTGGCCTGTGCTTTTTGTCTGCTGAATGTTGCGTTGGCCATTGATGTATATATCCACCGGGATATCACCCAGTTGGTCTATTTTACACCCGATGCCCTGGCTGTGATCCTGGTTTGTGTCAACAGCATTGTTTGTATACCCGCGTTTTATCACAGTTTCGTTTATTTCAGCAAACATCCCTACAAACCCAGTGAGATGGGATTGTTTTATGGCGCCATGGTATTGCTTACAGCTGCCATCAGCGCTGCCTATCTTGCAAACCATATGGGAATTCTGTGGATCTTTGTTGAACTGACCACCCTGAGTGCATCCGCCCTGATTTACCACCGACGGAACAAGCTCACCCTCGAAGGCACCTGGAAGTACATTTTCATTTGCTCCATCAGCATCACCCTGGTTTTCATCGGAATCCTGTTTGTGACAGTGGCCATCCAGCAAAAAGGAATAACAGACCTGTTCTACACCACACTCTCCCAAAACGCAAATCTGTTGAGCCCTTTCTGGCTGAAACTGTCGTTTTTGTTCATATTTACAGGGTTTACAGCCAAAGCGGGACTGGTTCCCATGTATACGGCCGGAATCGACGCCAAAGACAAGGCACCCTACCCTGCAGGTGCTCTTCTGGCCAGCGTTCTGATGAATGTGGGTTTTGTCGGCATTTTCCGGTTTTATGAAATCACCAGTCATACCGAAATCTATGCATGGACCAATAAAATTGTACTGATCTCCGCCATCCTGTCGGTTTTTGTGGCTGCAGTGTACATGCTTCGTGTGAAGAACATCAAGAGGATGATGGCCTATTCGGGAGTGGAACACATGGGCATCATCATGCTGGGCATAGCCGCCGGGGGCATTGGGTACTACGCAGCCATCCTGCACCTGATCCTGCATTCATTTGCCAAGCCGGCCCTGTTTTTTCAGTTTGGGCAGATATACCGGACGTACGGCAGTAAAAGCGTTTACGATGTGGGGCATTACTTTAAATACAACATAACCGGGGCTCTTGTATTGCTTTTTGCTTACTTCATAGTAACGGCCATGCCCCCATCAGGTATGTTCGTGAGTGAATTCCTGGTATTTAAATCACTTTTCGCATCAGGCTACCTGTGGGTGCTGATCCTTACCATGATATTGCTCACGGTGATCATCTGGGCCTTCGGCAAAAATGTGTTCAAAATGCTTTTCATCAAGCCGGTTGATTTTGATGAATCGCAGGTGGTACCCGTTCATTTCTCCGAGTCGGTCAGCCAGTATATCCTGCTGGCCCTGGTGATTTACGTTGGACTGAATCCGCCGGAACAACTGGTATCACTGATCCATACTGCCATCAGTTCTCTTCCAAAGTAATTACAAAAGGGCTCTGATTGATAAAACGATTGACAAAGCGCATCAGATATGACAAATGCTTTAGAAATAAAAAACAACCAGCGGGTTCAGCTCAAAGACATCCCCGTGCTGCCTTATGAGGAATTCCTGGAGCTGAACACCAATCTGACCAAAGACTTTTACTTCCATTGTGTAAATTACTTTGCCTGGCCTCAGGAGAATCAGCTCCGTTTGTTTTGCTGTATAGCCGATGATACAACAGGACATATACTCCTTTCTTCCTCCGTTGTTGACAATAACAACTCCCGTGAATACCCTTCATTCACTGCTAAAAACCTGGCTTTTCATGTTTTTGAAAGAGAGATCCATGAAAACACGGGGCTCAGATACTCCGATCATCCCTGGCTGAAACCGGTGCGTTATCCGGCAAACAGGGCCAACAGGAACAGCAGCATCGGCAATTATCCGTTCTACCAGATTGAAAGCGAAGAATTGCATGAGGTGGGCGTAGGGCCCATTCATGCCGGAATCATTGAACCCGGCCATTTCCGGTTTATCTGTAATGGCGAACAAATTCTTCATCTCGAAATTCAACTTGGTTACCAGCACCGGGGAGTTGAGTCCCTGTTCGTGTCAAAGAATAACCTGCTTCAACGCACCGTGCTTGCCGAAAACATTGCAGGCGATACGGTGGTTGGCCATACCACCGCATTCACCGGCTTGTGGGAAAGCCTGTGCGATTTCACTCCCAGCGAGGATATCCTGCACGCCCGGACGATTGCCTCGGAACTCGAACGGATTGCCATCCATACCGGTGACCTGAGTGCCATTTGCACGGATATCGCCTACCAGTTGGGAAACTCGGTATTTGGCCGGTTGCGAACTCCCGTGATCAATACTTTTCAGAAATGGTGCGGCTGCAGACTGGCCAAAGGCCTCATCAGGGCCGGGAAAAACCAGTACCCGGTGACGCCATACATGGTTGACAGCCTTACCCAACTCTTTGATGAATACGAACCCGACACCTACGAAATGTACGACCGCATGAAAACATTGCCCAGTGTGCTGGCCCGGCTTGAACGAACAGGCATGGTAACACGTGAGCAGGCCGAACGTATCGGTTGTGTGGGAATGGCCGCAAGAGCTTCCGGGTTGATCCGTGATATCCGGTGGACACATCCTTACCTGGTTTATGGCCGCATTCCCCACCAACCCATAGTGAAACATCACGGAGATGTGTATTCCAGAACCCAGATCCGGCGGCATGAGATCGCCCAATCCATTCGCTACATCCGCGACCTTATTGCCAACGTGCCCTCTGAAAGCCATGGCACTCCTGACCTTTCATCGCCAAAACCTGATTCATTTGTGATTTCCCTCACCGAAGGCTGGCGGGGAGAGATCTGTCATTGTGCAATCACCGACAACACCGGTAACCTGGCTTTTTATAAGGTTAAGGATCCTTCATTGCACAACTGGCTGGCACTGGCACTGGCAGTGAGAAATAATGATATTTCCGACTTCCCTATTTGTAACAAGAGTTTTAATTTGAGCTATTGCGGGAATGATCTTTAATTTGATAATTTGACAATTCGACAATTTGACAATTCGACAATTTTAAGACCTGCCTGCCCTGCCTACCGGCAGGCAGGCGGTAGGTAAGTTTGAAAATTTGAAAATGAAAATATGAAATACAAGGCAAACATTGGATCGGTTTTCTCGGAGATGCGGATATTGTACCACCAGGGAAAACAATACATACCGGATGTCACTACCGTTGAAGTTCCCGGCATATTCCGGGGGCGGCCGGTCATTGAGACAGCGGCAGGTGCAGGAGCAGCAGCAGGAGCAGATGCCGATATCCGTTTTCTGGCCGACCTGTGTCCAACCCGGGCCATTGACCTTGAGCCATTGCGCATTGACCTGGGCAAATGCATTTTCTGCGGAGAATGTGAAAGAGCCTGCCCGTCAAGGATAAAATTTACCAAGGACTACAAAATATTTTCCGCAACCCGCAACGGACTGATCATTTGCGAAGGCAATGATCAGCAGATGATTATCAAAGCCGGAGAGGTAAGAAAGGAGATCCGGAAATACTTCGGCACTTCGCTGAAGCTCCGTCAGGTATCTGCTGCCGGCGACAACAGTTGTGAATGGGAATTGAATGCCTCGGGAAATGTAAATTTCGACATGGGCCGGTTTGGAATTGAATTCGTGGCTTCTCCACGTCATGCCAATGGCATTGTGATCACCGGTCCCATATCACAAAATATGGCCGAACCCCTTCAAATCTGTTACGATGCCATACCCGATCCCAAAATAATCATCCTGGCCGGCACCGATGCAATCAGCGGCGGAATATTCGCAGGCAGCCCGGCACTCGACAGGTCATTTCTTGATAAATACAAAGTCGACCTTTACCTGGCCGGAAATCCCGTGCACCCCTTAACCATCATCAACGGCATTTTAGCACTAACCCGGGGCAATTAAACCGGCAAGCTCAACAAACCTTGCTTTGTAAGCTCTTTCAAGAATTTCACGGGGCATGTCAATGACCGGGGATAATGCTTTTTCAATAATTGCGGTATCCGACGTTGCTATAACTGCATTTTGCTGTTGCTTCAGCGCCCAATCAGCTGAACGGATCACATAACAGGCTCCCGGCATCTCATTCAGCTGTAGTTTTGCATTGATCTGGTCGGCATGTCTCCCGCTGTGTGATACGGGAGCATCCAGATAAATTGCTGCCGATGCCGGTTGCTTTGATTTCAGGTATTCCAGCATCAGGTCGGTGCATTCCTCAAAGGTATTCTCATCACGCAGCTTGCCATGCAGCGAACCGGCATCGCGCAGGTAATTGTCGGTACTGATAAACAGGATTCTTCCCAGCCTGTAGTTCAGTAAGGTAAACAACACGTTGTAGCCGTCAATTACAAGTTCCTTACCCTCCACATCATTTGCGAGCAAGGATTTGCGGAACTCCGACCGCTTTTTTGAGGAGATACCCCGGTAGAGCACCGTACGCTGGTCACCATCAAGCCGGTACCGGTCGCCCACCAGTTTCAGCGCGCCCCTTTCGGGAAATTCACGGTCAACCAGATAAAAATAATCGCGGCAGGCGTTTCTGAAATTTTCATTCAGTATACCGTTGTTTGCGTTGCTGGCCATATCATACCAATTTACGTCAAAATGTTGATCAATAGGACTGAATTGCATATTTTTTTCATAACCGCGCAGGTATATGATTTTGTTAACTGTTTTATACAAAAAAGTTTTTTTAGATTTGATTATCCTTAAACTTTTACCTTTTATGTCAGATCCGACAATTGCAAAAAGCTATTCCAATCTCCAGACCTTTTTCCTTGTTTCACTCAGGTTGCTGCTGGGCTGGTACTTTCTGTACGAAGGCCTTGTCAAGATAGCCAATCCCGACTGGTCGGCCTTTGGTTATCTGATAGATTCACAGGGACCACTTGCGGGTTTCTTTCAATCCCTGGCAGCAAACACCGGTACATTGGCCATCATTGATTTTCTGAACAAATGGGGACTCACCCTGATCGGACTGGGCCTGATCCTGGGCCTTTTCAACAGGCTGGCCCTGATCTTCGGAATGATATTGCTTATTCTGTATTACTGCTCGCACCCGCCTCTGGCTTCCATTACCTACATTATGCCGCAGGAAGGGAGCTATCTCTGGGTAAACAAAACGCTCATTGAAATATTTGCCATGGCGGTTTTACTAGTCTTTCCGACAAGCCAGATTTTCGGAATAGACCGGCTTATTTCCAAATGGTTTAAAAATCAGGTTGCTGCATCATGACTAAAAAGAATACATCCAAGGAAAATACTTCCTCCAACACCGGTACACAAAAAATAGCCCGGCGTGACCTCATCAAAGGACTGGCCGCAGTTCCGGTTTTGGGAGCTTTTTCATACGCCTGGTTGCGTAAAAATAACATTGACAAGACCTTCAAAAAACAAATGCGCGAGGTAGTTCATCTTACCTCACAGCCGGTTGAGCTGGCACCTGCGGTTAAAGACGGGAAACCCATCCGTGTGGGCATCATCGGATTCGGCATCCGCGGAAAACAACTCCTGCGGGCAGCAGGATTCCCCGAGCCCGAATGGATTGATGAGCAGAAAAAATCGCACGATGAGAACAGGCAGAACACCAATTACCCTGATTATATGGAGCAGGAGCAGCTCAATATTGAAGTGAACGGTGTATGTGATATTTTTTCAGTATATTCCAAAGCTGCTGTTGTTGCCGGATCTAACCAATATCGTGAAGGAACCGGAGGAAAAATGGGCAAAGAACCCAAACAATACAAAACTTACCTGGAACTACTCGACGCTCCCGATATTGACGCTGTTATTATTGCCACTCCCGATCACTGGCATGCGCCCATGGCCATTGAAGCCGCCAGAAGGGGAAAGCATGTATATTGTGAGAAACCGGTGAGCTGGACTGTCCCCGAAACCTATGAACTGGTGAAGGTGGTTAAGGAGAAAGGCATTGTATTTCAGCTGGGGCATCAGGGAAGGCAAACGGAAAGCTACACCAAAGCCCGCGAAGCCATTGAAAAGAATGTACTGGGGAAGGTAACCCTGATTGAAGTGTGTACGAACCGGAACGATCCGAACGGGGCCTGGGTGTACGACATTCACCCCGAAGCCAGTGAGGCTACCATCGACTGGCACCAGTTCATCGGACAGGCACCCTATCACGATTTCAGTCTCGAACGCTTTTTCCGCTGGCGCTGTTGGTGGGATTACAGTACCGGCCTTAACGGCGACCTGCTCACCCATGAATATGATGCCCTCAACCAGATCATGGGACTGGGCATTCCCGGCAGTGTTGCTTCATCGGGCGGTATTTATTTCTTTAAAGATGGCCGTACGGTGCCCGACGTATTGCAGGTTGTCATGGAATTTCCCAGACATGAACTGTCGTTCCTATACAGTGCCACACTGGCCAGCGGACGCTCACGCGGAAAGGTGATCATGGGACACGATGCCAGTATGGAAATCAGCGACCGGCTCGTGATTAAAGCCGAACCCGAATCAACTCAGTATAAAAAGAAGATCGAAGAAGGGCTCATTGATCCCAATACCCCAATATATTCCTTTACTCCGGGTAAAAAGGGAGCCGATGGCTTTGCCACTGCAACCGAACAGTACTTTGCCAGCCGGGGATTGCTTTATACATACCGCGATGGCAAAAGAGTTGACACCACCCATCTTCATATCAAAGAATGGCTTAATTGCATCAGGGCAGGTATTCAGCCCAGTTGTAATATCGACCAGGCATTCGAGGAAGGAATCAGTGCGCACATGGCTACCAAGGCATTGCTTGAGAACCGCAGGGTATTCTGGGATGCTGAAAAGCAGGTAATTGTATAGAATCTGACTGGTTGCAGGCTTTTTAACATGATTTTAACTGATTCAGGTTCAACTAAGTTTGATTTTCATTAACTTAGATTTTCATCCATTGCTTTATAAAACAAAATCATATTAAACCAAAATCAGCAAATATGAACCAAGACAAGAAAACGGGAATCAGCCGCCGGGAATTCATAGGCAACACAGCAAAAGCTGCTGCTGTTTTCACCATTGTCCCGAGTCATGTAGTAAGCGGCCTTGGACACAAGGCTCCCAGTGATAAACTGAATATTGCCGCCGTAGGTATCGGCGGCATGGGTAATTCCAATTTGAAAGCCGTAACCAGCGAGAACATTGTTGCTTTGTGCGATGTCGACTGGGGCTATTCTGCCGGTGTTTTCGATTCATTTCCAGGGGCTAAGAAGTACTGGGACTGGCGCGTTATGTACGAAGAGATGAAAGATTCCATCGATGCCGTTATTGTGGCCACTGCCGACCATACGCATGCGATCATCGCGGCAACCGCAATGACCATGGGCAAGCATGTTTTTGTTCAAAAGCCACTTACGCACACTGTTTATGAATCGCGGTTACTTACCAGGCTTGCCGCCAAATACAAAGTAGCCACCCAAATGGGTAACCAGGGCAGCTCGGGTGAAGGCGTCAGGCAAGCCTGCGAATGGATCTGGGCCGGAGAAATTGGTGAAATTAAAAAGGTTGAAGCCTTTACCGACCGGCCGATCTGGCCGCAGGGCCTGAACCGCCCCGAACAGGGACATTGGGTTCCGGAAACACTCAATTGGGATCTCTTCATCGGACCTGCTCCCATGCGCCCCTATAACTCCATTTACACACCCTGGAACTGGCGCGGATGGTGGGATTTCGGAACCGGTGCACTGGGTGATATGGCCTGCCATATTCTTCATCCAGTGTTTAAAGGCCTCAGGCTGCAATACCCAATTAAAGTACAGGGTAATTCCACGCTGCTGTTAACCGATTGTGCGCCCAATGCCGAATTTGTAAGGTATACCTTCCCCGCCCGTACCGGATTGAAAACCGATAAAATCAAGTTCCCCGAAGTGGAGGTGACCTGGTCTGACGGTGGTATCAAGCCCCTGTTCCCCAATGGATGGCCCGCCGGAAAAGATATGAATGATGCCGGTGGAGGCGTTATTTTCCATGGCACCAAAGACACCCTGATCTGCGGTTGCTACGGCAAAGATCCCTGGCTGCTTTCGGGAAGAATACCAGCTACACCGAAAACATTGCGCCGCGTGGATGTAAGCCATGAAATGGACTGGGTGAATGCCTGCAAACAAACGCCCGAAAGCCGTGTTGAGCTGTCCTCCGACTTCAAAGAAGCCGGACCCTTCAACGAAATGGTGGTAATGGGCGTGCTGGCTGTTCGCCTGCAGGGATTGAACAAGGAATTGGAATGGGACGGTCCCAACATGCAGTTCAAAAACCTGGGAGATACGGAAACCATCAAAATATGTGTTGAGGACAACTTCTCCATCAAAGACGGACACCCCACATTCCATAAGAAATGGACCGACCCTATGCCGGCCAAGGCATTTGCCGGTGAACTGATCAAGCATACTTACCGGAATGGCTGGTCGTTACCTGCAATGCCTGCATAACAAAATACAGATTGCTGAAACCTTAAATCATATTTGGTATGAAACATTTTATATCTTCGTTATTGCTGATTAGCCTGCTTTTTGCAGGCAGTCAGGTATTTTATTCCTGCAAATCGCTTGGTAGCAAAGCTGACTCAACAAAAACTGAAGCCATGGTGACTGATCTGACAAACAGTCTCACCGAACAGGAAAAAGCCGAGGGCTGGATCATGCTGTTCGACGGTAAGTCGTTTGACGGCTGGAGGGGTTACGCAAAAGACTCTTTCCCTGCACGCGGCTGGGTAATTGACAGCAACGCACTGAAGTGCAACGGGTCGGGCCGTGGAGAAGCAGGTGGTGCTTCCGGGGGCGATATCATTTACAATAAGAAGTTTTCCAACTTCGACCTCAAACTGGAATGGAAAATATCAGAAGGCGGCAACAGCGGTATCTTTTATCTTGGACAGGAAGATCCCGCCTTCGATGTGATCTGGAAAACGGCTCCTGAAATGCAGGTGCTTGATAATGCCAAACATCCCGATGCCCAGGCCGGAAAAGACGGTAACCGCCAGGCAGGTTCACTGTACGACCTGATTCCTGCTGTTCCGCAGAACGCAAAACCTGCCGGTGAATGGAATACAGCCGAGATCAAGGTTTACAAAGGAACCGTATGGCATTACCAGAATGGCGTACAGGTTCTCGAATACCACCTGTGGACACCTGAATGGAATAAATTGGTTGCCGAAAGCAAATTCCCCGCACTGAATCCTAAATGGGCCGAGGTTGCTGCTGAAGGCTATATAGGCCTCCAGGACCATGGCGATGACGTATGGTACAGAAATATTAAGATTAAAGAATTGTAAAGAACAACATCAATAAATGAAAAGGTTGTTGGTGTTGCCGGCAACCTTTTTCATTTCGGCTCCTACTAAATAAAACTGTCCCCATGAAACAATCGAGAAGAACTTTTCTTCAAACAGCAGCCATTGCTACAGCAGGTATTCCGCTGCTTTCTGCAGCATCTTCAGAAATAAATTACAGTCCCCAAAAGCATTTTAAAATTTCGCTGGCCGAATGGTCGCTTCACAGAGCCCTTATTGCCAAAGAAATGACCAACCTCGACTTCCCCGTAAAAGCAGCCAAAGAGTTCGGAATATATGGGGTGGAATATGTGAATGTCTTCTTCAAAGATACAAGCACTGCCTACCTCAATGAGCTGCTGCAAATCACCCGCGACAACAAGGTCACCAACGTACTGATTATGGTAGACCGGGAAGGCTCACTGGGTGATGCCGACAAGGCAGCCCGTGAACAGGCCGTGAACAACCACCACAAATGGGTGGAAGCTGCCGCATTTCTGGGGTGCCATTCCATCCGCGTGAATGCGGCAGGACAGGGAACTCAGGAAGAGGTGGCTGATGCCGTTGTGGAATCGCTCTCCAGGCTGTCTGAATTTGCCGCAAAAACAAACATCAACGTCATTGTTGAAAACCACGGCGGGTATTCCTCAAACGGAAAATGGCTTTCAGCCATCATGCGGCGCGTGAACATGAAAAACTGCGGCACGCTGCCCGACTTTGGAAATTTCAGGATCAGTGAGAACGAGGAATACGATCGCTACACGGGAATTGCGGAATTGATGCCCTTTGCCAAAGGAGTCAGTGCGAAGTCACACGACTTCGATGCCGAAGGCAATGAGGTACATACCGATTTTGCCCGGATGATGCTGATTGTCAGGGATTCAGGATATTCCGGCTGGATTGATGTGGAGTATGAAGGCAGTACATTAAGCGAGCCCGAAGGCATCATGGCTACCAAAAAATTACTGGAAAAGCTGATTGGCTGAAGACCTGAAATATGACAGAAACCATGAACCATGTGCGATATATCGATCTCCGGCTGATGGATTACAAACAAGCCTGGGATTATCAGCAGGAGATTCAAAACAGGCTGATTCAGGAAAAGATAAGCGGATCCGGTTCCGGTGAGCTACCCTGCCTGATTTTTGTTGAACATCCTCATGTTTATACGCTTGGAAAAAGCGGCAAGGAAAACAACCTGCTGATCAACGACAAATTTCTGGAATCCATTCAGGCCGCTTATTACAAAACCGACCGCGGGGGCGATATTACCTATCACGGGCCGGGACAAATTGTGGGGTACCCGGTATTCGACCTGGATCAGATGAAGACAGGAGTTAAGGGATATATTAGCCGGCTCGAAGACGCCATCATCAGCACACTTGAAGGGTATGGCATTGCATCAGGAAGATTACCCGGCGCCACGGGCGTGTGGATAGAGCCCGGAAAGCCGGGAAGTCAGCGGAAAATATGCGCCATCGGAGTTAAGGTGAGCCGTGGCATAACCATGCACGGCTTTGCCCTGAATGTGAATACCAACCTGAGCTACTTCAATCACATCAATCCTTGCGGGTTTACCGATAAGGGTGTTACCTCCATGGAAAAAGAATTGGGCAAAACTGTGAATTTTGAAGAAGTAAAGGGTAAACTGCGCAGTAAGATCGCGTTAGAGTTTGGGCTCACCCTGACCTGAACGAAAGCCTTTTAATGGCAACAATTGCTTTTTTCGGTGGGTGGTTGTCGGAATCATCACATTCAGGGCTCCCGGAATTACCTTCACTTTAAGTTTGCGTTTCAGGGTCACCGGCTCACCGTCGAGGTGCAGCGTGATCTTCTGCTTGCCCTTTCTTTTCAGGGTAGCCTTCTTCATGCGCATTACCTCAAGGTAAGGACTCTGGTCGATATTTTTAAAAAACAACCTCAATCCCAGTTCCAGTGTGGAAGTTTTAGGGAATGGCCTCAGAATGCACAGATCCAGCATGCCATCATCAATTTGTGCATTGGGTGCGATATACGCGTTATTGCCATACTGGCCAGAATTGGCGAAAGTGACCAGAAAGGCTTTCAATTTGATTTTTTTGTCCTCAACTTTCAGGATGTAGGACTTGGGTGAATAGGTGATGTACTGGTGAATGGTGGCTCTCACGTAACTCAGCATACCCCGGCGGCTGTCGTGCGCAAATTTCTTTCCTACCGAAGCATCAAAACCGGTTCCGCAGGTGCAGAAGAAGTATCGTCCGTTCACCCTGCCCACATCAATGGTTTTCATTTTGTGGTTCCGGATCACGGCAAGTGCATCGGTTATATTAACAGGCAGCTTCAGGTGACGGGCCAATCCGTTCCCCGATCCCGCCGGAATAATTCCAAGTACAGCGGATGAACCCACCAACGCGGAGGCAACCTCATTCACGGTGCCATCCCCGCCAACAGCAACGATGTGGGTATATCCCTCCTCAATCTTTTTTAAAGCAATATCAAAAGCATGACCCCGGTATTCGGTGTAACAAATTTCAAATTGCTCTTCAGGGAATTGCTCCAGAATGGCATCATGGATAACCTGCTTTTGCCGGGTACCTGCAATGGGATTAATAATAAATACCCGTTTATCGAACCCCGAAGCGGCTTTATTGCTCATGTTTTAAAATAGAGACCACGAAGATATTATAATTTTCCACTAAATTTACTCGTTTTCATTAATCATGATTTGCCACAAAAATATAATTCGGGTAATCTCTGTCAGGGTTGCCCTGGTGCTTTCAGCATTGCTTGTTTCTGCCTTGGCGGCCTGGAGCCAACCCGGAGGAAAGGCGTTTCAATTTCTCGAAATGACCAACTCGGCACGAGTGGGTGCGCTCGGTGGAGACGCTGTGGCCATTCATGATCAGAACCCCGAACTTGCCTACCACAACCCTTCTCTTCTGAACCCCGGGATGCATCACCACATGGCATTGAACTATGTTAATTATTTTGCCGGTACCAATTTCGGCTATGCCACTGCTGCAACAAAAGCAGGGTCCAAAGGCATGCTGGCAGGCGGAATTCATTACCTTTATTACGGCACATTTAAGGGCTACGATGAAAACGGCATGGCCACCGGAAAATTCAGAGCAGCGGATTATTCCATTAATATCATGTACTCCCGTCCGCTCGACTCGCTTTTCACCTGTGGATTTACCGTTAAATCGATATATTCCGATTATGAAGCCTACAATGCCACAGCGCTGGCCATTGATGCAGGAATCACCTACCACAACCCGCAATCGAAACTCACCATAGGACTTGTATTGCGCAACCTGGGATTCCAGGTCGACAAATACTATGCAGCAGGCAGCAATGAACCCCTGCCATTCAACATCGCCCTGGGCCTGAGCAAAAGCCTTGAACACGCACCGCTTACTTTTTACATTGTGATCAATCATCTTGAAAAATGGGACCTGACCTACACCACCCAAAAAGAAAAAGAGGATGAGGAAAACAACGAGGGAAGCATGGTGATTGACGGCGGATCGTCATCGGAAAGCAACTTCGACAAGTTGGTTGACAAGTCCATGCGCCATATTGTGGCCGGAGCTGAATTCAACATTGGACAAAACCTGGTATTCAGGGCAGGCTATAATTACCGGCGCCGGCAGGAACTCAAGATTGATGATAAACCCGGAATGGTAGGCTTTTCATGGGGAGCCGGACTCAACCTGAACAAATTCCGCATCAGTTACGGCAGGGCAATTTACCACCTGGCCGGCGGAACCAACCAGTTTTCGTTCAGCCTGAACCTCGATGAATTCAACAAAAAGTTTTAGTCACATGAAACCACAAGGGCCCTTCATCATTGCTGTCGATGGATATTCCTCCTGCGGTAAAAGCACTTATGCAAGGCTCATTGCCAAAGAGCTGAATTATGTATATATCGACAGCGGGGCCATGTACAGGGCTGTTGCATTGTACGCCCTGGAAAAGGAACTGGTCAGCGAAAAGGGAATTGACATTGAAACCCTGAAACAGTCGCTTGACAACATCCAAATCACATTCAGGCTGAATCCGGCGAATGGCTTGCAGGAAACGTGGCTGAACGGCGTCAGTGTGGAAGAAAAAATAAGGGGAATTGAGGTATCCGAAGTGGTCAGCAAAATCAGCAAGATCAGGGAGGTGCGCGATAAAATGGTTGCCTTTCAGCGTACCATGGGCAGTAACGGCGGTGTGGTAATGGACGGCAGGGATATCGGGTCGGTAGTTTTTCCCGATGCCGCACTCAAAATATTCATGACGGCCGATACGGATGTCCGTGCCATGCGTCGCTTCAAAGAGCTGAAAGAAAAAGGCATGGATGTCACCCTTGAAGAAGTGAAGGAAAACATCCTCATGCGCGACCATGAGGATGAGAACCGCAAGGAAAGTCCGCTTACCAGGGCCCATGACGCAATCGTGCTCGATAATAGCGACATGACCGTTGAACAGCAAATGACCTGGTTCGGGGAAGTATGGAAGAAAATCCTGAGAAAAGATGAACATTGAAATTGATCCAAAGGCCGGTTTTTGTTTTGGAGTGACCCGGGTGGTGAGCAAGGCCGAGGAGATCATACAACTGCACGGACAATTGTATTGCCTGGGAGAAATTGTGCACAACCAGAAAGAAATTGAACGCCTGGAAAAAATCGGGTTAAAAACCATTACCTGCGACGAATACCTGAAACTTTCGAATTGCCGCGTACTGATCAGGGCGCACGGCGAACCACCCGAAACCTATGAGCACGCTCGAAAAAACAACATCGAACTGATCGACGGAACCTGTCCTATCGTGCTTCGGTTGCAGAGTAAGATAAAACAGGATTTCGGTGCCAGCAGCGATTCAGGAGCCCAGATTGTGATCTTCGGAAAAAAGGACCATGCTGAAGTACGGGGTCTTGCCGGGCAAACCAATTACCAAACCGTCATAGTTGAATCACCCGAGGATGTAGACAAGATCGATTTCAGCCGGCCGGTTCATCTGTATGCGCAAACCACCATGAGCACCGATAAATATCATGATCTGCAGCAGGTGATTCTGCAAAAGGCAAAATCAGATGAAAACGGAAAGCGCTTTTTCAAATGCAACAACACCATTTGCGGACAGGTTTCAGGACGTATTCCGCAGCTGAAAGAATTCTGTGCACGCCATGATGTCATACTCTTTGTGAGCTACAAGCAAAGTTCCAATGGCAAGCTGCTCTATGCACAATGCAAAACGGTGAATCCCAATTCCCATTTCATTACCGAAAAAGAAGACATTCATCCCGGTTGGTTCAGCGGCATTCAAAGTGTTGGTATAACCGGCGCCACCTCCACCCCCCGCTGGCTGCTGGAGGAGATTGCTTCACATGTGAAGGAGGCTGGAGTGTGAGGTTGCCACCTGCCGATGGAAGCTCAACCCGGCAAATGGCTGAGTTGCGCAACACCTTCGGTATTTCATGAGAACACATCTTAAACAGCAGAAGATCTTTTTGTTATTTCAAATACTTACTTAAAACTAACAACAATTGTTCCCGTTTTATGGGTTTGCTGATGTAATCAACACAACCCGCATCAAGAGCTCTTAAGCGTTCATCATTTGCAGCATAGGCTGTTTGGGCTATTATTTTTAGTCCGGGCAAATCATGCAAAATCGTTTTTGTAGCCTCATACCCCGTAATATCAGGCAGGCGAACATCCATCAATACCAAATCGATGGATTGTTTTTGCACCAGCTTTATGGCATCAAGTCCGGTTCCAACCACATAAACTTTGGAAAAATAATCGCTCATCATCTCTTTCAGGTACAAGGCATTATTTGGATCGTCCTCTACGATGAGAATACTTTTTTCGGATGCAAAACGCGGGTTGATATTTAAGGGTGAATCAGCGAATGAACTGGTCCTTTCGATTTTTTTAAAGTCGATGGTGAAGTAGAATGTAGAGCCTTTGCCATGTTCTGATTCAAGCCATACCTTTCCGCCCAGCAAACCAACCAGGCCTTTAACTATTGGCAGACCCAAACCGGTTCCCCCTACATAGCTTTTTGAAATAACTGTTTCTAATCGTGTGAAACGCTCAAAAATGAATTCGTGCTTATCGCCGGGGATGCCAATACCCGTATCGGAAACATGAAACAATAATTGATGGTTGCTGCGTTTGCAACCACATTCGATCTTCCCTGATTCGGTAAATTTAAAAGCATTGGTGATCAGGTTAATTAAAATTTGCTTGAGCTTGTGCTGATCGGTTAATATATTTGCTATATCCTCATCTAAAACCTGATGTATCAATAGCTGAATATGCTGCTTTTCCGAGCGAATTTGGTAATCGGCAAAAAACATAGCAAGTTCCGAAAACAATCCGTTGATGCTGCACTCTTCCATTTGCAAGGTGCCTTGTCCCGATTCGATTTTTGAAATATCGAGCATATCGTTTATAATGTTCAGCAAATCGTGGCTCCGCTGTTCAATTATGGACGAGAATTGCTTCAGTTTTTCACTGTTGTTGCAATTTTCGGCCATTAAACTCGCAAAACCAATTATGGCATTCATGGGAGTGCGTATTTCGTGGCTCATGTTTTGCAAAAAGGCTGTTTTCAGCCGGTCGTTTTCTTCGGCCTTTTCTTTGGCCTGTATGGCTTCCAATTCAATCTTTTTACGTTCGGTAATATCCAATGCAACACCAACTATCCCATTCCTTTTGTTGGAGATCGAAAACGGCGTTACAATATTGAAATGTATGGCCCCGCTTACATTTGATTCAAAAGTAGCTATTTCACCTGAAAGGGCTTTTTTAACTGATTCTATGATATGCGGATGGTCTTTATAAATCTTAAAAGCAGACAAGCCGACAACCTGGTTGGGTTGCAATCCGAGACTTTGCAGACCTGCACCTATCGACAATTTAAAAATACCATCGTTATCAATCATATAGAAGATAATGGGCAGATTTTCGATGGCAGTTCTCATCAACAATTCGTTCTTAATGAGTTCCTCTTCCACCCGCTTGCGCTCGGTAATGTCATTAAAAACAGCCACCATATTATCGTCGATGGTCTGAAAGGCAATTACCTCGAATGCACCTGCAATTTTTTCATCATCATAAGAAATTTGTTCTGTTCTCCATAAAATCCCTTTCTCAGCCGCTTCTCGGTACCTGAAGGGTATTTCTGTCTTCGCCAGCGGAGGAAATGCTACTTCAATTGCTTTTCCGACAAATTGCGAATTATCAATATGTAATAATCTGTCTGCAGCAGGATTAGCGCCTGCAAAGATCAGGGAGTTGTTTTCAACCCTGTAAAAATGCATACCCCAGGGCGAATTTTCAATGAGCCTGTGGTAAAGTATCTCGCTTTTCTCTGCTTTCTCTTTGGCTAAGGATAACTCCTGCTCTTTTTCCAGTTTTTGTTTCACTGCCAATTGGTGTCTGAGCTGCTCAATTTCCTGTAACAGTTCATCATATGTTGGCTTGATTTTCATAACTCATTTCTGGTTTCATATCTAATTTACTGAAGAATTTTAATTTTACCAGCATCCAAACATAAAAAAGTAAATCAGCAGGTTGTACAGTTTGATCCAATTGCTGACTTCGTTCCTTGGTTAGTTTTGCAAACTGAGCAGGATGAAAATGCTGGCACCGCATCGCGTAAAAAAAATATGAAAACACACAAATGATACTCCGCCGGAATCATTAAATTTGAGCGCTTAACAGGCAGTTATTCCCATATTATTTTAAAATACAATTTTGTAATGGAAGAAATCAGGAAAATTGGTGTGCTCACCTCAGGCGGAGATGCTCCCGGCATGAATGCAGCCATCAGGGCTGTTGTCAGAACCGGAATTTTTCACGGGCTGGAAGTATTTGGCATTAAACGCGGTTACCAGGGGATGATTGAAGGCGATATCATCCCGCTGGCCACACAGGATGTCAGCGGTATCATCCAGCGCGGGGGAACCATCATTCAGACTGCCCGTTGCAAAGAGTTTCATCAGTATGAAGGAAGAAAAAAGGCTTATGACCAACTGGTTCAGTTTGGTATTGATGCCGTGATCGTCATCGGTGGCGACGGCTCCTTTACCGGTGCCAGCATCATGTCAAAGGAATTCGACATACCCTTTATCGGCATCCCGGGCACCATTGACAACGACCTGTATGGCACCGATTATACCATTGGCTACGACACAGCAACCAATACGGTTGTTGAGGCTGTGGACAAAATAAGGGATACGGCTTCATCTCACGGACGCATCTTCTTTGTTGAGGTAATGGGCAGGGAAGCCGGTTTCCTGGCATTGCGAAGCGGCATTGCCTGCGGTGCAGAAGGCATTCTGGTACCAGAAGAAAAAGGACAACTCGACAAACTCCGGAAATACATGGCCGAAAGAGCCGCCAAGAAGAAATCGAGTATCATCATTGTTGCCGAAGGCGATGAAGAAGGCGGAGCCATGACCATTGCCAAACGCATCAAGGAAGAATTTCCAGAGTTGAGCATTCGCACTACCATTTTGGGACATATACAGCGTGGCGGTTCACCCTCTGCGCTCGACCGCATCAATGCCAGCCGTATGGGATCAGCTGCCGTGGAGGCTTTGCTCGACGACCAGAAAAGCATCATGATTGGTTTGGTAAACAATGAAATAGTGCATGTGCCGCTGAATAAAACGGTGAAAATGGACAAGGACGTCGACAGAAACCTGCTGAGGCTTGCCGAAGTACTCATTTGACGCCTCCGGCATTCATTGCCTGATGCCCCGCACATGTTAACCATTCCACCTGCAGGTTTTGCCTGCGCATCAATGCTTATCTACCCCCTGCTATGGCCGAAAGCTATTATACCGATCTCCTGCTGCCCCTGCCTCTGCACGGAACCTTTACCTATGCCCTGAATGCTGAACAGGCAGCCGTATTGAAGCCCGGCATGCGGGTCACCGTTCCTTTCGGCAAAAAGAAGGTATATACCGCCCTGGTTACCCATATCCACCATCAGAAACCTGAAGATTACGAGGTCAAAGAAATTCTGTCTGTCATTGATTCCGCCCCTGTCGTGCTTGAATCACAGTTGGCTTTGTGGAATTGGATCAGCGAGTATTACATGTGTGCCCGCGGTGAAGTGTTCAAAGCGGCCATCCCCGCGCAACTGAAACTGGAGACCAGATCGCGCACAAAAAAAACAGCCACTGCTGAAGTCCGCGACCTTTCCGGGCTGAATCCTTCGCAGCAACGTGCTCTCGACGAAATCAGGGCAAACTTCCAAACCTCTGATGTTACCCTGCTGCACGGAGTCACTTCGAGCGGAAAAACCGAGATCTACATCCACCTGATCCGGGAAGTCATTTCCAGGGGTCAGCAGGTATTGTACCTGCTTCCTGAAATTGCGCTCACCACGCAAATGATCTCGCGATTAAAAGCTGTCTTCGGTGAGCGTATTGCAGTTTATCATTCAAAGTACAGCACCTCGGAAAAGATCAAAACCTGGAAAAACCTGCTGGATGGCGGCAAACCCGGTGATCATCACATTCAGGTAATACTTGGGGTTCGTTCTTCTATTTTTCTTCCTTTCAGCAACCTGGGGCTCATTATCGTTGATGAGGAACATGAAAACACTTACAAGCAATTCGATCCGGCCCCGCGTTATCATGCCCGCGACACCGCCATCATGCTGGCCAGAATACATGGAGCCAAAACCTTGCTGGGAACCGCCACTCCATCGGTAGAAACCTATTATAACTGCAAAACCGGCAAATACAGTCTGGTTGAACTCAACGAGCGGTACCTCGACCTGCAGCTTCCGGAAATAGCAGTCGTTAACACCCATGATCTCAGGCGTCGCAAACAAATGCAATCCAATTTTTCCCCTGCCCTGCTTGACGGTATTGAAGACGCATTGAAAAATGGGGAACAGGTTATCCTGTTCCAGAACCGGCGTGGCTTTTCCCTGTTCCTTGAATGTGGTGAATGTGGCGATATTCCCAGATGCCGCCATTGTGATGTGAGTCTTACCTACCATAAAAAGAGCAACCGGCTCTATTGCCATTACTGTGGCTACAGCACTCCGGTGCCTTCGGTATGCCCGGTTTGCAACCAGGGCAGCCACAAAATGAGAGGGTTTGGCACCGAAAAAATAGAAGAAGAAATTGCCCTGTTCTTCCCGCAGGCCCGGATTGAACGGATGGATCTCGACGCCACCCGCAGCCGGAAGGCCTATGAAAGACTGATAGCCCGGTTTGAAATGAAGGAATCGGATATACTGGTAGGGACACAGATGGTATCAAAGGGCCTCGACTTCGACAACGTGAAACTGGTAGGGATCATGAATGCCGATACCATGCTCAACTACCCCGACTTCAGGGCTTATGAGCGAAGTTACCAGCTTATGTCGCAAGTGAGCGGCAGAGCCGGCAGAAAAAACGGCCGGGGTATGGTGATTATTCAAACATCCAGCCACAACCACCCGGTGATCAGCCAGGTGGTTCATAATGATTACCAGGCCATGTATGCCGGCCAGCTTGAGGAGCGCAACAGGTTCCGCTATCCGCCTTTCAGCCGGCTGGTTAAAATCATACTGAAGCACCGGATCCAGGAAACACTTGACCAGGCAGCAGTCTTTCTGGCGCAACAGCTTCGTAACACAGTAAAGGAAACAGTGATGGGTCCTGAATACCCTTTGGTGAGCAGAATTCAGAACCTGTACCTGAAAGCATTGCTGGTAAAAATTGAAAGGGGAAATCTCGCTGCTGTCAAGAATCAGATACTGTGCTGCACCCGGGAAATGACAGGAAAACCGGAATTCCGGGCTGTTCAATGTACGCTGGATGTAGACCCGCAATAAAAATAAGGTAATATGAACATCATTGCCATTACCGACCTGCATGGAAGGAAAAACATATTAACCACACTGGCCCCGGAGCTTGAATCAGCTGATCTGCTGTTGCTCTGCGGCGACAATACCCATTTCGGAAGACACAAGGAAATGGAGGAGATTGTTTTGGAACTGCGCGGAAAAATATCTGCCATTTACGCGGTTACCGGTAATTGTGATTATCCCGAAGCGGAAAAATACCTTACCCGGGAAGGGATTTCACTTAATGCCTCGTTAATCAGGCATGCCGGGTATACGTTGGTAGGACTGAGCGGTTCTCTCCCCTGTCCCGGCAAAACACCTAACGAATACTCCGAGGAAGAATATGAGGCCATTCTCGGTGCGCTCTCAATACCCGCCGGAGAGCCCTTATTGATGGTTTCGCACCAGCCTCCGTATAATACACTGAATGATGCCGTGTCACCCGGCTTTCATGTGGGCAGTAAAAGTATCCGCAAATTCATTGAAAAATACCAACCCCTTGTTTGCTTTACCGGACATATCCACGAAGGCAGGGCAGTTGACCGTATCGGAAATACGCTGGTTGTGAACCCCGGACCGGCAGGGACCGGCAACTTCACCTTCGCATTGTTGGAAGAAAATGAAGTAAAAAATATCCGCCTGCGCAACCTTTTTATCTCCGATGCTATCTGACAGGTAGATATTCAATAAAACTACAACTATGAAAAAAAATGCGTTAATTGCCCTGGCATTTCTGTTTGCCTTTGTTATGATCCGCTGTACCGAAGATGGAGGGGGATCAGTATCACCGAGAATAATTGATGGTGACGGAATAGCATCAGAATATGGTTTATTGGGAATGGGAGGAGGAGTCCCTTCCGGTAATGGCGATTCTGCTCAGATACAACCGACAGAGCCGGGACAAATAACGGCCGCTGAATGGAATGACTTGACAGAATGGGATTTCTGGAAAAACCTGGGCCAAAATGAAGAATTTACAAAAGCCCAGGAAAACTGGAAATTTTACCCCAATACAAGATATTCCTTCAGGGTTACCGATATGATTTCAAACCCACTGATCGACTGTGAAGTCGCACTTGAGAACCTGAACGGGGATGAGTTGTGGAAAGCACGGACCGACAATGAAGGCATGGCTGAGTTGTGGCTGAATATTAACGGGCAGGACCAGGGCGATGTAAAAGCTGTGGTCAGTTATCAAAACCAGAAAATCACTATTGTAGACCCCAAGATATATGACGAAGGCCTGAATGAAGTGGTTGTTGCAGCGCCGGGCGATCAGGTGATGCAAGCCGATATTCTTTTTGTTGTGGATGCCACCGGATCCATGGGTGATGAAATCGAATACCTGAAATCAGAATTGCTCGATGTAATTGGTCGCTCCAAAGACCTCAACAACCAGCTTTCTTTGCGTGTTGGCTCTGTGTTCTACCGCGATGAAGGAGATGAATACCTGACCCGGGTTTCTCCGTTTTCATCCAATCTGCAACAGACCCTCTCATTCATTAACAACCAGTCAGCCGGCGGCGGCGGAGATTATGAGGAAGCGGTTCATACTGCCCTTGGTACTGCCATTACTCAGCTGAGCTGGAGCGAAGACGCACGTGCCCGCCTGCTGTTTCTATTGCTCGATGCACCACCTCATCATACTGATGCCATTGTGAATGACCTCAACAAAATCATACGGAATACTGCCGCAAAAGGTATTAAAATCATCCCGGTTTCTGCAAGCGGTATCAATAAAGACACCGAATTTCTGTTCCGGTTCTTTGCTACAGCCACCAACGGAACCTATGTTTTCATTACCAACGACAGCGGCATTGGCGGAGAACACATCGAAGC
>CAZLLD010000008.1:0-64364 GCA_964560225.1 uncultured Bacteroidales bacterium
GCGTGTCATCCGGACCACTCACGTAGCTCCATGTCCTGGAGGAACCTGCATGGTCACTGCTTGCCTGATAGGTATGGGCTGTGCCTGCAAGAGTTGTTGTCAGTGCATCACAGGTAACTGTGGCATCCAATCCGGCACTCAGTCCGTCGGGATTTTCATTAAAGTCAATGGTGACTTCATCATATTGATTACACCCTCCATTGACTATCGTCCATCTCAGTTCATATGTGCCATAAACATCTACCGTGACGGTAGCGCCCGGGGTGGTCGCATCTGTTTCGCTAAAGGTTACGGTACCTGGTCCACTTACCTTGCTCCATGTGCCCGTGCCTGCACTTGGAGTATTGCCTGTCAGTACAGTGGTCAGTACCCCGCATAGCGTCTGATCACTACCAGCATCGGCGGTTTGAGAATCCAGCGTCACCACCGCTTTATCGGTTAATTCAACAGAACAAACACCTGATGTTGCCAGTATGTTGTATGTTGCAGTGGCAGGGGGCGTGAAGGTGTATTCGATATCATCACCGTCACCAACAACCTGAGAGCCAATCGGCGAATTTGTATTGTCACGAAGTTGATAGCCAATATTATTTTGTGATCCTGTCAGGGTAATTGTTGCATCACTGCCCGAACAGACTGTCGGATCGCTGACACTCAGATTTATTAAGGGACAAGGCCCTCCAAAGGCAAAATCGGTTGATGACCCGGTAAGATTGGTCATCCCGGTCCGGGTAATCACACTGCCTGATACTGAGCCATGAGTTCCGTTGCCCTCCCATGCCCCACCAGATAATTTTGATGAGATCCGGGTGTTGGAAAAGTCTGCATTTGAAAAGCCATTGCCATCAAGTGATAAATCATATGAACTACTGGAGAAACCGGAATTTTCAAAATGCCAGTATCCGTCGGTATAAAGTGAATCCACAGCAATATCATCGTCATAGGGAATTCCCGAAATGCCCGGATCCGCTTCCACAAATCCTCCAATAAGGCTGCCAGCAGTAGCAGGAGTAAAAGTGAAAGATGCCGGTCGGTATGAAGAGCCTGTTCCTACAGGAAAAAGATAGGTTCCTCCCGTACCTGATATATACCGTTGAATTTTGCCAATTATCGTGCCTGATGTACGTGAAAGGTTGCTTTCCTCTGGTAATATTAGTTTAAAACTACCTGTATTGATGTTCCCTGATGTCATTATCAGGGTAGTATCCGTAACATCATTTGTTAACGCAATAGTACCCGGAGTGCTGATTTCAAGACTATTGAAGGCCATTGGATTACCGCCAATATCCTGAGAATTTGTTGTTAGCTTATACGTCCCTGAACCTGAAATAAAGGTTCCATTATTAATAAAGCCTTCCTGGAATTCAATTGGATAATCGCCAAGAGAATTATCCCAGGTGCCATTATTTATAACCTGACCTTTAAAGATCTTTGCTACTAAGGGGGTGATCCCAGAATGATCAAAACGAAGAGAGTCTAAAACATCTATAGTAGTTGTACCGTTTATGGTAGCATGAACCTCCCGAATACTCGAGATTTCTTCAACAATCAGATTTCTGTTAACAATAATAATACCTCCTGAAGTTGCAGTTGCTCTTAAACTCCCAAAGCGCATCCGGAGATCTTCGGTAACAGTCAACGGGCAGTCATTTGTGAACCAAACCAGGCGGGCGATACCTGTATTGCTTTTATCATAAGGGCCACTACCAGAAAGTTCCAACGATTCTATTGAATTTGGAATCGGGATATTGATTTTGGCTCTTTGACCGTTTTCAATTATTACTTTTTTTGTTCCTGGATTCTGACCCGGGTATTCTGTTGCGGCAATCCATGTTGATCCATTCCCAGTTAACCAGTTTGCCGGGTCTTCCCAATCATCATCAGCTACATTAAATTTGTAATCTCCAATATTTTGACCAACTACCAACTGACTCAACATCATAAATAACATAACAGAAATGGCAGCAGCTGCATTTCTTTTTGCTATTCTTTGAAAGCTATGTTGAAATATGGTATTCATGCAATGGCCCGGGAGGATATTCCCTGAACTAGTTGGTTTATTGGATTTGGTTTAATTTAATGTTAATAAAACTGCTCAATTTCAGAATTATAACAACATCTGCTACGTCGGTAATATAATTTTTATTAACATCTTACCTTCACAGCTGTTTTTTTTACGAAAAAAAAAGCAAAATGTTATAGATAATCAGGTGTTTAATTGGTGAAATCACCCATTTAGGCACAATAATGCCAGGAAGGACTGAGGCATGTCCTTCTCATGGCATTCGCATAAAAACTAGATATTGGTGGTTGAAACTTAACCAATCAGCATGGCCTCTCGCACCTCCTTGGCTTTATCTTTACCGGCAAGTACTTCAGCAAGCAACAGGGCAAAGTCAAGCGCAAAACCAGGGCCCTTACCGGTGATGATGTGGCCGTCTCTTTCAACGCCATTTCCGGTGCAGGTGGCACCGGTAAGCTGTGGTTCGGTTCCGGGATAGCAGGTGGCCCTTTTCCCCTTGAGTATGCCTGTGCTTCCCAGCACCAGAGGAGCAGCACAAATAGCTGCCACAAACTTTCCCTGCCGGTAAAATTCCTGAATTTCTTTCTTTAAGCCCTCATGCTTATTCAGATTATTTGCGCCAGGCTGACCTCCGGGCAATACAATCATATCAGCATGATCATAATCCGCTTCCAAAAAATGGGTATCTGCCACAAGGGTAACCCCGCGGGTACTGGTTACCTCGCTATTCCCGGTAACCGATACGGTAACCACTTCGCACCCAGCTCTGCGCAGCACATCAATGGGAGTGATCGCTTCGATTTCCTCGAAACCGTCAGCGAAATGGATCAGTACTTTCTTCATGGCTTATCTTTTTAGTAAAGTTAAGAAATCTCCCTGAAGAAAGCTACCAGACTTCGGGACTGAACCCGTTGAGCTCCTTGTCAAGAATCCGTGCCCTGCCTCTGGTAAGCTGATCGAGATATTGCCAGAAAGCCTTCTGATGATGCTTGTAAATGGTATGGGCCAGTTCATGAAGTATCACATATTCGCAAAGATGATCTGGCAGCCGCATGAGGTGAATGTTCAGACTGATTTTGTTGTCGCGTGAACAGCTGCCCCAGCGTGTTTTGTTATCCCTGAAAGTCAACCTGCTGAATTTGAGATGATTTTTATCTGCAAGTTGCCTGACCATACCGGGGAGGTATTTTGCAGCTTCAAGTTTCCAGGCTTGCACTATGGCTTTCCTGACAGATTTCTGCACGCGGTGATCCGATACATCGGCGAAGTCGGGAAACATAACGGTAATTCGTCCATGACCAATTACGGTTTTTATTGTAGCTTTGGCATGTTTTTCCAGTACCAGCTTGTGATCTCTGGTTTGAAAATGAGTGCTGAGATCAAAACCGGAAATGCCTTTCTTAATTTTTGCGAGTTTCAGCAGGCTTTTCCTGATCCAGGGTTTCTTCTCTTCCACGAACCTGTATGCACTTTCAAACGACAGGAACCGCGGAACCAAGACCTGAACACCCTTCAACGGTCTGACGGTAATTTTCAGGTTTCTGACCGAGGGCTTTCTGATAAAGCTGACTGCACCAATCTCCGTGTAATCGACAATTCTTATCGATTCCTCCTCCTTCATCGCATGAAATTTTTGTAAAAAATACACTCTTTTTACCAATTGTCAGCGCCAAATTTTAAATTTACATGACAAAATTTTAACCTCCATTTAAGAAATTCTATGAATTCCCGAAAACTTTTAATCTATCTGTCAGTCATAGCTTTTACGCTGATAATTCTTGCTTTAGCAGGCAAAAAAGCAGGTTGGTTCGGAAAATCAACCGTTTATGAAGTTGCCACAGAAGAAGTTGCGTTGCGTGATATCACTGAAATAATTACTGCCAATGGCAAGATTCAACCCGAAACCGAGGTAAAAATTACGCCTGATGTATCGGGTGAGATTGTGGAACTTGCTGTAAAGGATGGAGATATTGTAAAAAAGGGGCAGTTTCTGCTGAAAATCAAACCCGACAATTACATTTCAGGGCGCGACAGGGCGCTTGCCGCACTCAATGCCTCAAAGGCAAACCTCGCCAATGCCAAGGCCATGTTGCTGCAGGTTGAAGCCAGGTATGAACAGGCACGGCTCTCCTACGAACGAAGCAAGAAACTTTGGGAAGACCGAACCATTTCACAAGCTGAATGGGAATCTGCTCAATCATCGTATAACGTGGCAAAAGCAGAGGTGAGTGCTTCCCAGCAAAGTGTTTCTTCAGCTGAATTTTCTGTGCACAGTGCCGAAGCCACTCTTAAAGAAGCCAGTGAAAACCTGGTAAAAACAGCAATACATGCTCCCATGGATGGCGTGGTTACCCTGCTTCAGGTTGAAAAAGGCGAAAGAGTGGTGGGAACCGAACTCATGAACGGAACCGAAATGCTGCGCGTGGCTGATCTGAACAGAATGGAGATTCTTGCAGAAGTAAACGAAAATGATATTGTCAGGGTAGTTTTGAACGATTCTGCAATTATTGAAGTTGACGCATTCCCCGATCGCAAGTTTAAAGGGATCGTTTCCGAAATCGCCAATTCTGCAACAACTACCGGTATGACTGCCGATCAGGTCACCAATTTTGAGGTAAAAATACTGCTTCTTAAAGAGTCGTATCTCGATTTACTGGGCGATGGCAAAACCCAGCCTTTCCGCCCGGGTATGTCTGCTTCTGTTGATATCATGACTGAACACAAAACCAATGTTCTTTCGGTTCCTTTGCAGTCAGTTTCACTTATGGCAGATTCCCTGATCAAAGCAGATTCAGCAGGGGTTAACTCTGCAGATAAGGATTCCAGGGAAGTAGTATTCATTTACGACAAAGGCGTTGCCAAAACTGCAATAGTCAAAACCGGTATACAGGACAATGACTACATTGAAATTCTATCAGGCCTGGTTGCAGGGACAGAAGTCGTAACTGCACCTTACAATGTGATTACCAAGAAACTGAAGGATGGTACGGAAATTAAAAAAGTATCCAAAGAGAAGTTAAATGATTAGTAGTTTCGAGCTTTTATGGCCTGTATCCTGAATATTGAAACTGCAACCCACTTATGCTCAGTAGTACTGGCCCGGGATGGTGAAGTGATTGCCGCACGGGAAACCTTTGAAGAAAAATCTCATGCGGCAAAGCTCACTGTTTTTATTGAAGAAGTGCTGAAAGAGACAGCCTTGTCTGTTGCTGATCTGGATGCGATTGCCGTAGGCAAGGGTCCGGGTTCATATACCGGATTGAGAATCGGCGTGTCCACTGCCAAAGGGTTGTGTTACGGGAGTGGATTACCATTGATAGGGGTAGATACATTGAGCATCATGGTCAGACATGTCACCACGCATCATGCAGGTTTGGTACAAAGTTTGCCGGAACATTCTGAAATCATTCTGTGCCCTATGATCGATGCAAGAAGGATGGAGGTTTTCTCATGTCTTTACAATATGCAGGGAGCAGCAGTTCAACCTGTTCAGGCTGTTGTTGTGGGGCATGATACATTCAGTCAATACCTTGCCGGCCGGGTGATGGTTTTTTTCGGTTCCGGAATGGAGAAGTGCAGGGAGATACTCTCACATCCCAATGCGCTGTTTATTCCCGATATTCACCCGCACGCATCATCTTTGGCACTTCTTGCAGAAGAAAAATATGCAGGAAACCTGTTTGAGGATGTTGCCTATTTTGAGCCCTTTTACCTGAAGGATTTCATAGCCACTACTTCTAAAAAGGGATTGAAGGTATAACCTGGTTCCTCTGTTTTGCGTTTATATGATTACCTAACATGTTAAAAAAAGTTCAAATGAGGTTGCCCGCTGTTACTATTTGTTTGTTCCTGTTCTCGGCTTCCCTTTCGGGGCAGTTGAAACATGTTATGGTTGAAGAAAACCCTTACAAAGCCGGAGAAAAGCTTGTTTATACAGTGAAGTTTGGCCCCATCACAGGTGGAACTGCATCTCTCGTTTTAAAACAAACCAATTACAACAATAAACTGGTATTTCATTCTGTGGCGCAGGGAAGAACGGTTGGTTTGGCCGAAGTTTTATACAGTGTTAAGGATATTTTTGAGAGTTATTTTGATATCAACAACAACCTCCCTTATAAATCAATACGTGACATAAAGGAAGGCAACTATAAGAGGTATCAGGAAGCCTTCTTTGATCATGATAAAAGAACTGCATACAGCAAGCGTGAAGACAGCACCATCATTGTCCCACCTGATATTCTGGATATGGTATCGCTGATTTATTTCATAAGAAAACTCGATTATACTTATCTCAAACCCGGCGATGTGATTAAATCAGTGACCCTTTTCGATGATGAAATCTTTCCTTTCGATATACGTTATAAAGGAAAGGAACAGGTTAAAACCAGGTTCGGAAAGATCCGGTGCCATCGTTTTGACCCTGTTGTTGAGAAGGGCAGGATGTTTGCCTCTGAAGACGATATGCAGATATGGCTATCCGACGATAAAAATGTAATTCCCATCAAAGTTAGATTTGACCTGCTTGTCGGATCGCTTCGCATGGATATCGACGAATACTCGAGTTTAAAATATCCGATCGTTTTTAATTGAGTTTATCTGACTCCCAATTAAGCACTAACTTAGGGTTTTTAACAATTTTATTTCCCCTCTTTATTTTTTTTATGTATCTTACAGGCTTGCATACAAACAAATTGTAAAGTGCGTGAAAGAAAGCAGAAAGGACAAGGCATCCATCAACAGGTTGCAACTGACCACTTTTAAGCTCCAATCCCTGTTGAATATCACTCAGGCTATCAATGAAAATCTAACCCGTGAAGAATTGCTTGAGATTTACAAACACTTGCTTACCAAAGACCTCAATATTGGTAAGATTCTGATATTCATGCTGGAAGACACCTGGGAATGTCTGCTGAGATCAGGAGATGTGGGTGAATCATATGCGTCAATTCATGTTGAAAGAGATCTTATTCCCATACAGGATATCTCGTTCATTACCTCTTCTCCAAACAAAACACTGAATGCATTTGATATTGTAATCCCGGTTATCAATAAGGGCAAACCTGTGGCCTATGTCATTATCGGCGATATTGAAGAAGGAGAAGGTGTGAGCCCGATCATCAAGCACCTGAACTTTATTCAAACGCTTACCAATATAATTGTTGTTGCCATTGAAAATATGCGCTTTTTTAAGGAAAGCCTTCGCCAGGAAGCTCTTAAAAAAGAGATGGAACTGGCCTCAAAAATGCAGAACATGCTGATTCCCAGCTCCTCTATCCTTCCAAGGAACGACAAGATCTGTATGACGGCGTTTTATTTGCCCCACTTTGATGTAGGCGGGGATTATTATGACTACATTCAGCTCAGTAAAACGGAATTTGGTTTTTGCATAGCCGATGTTTCCGGAAAGGGAATTTCCGCAGCCCTGCTCATGTCTAATTTCCAGGCCAACCTGAGAGCCCTCTTTACCTATGATATATCCCTGGATGCATTGATTGAGAAACTCAATGAAAGAGTGCTCCATTCAGCCAACGGAGAAAAGTTCATCACCATTTTCGTTGGAAAATTCAATTATAAAACACGGGAATTGCAATACATCAATGCCGGGCATAACCAACCCATGATGTATCAGAAAACCAAAAAGGAATTGTCGCTGCTCAGCAAAGGTTGTGTGGGAATCGGCATGATCGATGAAATTCCCCTGATCCGCAAGGGATCCGTAACCATTGAAGAACCCACCAAGATCATTTGTTACACCGACGGACTGGTTGAATTAATCGACGGCAAAAAAATATCATTCGGCACCAAAGAGATTGAGGACTGTATTATGAACAATCACAACATTGAACAAAACATACAGGCGATAATTAAGAAGCAGGGGATATTTGAAGGAAGTGCAGCTATTTTTGATGATATCTCAATTTTGGGTATTGAGTTCTTTTAATGAAAGGTCCAGCGACACAAAAACGGCAGTAAATCCCCAGAACAAGGCCGATGCCTTGTCCGTGTCCAGAAAATTATTGAGGCTTCCATGAATCAGGTAGGTAATATAGCCAAGCAACAGCGAAAGAACAACCTGTTTTAAACGGCTATCCTGTAATCTCACATACACCCTGAAGCCTGTCATCAGACTCAGCACAGCTATGGCAATAAATGAAAGCGATCCCAGCAAACCGCTTTCAGCAAGAGGTCCGATATATTCACTATGTGCATTTCCCTTATTGCCAAAATCAGTACTGATGCCTGTTTTTTCAGCCCCCCGCTGATAAGGAGCATATTTGAACATGTAGGTAGCCGGCCCCCATCCAAAAACCGGGCGCTCCCTGAACATGCGCAACGCGGCATTCCAGCGGTTTATCCTTTCCAGGTTCGATTCGTCGGTTGTTATATTTGAAATGGATTTCACATGTTCGCTTAGCGTAGCGGATGATTCCTGCCGGTTTTTTTCCATTTTGTGAATGATTTCCGTTCGCTGACCGGTCATGTAGAGTATTCCCAGAATACCAACCAGCAAAATATACCTGAATTTGATTTTTATTAAAATCAGGAGCAAGACACAAAATGATATCAACACACTGATCCAGGCTGCACGCGTGTATGATAAAATCAAAGCCAGTGTTACAGCGCCTAAAGTTCCCCATGTCAGCATACTGAAAAGCAGGTCCCGCTTTTTGTTTATTACCAGCCCCCCCAGGGCAAAAAACAGCATTGCCAGGATGGCGCCGTATGAAGTGTGATCCCTGAAAAACGGGTTCATTACAAAGTGTGCTGCCTGCTTGTCAAACAGCCCATATGACAAATGCCGGGTAATGGCATAGGCAATCACAACAAGCATGGGCAAGGTATAAGACAATATGAAAACGCGGATATTTTTTGTATTTCTGAATACCAGTACGGCCAGGTAATAATAAATCATGACAAACCAGATGCGGGCAAGTAAAAATTTAAATGATACCAGCGGCATAACGCTTGTACACGACGTAAAGAATATCCAGAACAGATTAAAAAGAATGGCGCAGGTTACAGGGTGGTTCCATATTTCTTTATTGCGAAATCCGTTGAGTGCTGTCCGGTACACCAGCAACAACATAACCCCAAACAATAGAGGCTCAGTAGGTATGGCAAAGTCGATGGGTGATCCGGGAAAGAATTCAAGCAACTGAATGGATAATGGGGTAAGGGCAACAATAATAAAATACAGGATGTCGAGCCTTGCCATAGCAAGATATATGACCAGCACAACCAGCGGCAGCAAATTCAGCCAATAAATCTCACGGAGCGTCAGCAGCATATCCGCCATGATGTATAGAATCACCAGGGCAATGACAAGGCCATGCTTCCTGAGATTTTTCAGTAACATCAGGTATTGGAATGTTTTATCTGGTCAATGATTAGTAAAGCCAGCAAGGACAAAGCAAAAGATGAAAGTGTAGATATGATAACAATAATGGAACGTTTGGGAACTGCTTTCTTTTCAGCTTTTACAGCCCGATCAACAATAAAAATCTGAGGCAATGTTTGTTCCACATTAACTTTTGATGCTACCAGCTTAGCCTTCAACAGTCCCATACGTTGAATCTCCGATTCCAGCTTTTGCGAAAGCTCATTATAGATTATGCCAGGCTGCCTGATCTTTTGGAGCGAATCGCTGATCATCCGGATTTCATTCTCGGCATTGTTGAATTCCTTTTCTACCAGATTATATGCTTCCACAGCGCGCTCCCGCTGAATGTTATGTATAGTAGTATCAACATAAGCAGCTATTTCATTGGCAATATCAGCAGCCATCTGCGGATCGGCATCGAGTACACTAATTTCAATCGACATGAATTCTGTTCGCCTGAACCGGATATTGCTCTGGTATTTCTTCTCCAGTTTAGTATATGGGAAAGGGTCAGAAAGCTTGATTTCATAATGATCCATCAAATTGAACTTCTGAATCACATGATCCTTGATCTGGTTAGAATGCAGTATCTGCAACATTCTTTCAGCCTCATCATCTTCCCCGAAAGAAAGCACATCACGGAAATCAGTGGAAATGGAAGATGTTTCCACCAGACTCTTCGAAAGGGAGACGGATGCAGCAGGGAAAAGCACCACATTTGATTTGAATCGCGGTGTAATCAACAGTGAGATTACAATTGATGCAATGAAAGCAATAGAAGTCAGGACAATCAGAACGAATCTTTTCTTCCACATATAGGTTACAAGGTCGAATGCATTGCTGACAGGCACCCTGCTGTTTGCTTGTTGATCCATGATTATGAATTGTTAACGGTTATCAGGTGATAGTTCTTCTTTCCTTTCTGAATCAGAATGTACCGGTTATTCAAAAGATTGCCAATTCCTACCGTCTGGGTTTCATCATCAATCCGGGCTTTGTTCAGGCTCAGCCCCCCACCCTTGATCATTCTTCTCACTTCTCCTTTGGATGGGAATATATCTGTCTTTTCTCCAAGCAATTCAACTATGTTGATTCCCGCTTCCAGCAGCTCTTTATCAACCTGGCATGTAGGCACCCCCTCAAAAATGCTTAAAAAGGTTTTTTCGTCCAGCTTTTTAAGAGATTCGGCAGTTCCTTTTCCGAAGAGAATCTCCGAAGCTTCAACAGCCATTTCCAGGTCGGCCCTGGAATGTACCATGGTTGTAACCTCTTCTGCAAGCCGTTTCTGAAGAAGCCGCATATGTGGAGCCAGCATGTGTTCAGCCGTCAGACTTTCAATTTCTTCCCGGGTAAGCAGTGTAAACAACTTGATGTATTTTGCGGCATCCTCATCGGATGTATTCAGCCAAAACTGGTAAAAGGTATATGGTGATGTTCGCGCCGGATCGAGCCATACATTGCCCTGTTCTGATTTTCCGAATTTCCCTCCGTCGGATTTTGTAACCAGCGGGCAGGTCAGTGCATAGGCTTCGCCTCCGTCTTTGCGACGGATCAGCTCGGTACCGGTGACTATATTTCCCCACTGGTCTGATCCGCCCATCTGAAGCCGGCAGTTTTTTGTCTTGTAGAGATGGTAAAAATCATGACCCTGAATCAGCTGATAGGTAAACTCGGTAAATGAAATTCCGGTCTCAAGCCTCTTTTTAACAGAGTCTTTAGACATCATGTAGTTCACGGTAATGTGCTTACCTACTTCCCTTAAAAACCCCAGGAATGAAAACTCTTTGAACCAGTCGTAATTATTAACTATTTCTGCAGAATTAGTGCCACAGTTGAAATCGAGAAATTTCTCGAGTTGCTTCTTCTGGCATTCCAGGTTATGGCTGAGCGTTTCTTCATCAAGAAATTTTCTTTCTTCGGCCTTGAAAGAAGGATCACCGATCATTCCGGTTGCCCCGCCAACAAGTGCTATCGGTTTGTGACCGCACCGCTGAAAATGAACCAGCAGCATAATGGGCAACAGGCTGCCGATATGAAGGGAATCAGCTGTGGGATCAAATCCGATATAACCTGCCGTCATTTCTTTAGCTAATTGTTCCTCTGTACCCGGCATCATATCATGTATCATGCCACGCCACCTGAGTTCTTCAATAAATGTCATAAGAGAAAATTTTGCAAATATACTATTTAGCTACAATAAATTCAGCCCGGAAAAATCACGCATACTCACCGCTTTCTGAAGTATCTTCCTGGGGAGAAGCAAAAGAAGGAAATATCGCACGGATAGCCTTTGTGAAAGGTTTAAAGAAAATTGAATGTTCCCGTGAATTTTTGGGCAGAAACCTGACCTGCCTGTCCATTCGGTCAACAAAGGTTAGCAGCGCTCCCAGGATGATCACGGTTTTGCAAAGGCCGAAAAATACCCCCAGTATACGGTTGAGAAACGACAGTTCAACTGATTCAACAGCCTTTTCAATGAGCTTTCCAAGCAGGTTAATTCCAATAAAGACAAGTAAAAATGTGATTCCAACTGATACCAGGTAAAGAGATTCCGGTTGAATGGCAAGCCTGTCTTCAAGAAACCGGGCAGTAATACCTGAAAGCTTCAGCGCCCCGAAAATTCCCAATCCCCATGCTATCAGCAGGGTAAGCTGCATGATAAACCCCCTCGTGAATCCTTTGAATGCTGCATATATAAGCAACACCAAAACAAACATGTCAATATAGTTCATAATTCCAAAATTTGGAGGCCATAAATATAACCATTTGTATTGACTCTGTGTTTGATTCCACTCTTACTTCCAAGGTTAAATACTATCTTTGTATTTTTTAATGCCTACATTTCTTTTCGATAAAATTATATTCGGTCCGGTATGGAGCCGCCGACTTGGCGAATCACTCGGAATCAATCTTTTGCCCGTTAACCGGAAGGTATGTACCTTTAACTGTGTATACTGCGAGTGCGGACTGACACCGGAAGATTCAGCTCATACCGGTTTTCCGGATGCGAGGCAGGTTTTGGAACTACTCGAGGAAAAGCTGACTGAAATGAAAGCGGGGAACCAGTACCTGAACAGCATTACTTTTGCAGGAAACGGGGAGCCAACACTGCATCCGCAATTTCCTCTGATACTTGAGGAATCCATTGGCGTTCGCAACCGGCTTTTCCCGAAAGCGAATATTGCTGTGCTTTCCAACGCTACTACCATTGCCAATCCAAAAATACTTGAAGCTCTTTTAAAAGCCGATCTGAATATTCTGAAGCTCGATTCTGCTGTTGAGGAAACCCTGAAACTCATTAATTGCCCAGCCTCGGAATTTTATCTTCATGACCTGATTCGTTCTTTAAAGCTGTTTAAGGGGAAGTTGATTATTCAAACACTTTTTTTCAGGGGTTCTTATAATGGCCTGCTAATTGACAATGCCACTGAAGCCGAAATCAATGCCTGGATATCCGCATTAAGTGAAATAAAGCCTGAATCGGTGATGATTTATTCCCTGGCAAGGGATACGGCAGTTCAAGGACTGGATGCAATTGGTCTTGATGAACTCAATGCCATAGCGGAGAAGGCTGAAAAATCGGGTTTCATAATTCAGGTGACTCCCTGACAATTTGGAATAAATGGGAGGTAATCCTTCACGGGTAATGGTATGTCCGCTCGACTGGGGACTCGGGCATGCTTCCAGAATGGTTCCGGTTATCAACCATTACAGGAATGCAGGTTACCAGGTATTCATCGGGGGAAGCGGAAAATCGGGAGCGCTGCTGAAAGTTACTTTCTCCGAATTGCCATTTATACAATTACCGTCGCCTGAAATTCGTTATGCCTCAAAAGGAGCCTGGCTTATCCCCTCACTGGTTTTTCAGTTGCCGGCACTGGTGAAAGCAACATTTCGCGAACACCGCCTGATCCGGAGGATTGTTGAAGATTACCATATTGATATTGTTGTTTCAGACAACCGGTATGGTTTGTTTTGTAAAAAAGCAACCTGCATCCTGGTAACCCATCAGGTTTCACCAAAATTGCCGCATCCCATCAGTCGGGCAGAATATCCGCTCTATTTCATTCTCCGGTTTCTTATTAATCGTTTCCATTCATGCTGGGTTCCCGACTTTTCAGATCCTTCAAACAATTTGAGCGGCAGGTTGTCACACAGGTTTCCTATGCCTAAGAATGCCCGGTACGTTGGTATTCTTTCCCGCTTTAGCGGCATGAGAGAAGAGCGTTTTGAAAATACCGGCATCCGCTTTGAAATGGTATTCATAATAAGCGGTCCTGAACCACAGCGGAAGATTTTCCGGGATATGGCAATACATGAGGCCATCAGGATGAAAGGCAGGGTGCTTGTCATTACAGGATCTGTTGAAAACGAAGAATTAACCGGCATAAATTCATGCCGCCATATTGATGTGGTTCCGCATCTCGATACCTTTCAGTTCAGACAGGCCGTGTTGCAGGCTGACATAATCATATGCAGATCCGGGTATTCCATGATCATGGATCTTATATCCCTGGGAAAAACCGCTATTCTGGTTCCAACTCCCGGACAGAGTGAGCAGGAATACCTGGCTGAATACCTGAGCCAAAAAGGCTGGTTTTCACACATACCGCAAAGTGAATTTTCTCTTGAGCAAGTTCTTAAAAGTCATCAGCAGGCCCCCTGCAATGCTGCACCATTAATAAATACAGGGGTGGAAAGTTTGCCGGTTATTCCTTTGTCAGATCAGAAAAACGGTGACCATAGTCAGAAATCCTACTAAAAATCCAAGGTATACCTGCCAGGGCGTATGGGCATTCATTTTCAATCGCGCAAATCCCGTAAAACCGGTTAAAAGTATGGCAGTAACGAGATAAAGCATGAGATCGGCATCAAAACGGAGTGAAAGTGTCAACACAAGGCCTACAATGCCTCCCCAACCCACCATGTGTGCACTGATCTTATAAAAGTAAGATATGGCTAGCAGAAAGAGAATTGACATGCATGATGCAAACAGAAATTTCTGATAAACTGAACTTACAGGCAGTTTTTTTATAAGAAAATAGGCTGCCAGGTAAAAAACCAGGGTAATATAAAAAGGAACCAGCCTTTCACGTTTTTCAGAAAAATGAATGTTTTTAGCCAGACCCGAGTATAGGAACAACGGAATCATACCGGCGGGGAGCAGCAGTGTGAATATGAACACAGACAGATAGATGAACTGGGTGAATCTGTGATCCATATCAGCAGCATATGTTCCCGAATTGCTGATAATAAGCAATCCCAAAACAGGCATCAGCAAAGGATGGGTAATATAAGAGAGCAGGTTGGCGATTTTTCTTTCCATTTCCGGTCAGTAAAAGAGTGAAATCAATTGATCTAAAGTTCTTTCCTCATCCTGGCGACAGGTATGTTAAGCTGTTCACGGTACTTGGCGATGGTTCGCCTGGCTATATGGTAGCCCTTTTCCTGCAGGATGTCTGCCAGCTTGTCATCGGTCACCGGATGCCGTTTATCTTCGGCATCAATACAATCCTGAAGGATCTTTTTTATTTCACGAGTGGATACCTCTTCGCCTGATTCTGTCTGCATGCCTTCGGAGAAGAAGAATTTCAGCGAAATGATACCAAAGTTCGTCTGAATGTATTTGCTGTTGGCCACTCTTGAAATAGTGGAGACATCCAGTCCCGTAACATCAGCAATATCTTTCAGAATCATGGGTTTCAGCTTGGTTTCATCGCCTGAAAGAAAGTATTCCCGCTGATAATTGATGATTGCATTCATGGTAACAAACAAGGTATTTTGGCGTTGTTTGATGGCATCTATGAACCATTTGGCTGAATCAAGCTTCTGCTTGACAAAGTTCAGTGCTTCCTTTTGGCTTTTGGAATTATTCCCTTTATTGACCTGATAGGCATGCAACATTTCATTATAAGTTCTGCTGATTTTCAGGTCGGGAACATTCTTTGAGTTTAAGCTTAATTCCAGGTCGCCCTCATTGTTTTCCAGAATGAAATCCGGTATGATATGACCGTAGCCTTTGTTCTGAGGATCTGCGTATGAACTGCCTGGTTTGGGATTCAGTTTCAGGATTTCATCCAATGCTCCTTTTAATTGTTCATCACTAATATTGAGCCTTGCAATAATCTTATCGTAATGCTTTCTGGTAAATTCCTCAAAGAAATCCTTGAGAATCCGGTGTGCAAGAATTACATCAGGAGAATCCATGTCTTTGGCCCTGATCTGAAGTATCAGGCATTCCTGGAGGTTTCGTGCACCGATACCGGGAGGGTCCATTTCCTGGATGATTCGCAGAATTTCAATCAGCTCCGGTTCATCCGTTTTTATATCCAGGGTGAAAGCCACATCATCAACTATATTTTCAAGCCGGCGTCGCAAATACCCGTCGTCATCAATGTTTCCCAATATGTACAAAGCAAGCATGTGTTGCCTTTCATCCAGAGATCTGAGGCCCAGCTGGCTTTCAAGATAATCATGAAATGAAAGCCCTACAGAGAAAGGTATTTCTTCCCTTTTATCATCTTTCGAGTAGTTCTGAGCATTCAGCTTATAAGAGGGATATTCATCTTCATCAATATAATCCTCGAGCGTAAACTCATCCTTATCCTTGTCATTCGGATCGGAACTGAAATCCTCATCCTGTTGTTCGTTCCTAAGCGAATCCTCTTCAACAGCTCCTTCTTCAAGCGCCGGATTTTCTTCAATTTCTGCTTTAATGCGCTGCTCAAGCTGCATTGCAGGTATCTCCAGCAGCTTGATCATCTGGATCTGCTGCGGAGATAATTTTTGTAGCAACTTCTGTTGTAACTTCTGCTTGAGCATGGAAATTGTTCTTTAAGCCATGGTATATTAAAATTCTGCATTTTTGGGGAAACGGGGAAACGGAATCACATCACGAATATTCCCCATACCGGTTATAAAAAGCAAGAGCCTTTCAAAACCGAGGCCAAAACCACTGTGTGGTGCCGAACCAAACTTCCGGGTGTCCAGGTACCACCAGAGATCTTTTTCAGGGATTCTTAATTCCTTAATTCTTCGGCTGAGTTTTTCAAGATCTTCTTCGCGCTGTGAACCCCCAATGATTTCTCCTATTTTTGGAAACAACACATCCATTCCCCGTACCGTTTTTCCGTCATCGTTTTGTTTCATATAGAATGCCTTGATGGCCATCGGATAATCAGTAACAATCACCGGCTTTTTGAAATGCTTCTCTACCAGAAAACGCTCATGTTCAGTTTGAATATCTATTCCCCACGAAACGGGAAACTCGAACTTGGTACCCGATTGCTCCAGAATTTCAATGGCTTTGGTATAGGTTATTCTTTCAAAGTTATTGCTGACAACAAAATTCAAACGTGAAATCAGCTCCTTATCGTACATGTTCATCAGGAATTCCAGATCTTCCTTGCAATGATCCAGGGCATACCTGATCAGATATTTCAGAAAATCTTCCGCCAGGTTCATGTTATCCTCGATTTCATAAAATGCCATTTCGGGCTCAATCATCCAGAATTCGGCCAGGTGACGCGGGGTGTTGGAATTTTCCGCCCGGAAAGTCGGCCCAAAGGTATAAATGGAAGAAAGTGCCAGAGCCCCCAGTTCGCCTTCCAGCTGACCGGATACAGTGAGATTGGTTTCGCGGCCAAAGAAATCTTCATTGAAATCAATGGTACCGTCTTCTTTAAGTGGCGGATTCTTTGCATCCAGGATGGTGACCCGGAACATTTCTCCGGCACCCTCAGCATCGGAGCCTGTTATAATGGGCGTATGCAGGTAATAAAAACCATGGTCGTTGAAATACTTATGAATGGCGAAAGCCATGGCATGCCTGATTCTCAATACGGCACCAAAGGTGTTGGTCCGGGGACGCAAATGGGCAATCTCACGAAGAAACTCCAGGGTGTGACCTTTTTTTTGCAAGGGGTATGATTCAGGATCAGCCGTTCCGTATAGTTTTACAGAATCAGCATGAACTTCAACCTGCTGTTCCTTACCGGGAGATTCAACAAGTTTACCCCTGACGGCAATGCAGGAACCGGTTGTCAGCTTTTTTATCAGCTCTTCATCAAACCTGCTCATATCAATAACAACCTGGATGTTATGAATAATTGAACCATCATTCAAAGCGACAAAAGCAATGTTTTTATTGCCTCTTTTGGTCCTGATCCAACCCTTGACTTCCACTTCACTGTTAAAATCACGTGATGCCAACAATTCTTTAATTCTCATGGTAATGAAATTCCGTTTGATTATAACCTGCAAAAATAGTATTTTACACTAGTTTTATGGCATTTCTCCCGAAGTTTTCCTTTCACCGGAATAAAATCGGGCCATGAAACTCGGAACAATTAACTTATATTTGAAGGGCAAAGAAACCTATACATGTCGATATCGATTCATAATATTACGAAATGCTTTGGAGATCAGGCGGCGTTAAATGATGTTTCATTTGAGGTAAATACCGGTGAAATCGTTGGATTAATTGGGCCCAACGGTGCAGGCAAATCCACCCTGATGAAAATAATATGTGGCCTGACCAGCCCTGATTCAGGTGAAGTAACCATTAAAAGCAAACCGGTTATTTCGGAATCAACAGATACCAGAAGAGACCTGGGATATCTTCCGGAGAACAACCCGCTTTATACAGACCTTTATGTTAAGGAATACCTGCTTCATGTCGCCGGTTTGTACCATTTGGGGAGCAACAGCAACAACAGGGTCGCGGAGGTTATTGAGCAAACCGGACTGGCACCTGAAATGCATAAAAAAATCGGTTTGTTGTCAAAAGGATACCGGCAACGCGTTGGTCTGGCTCAGGCCATCATTCACAACCCGGGCATACTGATTCTAGACGAACCCACTACCGGCCTGGATCCAAATCAGATCATTGAAATCAGAAACCTGATATCAGAACTTGGAAAAGAGAAAACAGTTATTCTTTCCACGCATATCATGCAGGAGGTAGAGGCAATTTGCAAACGGGTAATAATTCTGAATAAAGGCATCAAGGTGGCAGATGATCTTACGGTCAACCTGGGAGTATATGCAAATGACAAAACACAAACGGTTCTCATTGAGTTGAGCCAGGATGTTGATGATACGCTATTTAATGAAATATCTTACATCAGCCGGATAAAAAAAATTACTGCAGGAAAATGGCTTATTGAAACCTCAGTGGAGCATGATATTCGGAAAGACCTGTTCAATCTGGCGGTAAAAATGAACCTGACAGTACTTTCCCTGAACAGGGAAGAAAAGAAATTGGAGGATGTCTTTCGTGAACTTACCTCATAAAAGTAACCCTTCATCAACTTATAACGTTCATAATCCATTGGTTTAATTTCTCTTTTTTATCTTTGCATCTTAATTAACTTTAAACAGCAAATAAAATATATGGCTTATTTATTTACCTCCGAATCCGTCTCAGAAGGGCATCCCGACAAAGTTGCAGATCAAATTTCCGACGCATTGCTGGACGAATTCCTTCGGCGTGACCCCGAATCCAAAGTTGCCTGTGAAACCCTGGTTACTACTGGCTTAGTTGTGCTCAGCGGTGAAGTGAAAACAAATGCCTACGTTGATGTTCAGCAGGTAGCCAGAGAGGTGATCAAGAAAATCGGATATATTCATTCTGATTATATGTTTGAGGCTGATTCATGTGGCGTAATTTCATCAATCCACGAACAATCACAGGATATCAACCGGGGCGTGGAAAGAGGAAATGAGGAAGACCAGGGAGCGGGTGACCAGGGTATGATGTTCGGATATGCTTGCAAAGAAACCGACCATTTCATGCCGCTTTCTCTTGAACTATCTCACATGCTGCTCAGAGAGCTTTCTGAAATCAGGCGTGAAGGAAAACAAATGAAATATCTGAGGCCTGATGCCAAGTCTCAGGTTACCGTTGAATATGGTGATGATGGTCAACCCAGCAGAATTCATACGCTGGTGGTATCTACCCAACATGATAATTTTGATGAGGATACTGCCATGCTCAAGGCAATTGAAAAAGATGTCAGAACCATCCTCATTCCCAGGGTAATCGCCAAGCTGCCCGGCAGAGTAAAATCTCTTTTTAAAGATGACTATTTGTTGTATGTGAATCCCACAGGTAAATTTGTAATCGGCGGTCCTCATGGAGATACCGGATTGACAGGAAGGAAAATCATTGTGGATACATACGGCGGTAAGGGTGCACATGGTGGAGGCGCATTTTCAGGAAAGGACAGTTCAAAAGTGGACAGATCGGCCGCTTATGCCATGAGGCATATTGCAAAAAACATGGTTGCTGCCGGCGTGGCCGATGAGGTTCTGGTTCAGGTTGCTTATGCTATTGGAGTAGCAAAACCTGTAGGATTATACGTTAATACATATGGCACTGCCAATGTCAAACTTGACGATGGCACTATTGCCCAAAAGATCGCTTCCTTGTTTGACCTGCGCCCTGCAGTGATCATCAAGCGTTTTGGCCTGAAGAATCCGATATTCTTACCCACTGCAGCCTATGGCCATATGGGAAGGGAATCTTACAGGGAAAAAATCACCCTGCTCAGAAACGGCACTCCGGAAACTCTTGAAGTTGATTTCTTTGCATGGGAAAAGCTTGATTACGTGGAAAAAATTAAAAAAGAGTTTGGACTTAATTGATAAGGTTACTGCATCTTGCCAAATCAGGCTATTAATAAATAAATTATTCACTTATGCGCATTTATGAGAATCTACTTAAGAAAGAAGCAAAACTGTCTCTTGTAGGTCTTGGTTATGTTGGGCTGCCGATTGCTTTGGCATTTGCACGAAAAATTGCTGTAATTGGATTTGATATTAACAAAACCAGGGTTGAACTGATGAAAAAAGGGATCGACCCAAGCGATGAGCTGGAAGCAGCAGCTTTTAACAACACCAATATCGAATTCACTGCTGATACAGAAATACTCAAACAAGCCAGTTTTCATATTGTTGCCGTTCCAACGCCCATCGACAAACATAATCTCCCGGATCTGACACCGTTGCTTTCGGCAACCCGCACGGTTGGATCAGTGCTTAAAAAAGGTGATTATGTGGTTTATGAATCCACAGTATACCCTGGAGCAACTGAGGAGGACTGTATTCCCATTCTTGAGAGCCTGTCAGGTCTTAAATGCGGTGTCGACTTTAAAGTCGGTTATTCTCCTGAAAGAATCAATCCTGGCGACAAAGAACATACCATCACTACCATTACAAAAATTGTTTCAGGATGTGACCAGGAAGCCCTTGAGGAGATTGCCAGGGTTTATGAACTGGTTGTTGAAGCCGGTGTTTTCAGGGCATCATCCATTAAAGTTGCTGAGGCAGCAAAGATCATCGAGAACACACAACGTGATGTGAACATTGCCCTGATGAACGAGCTTTCAATGATTTTCAACAAGATTGGCATTAACACCTATGAGGTTCTTGAAGCTGCCGGCACCAAATGGAATTTTCTCAAATTTTATCCCGGATTGGTGGGCGGGCATTGTATTGGTGTGGATCCTTACTATCTTACCTTTAAGGCAGCCGAACTCGGACATGCCGCCCAGGTAATAAATTCAGGCCGGTCTGTAAATGATGGCATGGGAAAGTATATTGCCACTGAAGTGGTTAAGAAGATAATCAAGGCAGGCAGAAACGTTCTTAATTCAAAAGTTCTGGTATTAGGTGCTACATTTAAGGAAAATGTGAGCGATATACGGAATTCCAAGGTTGCCGACGTAGTAAATGAATTGAAAGCATACGGAATTGTAGTGGATATTATTGATCCCTATGCCTCATCCGAAGAACTTGAAAAAGAATATGGCTTTTCATTATGCAAACAGCCCGGAAAGGATTATGCTGCAATTATTGTTGCTGTAGCCCATAAAGATTACAGCCATTTACCCGAAGAGTATTTTATGTCCCATAGCGATCCAAAAGGTATTGTTATGGATGTCAAAGGCATTTACAGGAATACCATTCGAAAATTAACCTATATGAGTCTTTAATTCATCATGACAGAACAAAAGAAATTCGCAATTATAGGAGTAGGTGGTTATATTGCCGTTAGGCATCTTAAGGCAATAAAAGACACTGGAAATATTTTACTGGCCACTCTGGATCCCTGCGACAGTGTAGGTATTATTGACAGCTATTTCCCCGACAGTCATTTTTTTGTTGAATTTGAACGATTTGACCGGCATGTCGATAAGTTAAGGCGATCCGGAATTCAGCTTGACTATGTCAGTATCTGTTCACCAAATTACCTTCATGATTCTCATATCCGGTTTGCATTGCGATCAGGTGCCAGCGCAATCTGTGAGAAACCACTGGTTTTGAATCCCTGGAATATTGACGCTCTGGCTGAAATAGAAAAGGAATACAACAAAAAGATCAATACCATTCTTCAGTTAAGACTTCATCCGGTGCTGATTGACTTAAAAAAGAAGATTGACAGCAATAATTCACAGCACCTCCATGATCTTACGCTTACCTACATTACGAGCAGGGGGAATTGGTACTATAATTCCTGGAAGGGTGATATTCATAAATCAGGTGGTATTGCAACCAATATTGGTGTGCATTTCTTTGATATGCTGAGCTGGATTTTCGGAAAAGTAAAGTCCAACACCGTTCACTTGTTGTCACACAATAAAGCAGGTGGTTTTATCGAACTCGAAAAAGCACGGGTCAGATGGTTCCTGAGCCTGGATTCGAAAGATCTTCCTGAAACTGCCCGGATGGCCGGAAAACGAACCTATCGTTCAATTGTAATGGACAATACCGAAATTGAATTCAGCGAAGGATTCACCGATCTGCATACAAAAAGTTATGAAGAAATTCTTGCAGGAAGAGGATTTGGGTTGGAAGAGACCAAGTCTTCAATTGAAATGGTTTATCAGATCAGGAATGCAACTCCTATAGGCCTTACCGGAGATTATCACGAATTATGTAAAAATGCTTAAAAATAGAACTTTTATTGAAATAGCAATCTATTTGATATGAGTAACCAAAAAGTAGCACTCATTACCGGAATCACCGGTCAGGACGGAGCATACCTTGCCGAGTTTCTGCTGAAAAAAGGATATATGGTTCATGGGACTAAAAGAAGAAGTTCTATGTTCAATACAGAAAGAATTGATCATCTCTATCTGGACCCTCATGTAGAAAACAGGAATTTTGAGCTCCATTACAGTGACCTGACTGATTCCACCAATCTGATCCGAATTATTCAGGATACCCAGCCGGATGAGATCTATAACCTGGCTGCCATGAGTCATGTTAAGGTTAGCTTTGATACTCCCGAATATACGGCAAATGCTGACGGCATAGGCACACTCAGGATACTTGAAGCCATACGTATTCTGGGATTGATAAACAAAACCAGATTCTACCAGGCATCTACCAGCGAACTTTACGGATTGGTTCAGGAAGTCCCTCAATCGGAAAAAACTCCTTTTTATCCGAGAAGTCCATATGCCGTAGCTAAATTATACGGATACTGGATTACTGTGAATTACCGCGAAGCATACAATATGTTTGCTTGCAACGGCATCCTGTTTAATCATGAATCCCCCATCAGAGGAGAAACCTTTGTTACCCGGAAAATCACCCGTGCAGTCGCCCGTATTGCCTTAGGCCTTCAGGATAAGTTATATCTTGGAAATCTTTCATCCAGGCGCGATTGGGGTCATGCCAAAGACTATATCAAAGCGATGTACCGGATTCTCCAACAGGAAAAACCGGAAGATTTTGTGATTGCAACCGGAATAACAACTGAAATCCGCGAGTTCGTGCGGATGGCCTTCGAAGAAATTGGTATTACAATAGAATTCAAGGGAACCGGTGTTGATGAAAGAGGCTATATAAAATCTTGCTCTGATGAACAATATCAATTACCTGCCGGCAAAGAAATACTGGCTGTTGACCCAAGATATTTCAGACCTACAGAGGTCGATCTGCTTATTGGAGATCCCTCGAAAGCAAAAGCCAAACTGAAATGGGAACCGGAGTACGACTTGAAAGCATTGGTTAAAGATATGATGCAGAGTGACATTAAGCTCATGCATAAAGAGGTTTATTTGAAAAAAGGAGGATACCAGACTTTAAATTATTTCGAGTAACATTGAATCATATTTATTAACTGATGAAAAAGGACAGCAAAATATACCTGGCAGGTCATACGGGACTGGTTGGCAGTGCATTGATGCGCAATCTTACTAAAAAAGGTTACCATAATATTGTCACCCGGCTTTATCCTGATCTTGACCTGATGAACCAGCAATCAGTAAACGATTTCTTTGAAAAGGAAAAACCGGAATATGTTTTCCTTGCAGCCGCAAAGGTTGGAGGTATTGTTGCGAACAATATTTATCGCGGTCAGTTTATTTATGAGAACCTCATGATTCAAAGCAATGTGGTACATGCCAGCTACCTGAACGGCGTAAAGAAATTGCTTTTTCTTGGCAGTTCCTGTATTTACCCCAAACTGGCTCCTCAACCGCTTAAGGAAAAGTACCTGCTGACCGATGTCCTCGAGTATACAAATGAACCCTATGCCATAGCCAAAATTGCCGGAATCAAACTGTGTGAGAGTTACAATATTCAATACGGCACAAATTACATATCGGTTATGCCCACAAACCTTTTTGGCTCAAATGACAACTACGACCTCGAAAAATCTCACGTGCTGCCGGCTATTATCAGAAAAATGCACCTGGCCAAATGCCTGATTGAAAACAACTGGGATGCAATCCGGAAGGATTTTGACAAGAGACCTGTTGAAGGTATTGATGGACAAGCCACCCAGATTGAAATAGGTGAAAAAATGGAAAAATATGGCATATTCAGGCATAATTCTTCTGAATCACCTGTGACTGTTAAATTGTGGGGATCCGGTGCTCCGCGTCGCGAGTTCCTGCACTCCGACGATATGGCAGATGCCTGTGTTTATATAATGGAAAGTGTTGATTTCAAAGATTTGGTAAAAGATAAGTTCTCCGATAAAATTACTTCCCGGGAAACCAAAGTTGAAATCAGAAATACCCATATCAATATTGGTACAGGTAAAGATTTGACTATCAAGGAACTCGCCACCCTGATCAAGGATATTGTCGGATTTGATGGTTTTATCGAATGGGATACATCCAAACCCGACGGCACATTCCAGAAATTACTGAATGTTAAAAAACTCCATGAATTGGGCTGGCATGAAAAGATTTCCCTGGAAGAAGGAATAAAGAAAGTGTATCAGGAATACCTTGCTTAATTTATATTATGCCAATCCTCTACTCCGCTTTTGGTAAAAGATTCATGCTGGTCATCACCGCATGTCTGATGATGGTGTTTTTTTCCTGTACCTCACACAGGCAACTTGTTTACCTGAAAAATGTGGATTCCTTGTCAGCCGAAAACTTTTACCCAAAAAAACGCCCCGAATATCGCATCCAGACCAGGGACATTATGTATGTTAAAATCTATTCCCTGAACGAGGATATGAGCAATATGATCAATCAAACGATGGGGACCTATCAGCAAAACCTGTTTCAGAATGAAACGAGCCTGTTTATTAATGGATATACGGTAAGCGATTCAGGTAATATTGAAATTCCGGTACTGGGTAAGATTAAGGTTGAAGGCAAAACCATGGATGAGGCCATTGAATCAATTAAACTGCGTGCTTCCCAGTACCTTAAAGACGCTACAGTTATTGTCAAACTGATTTCATTTAAGTTTTCAGTTATAGGCGAGGTCAACCGGCCAGGTACTTACAATAACTTTAATAGTCAGTTAACTGTGCTTGAAGCCATCAGCATGGCAGGAGATATTACCGATTACGGAAACCGCAGGCAAGTACTGGTACTTCGACCTACGGGTAACGGAACACGGTCATTCAATCTCGACCTGACAAGCAGACAAATTCTGACATCAGATGGTTTCTATCTGCTGCCGAACGATATTGTATATGTGGAACCCATTAAGAACAAAACATTTCGTTTGAACATGCCAACGATCTCCTTAGCATTCACCTCTATATCAACACTAATTTTGATTCTGAATTTTATTAACAAATAAAAGTCTGAATAACTATTTCTGACATCAGTGCTATTGGCTCCTGTATCGTCGGAAAACAATGTTATAGAAAGCCTTCCAGAAATAAACCCAGTCGGTTTTAAAGGGATTCTTAACATAGGCCCTTAGATATTTGAGCTCCGATTCGATTATTTCATCCAGCGTTTTGGGATAATCAACATAGAAAGGAGGGATCAGTCCGGGCTTGGTTAATACCCTCAATCGTTGCAATTCTCTCGTATACAGCTTGAAATATTGTCTGCTTAAAGGTCTGACACCAAAAAGCTTCAGGTCTCCCTTAAGCAGATTGATGATCATGGGCAGTTCATCCAGCCAGAATGTGCGCATGATTCTGCCCAGTGAAGTTACCCGGAAATCATCTTTAAATTTGCCGCCTTCCTGCAATCCCTTGTTTTGATATACATAGTCCTGAAGATACTCCGCAAAAGGATGCATGGTGCGCATCTTGTATACCTGAATGGTTTTTCCTCCTTTGCCAATCCTTTCCAACGCAATTAAAGGACCATAACTTGGGTTTTTCGGGAACAACGGTTCCTTAACCTTAATGGCAACAAAATAAAGGAATCTGTTGATTATCTTTTCATCCAATATCTCAAACCCGCATGAATACAAACGCCCATATGCTTCGGCCTTTGAGAGCACCCGGTTTTCACCCCGGGTCAGAATAAAATAAAGTTTCTTGGTCAGTGCAAATTTCGGAAACACCCTTTTGACAATAAAATCCAGTGCGTAATAAATGTAATTTAGTCCCCCAGGGTATTTATCCAGAATGCGCTTCTTCCGTAGATTCTTCGACTCAAAAAAATCAATATACAATCCGCCAACAGGAAGCTTGGCATTTACCGACTCGAAAAATTTATTGACAAACCTGAAATCATTTACTCTCTTTACGTTTAAGATGCATTCAAATTCATGTTGAATCTGGGCATCAATATTAAAACTTGTTGTTGTTGCCGTAATCAGCGTATTTGGAGAATCAATGGCAGAATAGTTCACGACAAAATTAAAGGCTTCCTCTCCGATTTCATTCTTAAGATATTCCCTTCTTAATTGAAAGTCATATTTTGGAATGGCCTTTTTTGGGACAGTGATTTCGGATGTCTGTTTAAAGGAAAGTTTTCCTGCATTCCGAAGTTTCAATTCACCGCTGCTTTCGTACCTGACACGGGTATTCAGCAAAGTAAAATATACCGAACCTATTGTCAGCTCAACTAATGTTGCAACACCAACTGTTCCAATAACAATGAAGCGCGAATAATTAAAGCTTTGGAACAGATACATGATGCTGGTCACCAGGAAAAAAATAAAAAGATTGCAGATCAGAATTTTTGTGATTAAACTCTGCCAACTGGCTGCTTTCCTGAAATTATACTTTTCAAAGGCAAATGATGAAAATATCCAGATTACCAGAAACAATACGAATGAATCAAAATAGCTGCTAAAATAGGTGCTGTTGGTGCCGGGTTTAATTCCCACACACAACACGAAGGAAGCTCCTACAGCGACCATATCGACGATGAAACCCGCCAGAAAGCCTTTCTTCATTCTATACCAGTGAAATAAAACAACAAATCATCAGGCAAATTTAACCAAATGATGTATTGATCAGGAAAAAACCAACCGGAATAAAATAAACTTTGCCAAAATTAAACAAATTGGCTCCCGTGGCTTAAGACAATTTGCAGATAACGGGTTTACAGCTGTTCAAAAGAACTTCGGCATCACGGGAGCTATGAGAAATACGCTTTAAAGGATTTGATGCATAATGTAATCTTACGGACAATTCGCGTTAGGCATACCTGGTGTTCCAAGATCCCCGGTATTATAGGCCACTGATGACACACACCAGGAACTTCCAAGAACTGCATCGCTCAATGAGAAATGATTCGGACCAAGACTCAATGAGGCTCCTGTTCCTGAAGGGAATCCTTCATCACCATAGTTAACAGAAACGATCAAAGAACCGTCTGTTCCGTCAGATCCATAGTTTGAAAGTGACAAAACCGCGCCCGTATTGTTCAGGCTGACAGAAGAACCATATACATACCTGTTGACAGCAGATACAGCTATTTCACTTCTGGAAAAAATAAAATACTCATGTGAGGGTAAAACAATATGATTGTTGATGATGTGATCATCGATATCATTCTTCCGTATTACTATTTGATAAAGATCCACAGGACCGGCTGTATTGTTATATATTTCAAACCATTCGCCTTCTGAATCAGACAATATTAAGGGATCATACATGATCTCGGTGATCAGCAGCCCACCAGCTGCTATTCCGCCATGTGATGAATTATTTCCATCAGTAATTTCAACAATTTCAACAGGATCCGCATTTTCATCCACCGTGATTTGAACTGTTGATGATCCTGCAGCCGGAACTGCATCTATATGAATCTCGTAATGTTTTCTGGCTTGCGGAGCAGGAATACTTCCGGTAAGCGTTTTGTTTTCAATCGAACCATCTTCTTTTTGCCTGGTAAGCACAGCACTGATTTGAAGCGCCAAGGGTTGAAAAAACCCGGCTCTTGTTTCACTGCTGGCAAAAAGAAGCGAACCGGCCGAAGAACTGACAGTAGTGTTATAGTCTGTGTAATTATTTTTCACATTGTCGGAATACACAATGCTAACCATTGTGTTGGCCAGTTCACAATTTACGGAAACTGAAGTAAGTTCTCCCGGAGTTATTGAAAACGCATCCGATTCACCATAGTAGTAGGGATTATCGAATGCTGCCGGAAGATTGTTGTCAGAGCTTGCTGTAACGTAATACTGCCCCGGGTCAAGTTCAATTTCATCGGGCATGTCGGCTTCGCGTTCAAATGAAATAACTTCCTGATGAGTCGAGTTGAAAATTGTTACTTTAAAATCTTCAACTGCACTGGTCGATTTCAGGCTTTTGTCAATTTCATTAATACTGATAAAAAGTCCGATGTTAACAACCAAAGAACCCTTGGGTAAGTCAACACAATCCTTCTCCTTTTCACAGGAAATCAGAAGGAACAAAAATAGCGGGATTGGCAGGATACTTTTTTTCATAACTTAATTATTAAGGTTAACAAACTCAGAATAACTAAGTATTAATACTTTGAAACCTTAAAAAGTAACCCGGTGTGGAAAAAAAAGTTGATTTTTTTTCAGTGCTCCGTCAGGCTCTTTCAGGTAGAGGTTTATTGCTGTGTTAACTGATTCTTCCACAGAAATGAAACTGATTCCTATGGCTTCCCGAACTTTGTCATTGGAATAAGCAAGGTTTTCTGAAGCAATACTTAATGTTTGTCTGTTAATCCGGGGAGGAAGCCCGGTAATTGCCTTTCGCAGAAATTCAAAGCTTATTGCCATTTCTTGAAGCAAGGGACTGATAATCCGGGCAGGCCTGGGTTTATCCAGTGCATCGGCTATGAGATCCAAATAATGGCGGTGGGAAATATTCTCTGAATTGATGATAAATCTTTCTCCGTTATGAGGGCCTTCAGTTAGTAAAACCATTGCCCGGGCAACATCACGCACATCTACATAACCTGAAGATCCGGAAGGATAATACTTAAGACCCTTTTGAATGCGGGACAAGATCTGTTTACCTGGGCCCAGCCACATTCCCGGGCCAATAATCACCGAAGGATTCACAATTACAGTATTCAATCCTTCCTGAATGCCCCGCCATACTTCCATTTCGCCAAGGAATTTGCTCTTGCTGTAAGCCGAAGCCGTATCAGGCTGTTTCCAGATAAGCTTTTCATCAATCAGGGCCGGACTGTCTACTTCTCCAAGTGCCGAAATTGAGCTGACATGGCAAAGTTTTCCCACATTGTTGTCAATGCATGCGTTAACTACATTGGCTGTGCCAATTACATTGACTCTGTTAAGCTGTTTTCTGTCGTTGTTGTTAAATGATACCAACCCTGCAACATGATAGACCTGGTTGATTCCTTTCATGCTGCTGTTCAGTGAATAATAGTCAAGAACATCCGACTCGATCCATTCTATTTTCTCAAGTAGCGGCTTGTAATCAGGCTCATAATAAGAAAAGACTCTCTGTACACGGGAAATCCCGTTGCTATTTCGAAACATTGCTTTAACCGGTTTACCATCTTTGGTAAGTTCATAAAGCAAATGTGCCCCCAGGTAACCCGTAGACCCTGTAACCAGTATCATACTTTATAAATCCATTTCCCTGATCAGGCTGGAGAACAATTTGATCAGGTTAATCTCGGCTTTCGATGCGATTTCCAATATGTCTTCAATTTTCGTAGCCACCAGATGATCCGGATCGCATTCATCTGTCAGTACTGAAACTGCAGCACAGGGCAATTGCATATGATTGGCTACGATGACTTCAGGGACTGTAGACATGCCAACCGCATCAGCAAAATTGGCGAACATCCTGTATTCAGCTCTGGTTTCAAGATTCGGACCCATTACCGCAAGATAGGCTCCTTTATGAAGTGTAACCGACTCCCGCCTGGCAATCTCAATCAATTTAGCATTTAATCTTTGAGAATAGGGACAGCTCATATCCGGGAACCGTGGCCCGAATTCCTCCAGGTTTTTCCCTCTCAAGGGATTATCGGGAAGCATATTGATGTGGTCATCAATAAGCATCAGGCTTCCTTTTTTGAAGTTCAGATTTAAAGCTCCTGCGGCATTGGATAGTAACAGGTATTTAACTCCCAGGGATTTCATGATTCTTATCGGATAGGTAACCTGCTGCATCGAATACCCTTCATAATAATGAAAGCGGCCCTGCATGGCCAGTATCATCCTGTCATGCAATTTGCCGTAAATCAGTTTTCCCGAATGTGATTCCACGGTTGAAAGCGGGAAATGGGGAATTTGGCCATAATCAATGGTATTAAAAACTTCCAGCTCATGTACCATCCGGCCAAGCCCGGTACCCAAAACAATTCCTATTTCCGGGGCCACTATGCCCGAAGATCTTAGGAAATCAACCGTCTGTTTGATTTTCTCATAGGTTTCCATGCACATGAAATCGTAGTATTATTACTAAAAGTTACCTCTCTATTTCCATCAGGACATCATCCTTAGCTACTGAATCTCCCTGTTTTACCCTGATGCTGCGAATTTTTCCGGATACCATGGCAATAATTTCATTCTGCATTTTCATGGCCTCCAATATCAATATGGCTTCCCCTTCTTTCACGCCTGCCTTTTCCTCCACCAATAATTCCACTATTTTACCCGGCATCGGCGCAGTAACCATTTCTACCTTATTTGCCTGTTTAAACTTTTCCAGGTATTTTCTTCTCTTGTAGGAAATCGGCGATTCAATGGTAAAATGATAGCTCAGTCCGTTCAGCTGAACGGTATAATTGTTCTGATTCTTCTCAATGATTTCGGCCAGGTACTTTTTGTTTTTATATTCAATTACTGTAAAACCCTCTTCATCTTCGAAAATCTTTACATCTTCATTTCGCCCGTTTATTTTAAGTTCTTCACTGAAGAGGTTACGGATTACGTATTTTTTACCACCCGGGGTAACCGCAAAATACTCCGGACCGGCTTTCATTTTTGTTTTAAGAAGCTTCATATTGCATTTATTATAATGACTTTAGGCGCTTATTCAATACCCATGGACTAATATTCCGGCCGCGTTCAAAATCAGGCTTGGCTGTACGGTTGGTTTCCAGTTCTGCTGCAAAATCGAAAGCGGCAACATATGCTGCAAGCATCTCATCTTCCTCTTCATGATAAAACAATTTGTCCATGTCTTTTTCGATGAAGGAAGTATTGAAGTCCCCTTTTCTGAATTTTTTATTGTTCAATACAGCCATGCAAAAGGGGATGGTAGTTTTAATACCTCTGATCCAGACTTTCTTAAGAGCCAGAGTTGCTGCAGAAATAGCCTTATCCCGGGTTTCGGCATGAACAATCAGTTTCGCTACCATCGAATCAAAATAAGGTGTAATAACGGAATAATTGGTAATTCCGGTGTCTATCCTGATATTCTTTCCTTTGGGAAAGGAGACTTTCTCAATGATGCCCAGGTTAGGTGAAAATCCGGCCTGAACATCCTCTGCATTAATACGGCATTCAATCGCCCATCCATTTAGTCTGACATCCTGTTGCCGGATATTTAACTCCTGGCCTTCAGCTATTCTGATTTGCCATTCAATAAGATCAACACCGGATACCATTTCCGTGACAGGATGTTCGACCTGAATCCGTGTATTCATCTCCATGAAAAAGAAATTTCTGTCGGCATCAAGCAGAAACTCAACCGTTCCGGCAGAGTAGTAATTTACCGCCTTTGCAATTTTGATGGCAGCCAAACCCATTTCATCGCGAAGTTTCTCATCTAAAGCGGCAGATGGTGACTCTTCGATCAATTTCTGATGTTTTCGTTGAATGGAACACTCCCTTTCACCCAGATGGACATAGTTGCCATGTCGGTCTCCCAATATCTGGAATTCGATGTGTCGTGGATTTCTTACATACTTTTCAATGAAAAGAGAGGAATCATTGAATGCCTTTTCCGACTCATTGGCGGCCATTTTGAACATTTTTTCCATATTGCCGGCCTTCTCAACTATACGCATACCCCTTCCACCTCCTCCGGCTGCTGCTTTAAGAATTACCGGATATCCTATCCGCATGGCAATATCTGCCGCCTCCCGTGGATTTTTAACATTTCCCTGGCTGCCTTGTAACAAGGGCACATTGTGCTTCTGAGCAATTTGTTTGGCAATGGTTTTGTTGCCCATCTTGTTGATTGCGGAAGCTGAAGGACCTATAAAAATGATTCCTTCTTCTTCACACCGTCTTGCGAAATAAGGATTCTCAGCCAAAAAACCATACCCCGGGTGAACAGCATCTGCTTTGCACTGCCTGATCGACTCAATGATCCTTTCAACATCCAGAAATTCCGGAATTTCATCAAACGATTCTGAAAAATCAATTACATCATCAACCATCCTGAGATATAACGCATTCGGTTCCTTTGCCGTTTTGATACCGAAGGTTTTAATGCCCAGCTTTTTAGCTGAGTCAGCAATTCTGACTGCAATTTCACCGCGATTGGCAATCAACAGGCTTTGAATTTTCATCCTGAAATGGTTTATTGGAATTAACTAATATTTAGCTCTTTACAAAGGTATGTTGCCGTGTTTTCTGGAAGGTACACTGACATGTTTGTTTTCAAGGGCCTCAAATGCAGCAATAAGTTTTTTCCGGGTAATTGCCGGATCAATAACCTCATCAATATAGCCCTTATCATCTGCAACATAAGGATTGGCTATTTCGTCCCTATACTTAATGGTGAGCTCTTTCTTCAGCCTGGCAGGATCCCCGGATTCAATCAGCTCTTTACGGTATAAAATGGAAACTGCACCTTCTGGCCCCATAACGGCAATTTCAGCCGAGGGCCATGCAAAGTTAAAATCACCCCCAAGATTTTTACTGTTCATTACACAATAAGCTCCTCCGTATGATTTCCGGAGAATGACCGTAATTTTGGGAACCGTGGAATCAGCATAGGCATATAGGAGTTTAGCTCCGTGGCGGATGATTCCGTTGTGTTCCTGATCAACTCCTGGTAAAAATCCGGGAACATCCTCGAGGGTAAGCAACGGAATATTAAAAGAGTCACAGAATCTGATGAAGCGTGCTGCTTTAACCGATGAATTAATGTCAAGCGTACCTGCCAGAACTTTTGGCTGATTGGCAATAATACCAATTACTTTCCCATGAAGGCGCCCAAAACCAACTACAACATTCTGCGCAAAATAGGTAGAAACTTCAAAGAAAGTATTCCGGTCTATAATCAGATTGATCACTTCCTTGATGTCATAGGGCTTGTTAGGATCGTCAGGAATAATGTCCCTGATCCGTTCGTCTATTCGCAGGTCTGAATCACAGTACTCGAAATACGGCGGATTTTCAAGGTTGTTGGAAGGGAGGTATGACAGCAGTTTTTGAACACCTCTCAATGTATTTTCTTCATCTTCATAAACAAAATGGGCTACTCCGCTTTTCTTCATGTGTACCATGGCTCCTCCCAAATCATCAAAAGAGACATCCTCATTCAGCACTTCTTTGACTACATTGGGGCCGGTTACAAACATGTAACTGGTTTTGTTGGTCATGAAAACAAAGTCGGTTATGGATGGTGAATATACCGCACCGCCTGCAGCCGGTCCCATGATCACCGAAATTTGCGGAATCACCCCAGAGGCATTTACATTGCGGTTAAATATGGATGCATACCCGGCAAGACTGGCGACTCCTTCCTGAATCCTGGCTCCTCCGGAATCAATCAGCCCTATGATAGGAGCTCCCATTTTCAATGCCATATCCTGGGTTTTTGCAATTTTCGCCGCATGAACAGATCCCAGGGATCCCCCCATGACATTGAAATCCTGCGAATAGGCATATGCAAGCCTGCCGCTGATTTTACCGTACCCTACAATAACTCCGTCACCAAAAGCTGTGACCTTCTTTCCAAAATTACCGCCAGATGCAGCCGGCATAGTAAAAGCATCAATCTCTTCAAACGTACCCGGATCAAACAGCAAATCCAACCGCTCTCTTGCTGTCATTTTACCTTTCGAATGTTGCTTTTTCTTAACCGTTTCGTCTTGCTGTTCAGCATAGCTTCGGTTCCTTTCAAGAAATCGCGTGAATAGCTTTCCTTTTACATCCATGTGAAAAGTTTTATGCGTTATAAAAAGGGAAAATACAAACGAAATATTTCGGGAGGAATTGGCGATATTTCAACGGACAGAAATGCAGCATACCTGAGTTTTATCAATTTCATATCCTTATGATTTTTCTGCCAGAATGCCTGATAAAAGCACTCGACGGGCAGTTTAAAGAACGTGATAATTGAATGAGCGCGACAAAGTTAATAATAAAAAAATGAGAATATCAATAGGGATGATATCCTCATAAGCTAATTAAATGATACTCCAACTGTTGTATGGTCAGATTTTTACTTGTCTGCCGGTTTCTTTTGAAAATCAGCCAGAATGCTTCCGGTAATGTATCCGAAAACACTGCCGGCAAAAACACTGGTGTACCAATGCGAAGCAATCGGGCAGGAACCTGAATGGCACCCTACGAATCTCCAATAGAAATAACCCGTCAACCCCCCGCCGGAATAAGCAGCAGGATGTACCAATTGCGCAAGAACCAGTTTTTCATTATTTCACATGCAACACATCATCGATTGCCTGCCTGAAGGTCTCTTTTGGTAATGCTCCCATTGCCATCTGGGGCTGCCCTTCCAAAGGTATAAACAGCAGGCTGGGTATACTTTGTATTCCGAACATGGCAGCAAGTTCACGCTCCTCTTCCGTATTCACCTTATATATCTCAAGTTTTTCATTGTATTCCGCCTTGAGCTCTTCAAGAATGGGCGCAACCATCTTGCAAGGGCCACACCAGTCGGCATAAAAATCTATAATGGCCGGCTTCGTACCCTCGTATTGCCATTCCTTATTCGCTTCATAATTAAAAACCTTTTGCTTAAAGGTATCCTTAGTTAAATGTTCCAGTGCCATAAGTAAATAATTTACATAAAGAACAGACAATAATCATGCCATATCTATATATGTAGATATATAGATTTTTACTGCCATAATGTCATCCAATACCACTTAAAATGTTCTTTATCAGTTATAAATCATTGATTTCAGCATATCTATGGAAGGTAAAGCGGAAACGTGGCAGCAGTTCCTGGTAAATCTCCCCTGATTCCAGCATTTCATCGTCTCCTTCTTCATACATCCACTTAACATGAACACTTTGATTCTCCTTTTTGTTCTCTATCGTCTTGAAAAAATCAAGCAGTTGTTTGGAAACACTTGTATTGTAATAATCCAGGTTGATTTCAATGACTATCTCGCTGGCCGAAAAATCTTTCAACCAGGAAAGTATGGGGTTAAAAAATTTGGCAGCATCTTCCGGTAATGCCCTGCCTGAAATCTTCAATTCTCCGTTTGTCCTCAGGGAAACCGTAGGCAGTGAATCAGTTCCCTGGATGAATAAATCGTTCATGAGTCGAATCCGTTATGGCTAATCAATTGTTATTATCAATTTATGAAGATACTTGAAAGATCTTTTAATTGTTCGTCAAACCGACAAAAAATATTCAATAATTGTTTGCCTGAATGAATGTCCAAAAACAAGTGGCAGAGCAAGGTAGCAAAAAAATGCCGGATTAGCAAATCTGCCATTTTGAAAAATCAGGGCTGTGTAAGAAACAACTGACTACAATTATTCGTTAAAATATCGGGTTCTGTTACATTATATTAGTTGCCTTGATTTGATTTCATGAATTGTAAAATCATTATATTTAACTATTCCATTCAACCGACATTAAAACCTGTTCTATGAAAAATTTTATTGTACCGATTGATTTTTCTGTTGAATCATTAAACGGCCTTAAATTAGCCCTCTTGTTTTCAAAAAAGGCCCAGATCAACATTCACATGGTATATGTACTTCAGAAAACAACTGATACAGATAAGCAATCACAGGATGAAGAACAGCGGATTGCCCAGGGAAGGTTTGAAAAAATCATTGGAGACTTTCAACCGCAGCTTGGGAATGATTCCATGTTGCATTATCTGATCAACAGGGGCAGGGTCTATCAGGAAGTGGTTAATCTGGCGGATCAGATGCCTGATTCTGTTATTACAGCTTCCACTCATGGAGCTTCAGGATTCCAGGAATTCTTCATCGGCAGCAATGCTTTCCGGATCATTTCTGCAACCGAGAAACCGGTTATTGCACTCCGCAAGAATTACTGTCCCGACGCTATTTCTAAAATTGTCCTGCCGATTGACCTTTCTGCCGGTTCCCGTCAAAAAGTTCCTTTCACCACCGATCTCGCCAAACTCTTCGGAGCCGAAGTTCATGTGGTAGGTATACAAACATCACGCGGCCGTCAGGATATTAAAAAAATAAGATCCTACACAAGTCAGGTGGCAGGTTATATCGAAGGGAAGGTCCATTGCGAAAGCAATGAGGTATTTGGTGACAATGTTCCGGATATGCTCACCAACTATGCAAACGCCATTAAGGCAGATCTGATTTCCATTACCACTGAGCAATCATCAGGAATCAGCCTCATCATGGGTAATACAGCTCATCAGATACTCAACAAGGCTGAAATACCTGTTCTGTGTCTGACGCCAAAACACATGACAAAGTCCGGATCATTTGCTTCGATGGGCGGTTGAGGTCATTCACCGGATAGGTGATTGTACGAATCAGGCTTTCTCATAAAAGCCTGGCTTCATTACTTCTTTTTCATCAGCAGTTTTTGCAGCTTTTTTTGGAATTTGTGCGTTACCGGGGCTTCTTCATCATAATATCCGTGTTCATACCCGTACCCATACCCGTACCCATAACCGTACCCATAACCATAGCGATAGGAATAACCATAATAGCCTTTTGTCTGAACATCATTCACCAGTAAACTCATGTTCTTCAAACCTCTCTTTGTGTAAAGATCTTCAACCAGCTGCAAAACCTGTTTACTGGAATACCCATGTCTGATGACAAAAACATGAATATCTACGATCTCCTTAAGAAGTAATGCGTCAGTAACTATGGCGATCGGTGGCGTATCAATAACTATGAAATCAAATTCCTGTTTCATTTTATTTAAAAATTCGCTCATCCGTGCCGATTCAATCAGTTCTGCCGGATTTGGCGGAACAGGCCCTGAAACGGCCACCGAAAGATTATCCACGTTGGTATGATAAATGATCTTATCCAGACTGCTGATCCCTGCAAGGTAAGAACTGATTCCATGGTCATTGCTCAATTTAAAGATCCTGTGTATTTTGGGCTTCCTTAAATCAAGGCTGACTAAAAGTGTCTTCTTTCCGGCCATTGCAATAATTGCTGCCAGGTTGGCAGAACAGAAAGTTTTTCCTTCACCGCTGACGGTAGAAGAAATCGAAATTACCTTATGCAGTTCATTTTTTAGCAGGTATTGCAGGTTTGCCCTTAATGACCTGAAGGATTCGGCCAGAGCCGATTTGGGATTTTCAAACACGGGGAGATCAAAGGACTTTTCATTATGACCGACAGAACCCAATACAGGTACGGATGTCAGCTGCTCTATGTCCTTTTTGTCCACAATCTTATTGTTGAAATACTCTATCAGTACCAATAACATCAACGGAATTAATCCCCCCAGCACCAGCGCCATCATATAATTCATGGATGTTTTGGGCTTGATCATCACCGCATTTTCTGCACGTGCGATGTCGAGCAACCTGTGATCGGAAGTATTTGAAGCTTTTGTGATACCGGCTTCTGCACGTTTCTCCAGCAAAAAGGTATAGATTTGGTCGTTTATATTGAACTCACGCTGTATGTTGATGAGCTGCCGCTCTGTTGCAGGAAGTTTTTGAATCTCCTTTTCGAGATTGCTGACGGTCCCGTTCAGGCCAGTCATCTCAATGTTGTTGGATTCAATCAGGTTATTTACATTTTCCAGAATATCCATACGCAGATTTTCGATCTGCATATTCAGCATGGTCAGTTTGGGGTTGTTCTCATTGGAACTGAATTGCAAATTTCTGCGTTCCGTATTCAAATTATTGATTTGCGCCACAAGTGAATTAAGCAACGCATCCTGAATACCCATTACCGATGGAGCAATGATTTCAATATTCTCTTTCTTGGATATAATGTAATCTTTAATGTATTCAAAGTACCTGCCCTTGATGTCAATTTCAGCCTTTTGTGTATTGAGCATTTCCATTTTCTGGAACAAAGCATTGCCTTCCTGGCTGATATTGATGATCCGGTTGGCAGATCGGAAATTCTGAAGCCTGACACCGGCCAGCTGCAATGAGTCAATGGTTTCTCTCAACTGCTGATCAATAAAGCGAATAGTATTTGAAGAGGTGGTGTTTTTATAATCAAGATTCGATTGTATATAAACTTCGGCAAGTTTGTTCAGGTAATCCGATATTTGCTCCCGGTTGGGCCCGGTTAATGACAAGGTCAATATGGATCCTTTCTCGTCATTAACCTCCACGCTGAGGCCTGCACGGTATCTGTTTACCAGACCGTTCATCTCATGCATGATGAAGTAGTATTTCAATGGGAAATGGTCGAGTGATTTCAGGCTTTCCGGTGCTCGCGGGAAAATGGTAAAGTTGAAATTACTGTGGGTAAAGGGTTGACCAAAGTAAAGTACTTCATTGATGTCAAACTGGTCATCAATGGTAAGCCGGAAAGTTGTCGGAGATAGAATGGAAATATTAACGGGATAGTTGAACTGATTGGGCTTCGAAGTGTCCGGCACTACAATAAAGGGAGAGCTGTTATACAGCTTGGACTCTGCTATACCCCTTCTTCCCACAGCAGTGTAAGTAATGTTGAAATCCAGTTTTTCCAATGCGGCCTGCGCCATATTGTACGATTTCAAAATGGTAATCTCATTCTGAACCACCGCTTTCGTTCTTCTGCTGCGCACATTGGTCAGATCTTCAATTACACTTTCAATATCTCCGCGCGGCGCATTTTCATTGGCAACAATAACCGAACAGCTGGCACGGTAAATGTCTTCAGAATACCGGTTCACCAGGTAGGCAACGGTTAATGCAACAAAAACCGATAGTGCAAACCACCACCAATTGTAAAGAATCCTATAAAGATACTTCTTAATGTCAATACTTTCCTCTTCTCGATAAACTTCAGGGAATTGATCCATGTCTTAATTGCTGAATATGAAACGTGTAAAGATAGTAAAATAAAAATCTTATATTTGTTTGCAATAACAATTAAGCATGAAAAAGCTGGTTGTGCTTACCGGATCCGGAATCAGTTCAGAAAGCGGCCTGAAAACTTTCAGGGATTCTGGCGGGCTTTGGGAAGATTATGATGTGATGGAAGTGGCCAGTTATGCGGGGTGGACAAAGAACAGGGATCTTGTGTTGCGTTTTTACAACGAACGCCGGAGCCAATTAAAGGAGACCATGCCAAATGACGCCCATACAGGACTGGTTGATCTTGAAAAAACATATGATGTGAGCATCATCACACAAAATGTAGACAATCTTCATGAAAAAGCCGGCAGCCACAACGTGCTGCATCTCCATGGTATTCTCACCAGGGCACGAAGCACGGGAGATCCTAATCTGGTGTACGACATTGGATACAACCCGATTCATCCCGGTGACACTTGCGAGAAAGGGTTTCAGCTCAGACCCGACATTGTTTGGTTTGGCGAAGCAGTTCCTGCTATTGAGGAGGCTGCTTCCATTACCTCACAGGCCGATATTTTCGTGGTCATAGGCACTTCCATGGTGGTATACCCGGCTGCTGGGCTTATCGAATATGTTCCGAATCATACCCCCATATACGTCATTGACCCCAATGAAGTAACCGTTCCTGTTTACCGGCACATTCACTTCATCAGGGAAAAGGCAGGAAAAGGTGTGGCAGTTCTGAAAGAGATATTAAACAAAGAAAGTTTTGCATGAGGATTTTTCATCGTTGTATTTCCATTCTTGTTATTCTTCTTTTTTCAGGCCCGGCACTCTTTTCACAACCATTTCATGGTGGTCTGACTGCAGGGTTGACCGCATCACAGGTCGATGGTGATTCCTATTCAGGCTATAACAAGCCCGGCTTGCAGGCTGGTGTTTTTGTCTCTGCTGAATTACTCCCATGGTTCGACGTACGGATGGAAATCAAATATACTTCAAGAGGAGCAAGAAATCCTGCCAATGATGACAATACGGGTTCTTATTTGCTGAAACTGCAATATATTGATGTCCCGATTATGGCCTCATTGAAGTATAAAAAGATTGGCGCACTCGAACTCGGGCTGATTCCCGGATATATGTTCAAAGCTGCCGGAGAGGATGACGCCGGAAAACTTCCCAAGGAATACCTGGTCGACTTTCACAATTTTGACCTTGGCTTGCTGATTGGTGCAGACCTGAACATCACGCAAAAAATTGCTGTGAATATCCGGTATTCTTATTCCATCTTTTCAATACGCGATTTGGATTCAGCAGGAGCTTATTACAGCTGGTTTGGCCAAATTTTCGGACACTCCAAAGGCGATTTCAATAACTACCTGTCCCTGGGAATCAGCTACAGGATACGCTGATCCCGATTCAGCTCCTTCCGAAAAACAGGTACATGATGAATATGGAAGCGATTACACCGGCCAGATCTGCCAGTAATCCTCCGGTTACCGTGTATCTGGTATTTCGTATATTGACAGCCCCATAATAAACCGCTACCGTGTAAAAGGTGGTTTCAGTGGAGCCCTGCATGATGCAGGCAAGCCGACCCGCAAAGGAATCGGCACCAAAATGGTTCATGGTTTCCACCATGAGGCCGCGTGCTCCGCTTCCGCTCAACGGTTTCATAAAAGCAACCGGAAGGGCATCCACAAACCGGGTATCAATCCCGAAAACAGCAACCAATCCTCCGATACCGTCCATGAGAAAGTCAAAGGATCCCGATGCCCGGAAAACACCAATGGCAACCAACATGGCCACCAGGTAGGGGATAATCTTAACGGCCACTTCAAATCCTTCCCTGGCTCCCTCAATAAAACTTTCATACAGGTTGATCTTTTTCCGGATTCCCAGCACGATAAAAACGATGATAACCAGAAACAGAATAAAATTACCGGCAAATGTTGTCCGCGATTCTACCATGGGTTGCGGAAGCCGGCTCAGGTAAAATATGATCCCTGCAATAACAGCTGTAATACCTGCAAGGTACGTCAGAATTACTTTGTTGAAAAGATTGATGCGTTGCCTGATACTCACATATACCAGCCCTGTCACAGTGGAAAAAAAAGTAGCCAGCATAATGGGTATGAAAACATCGGTGGGAACTTTTGCCCCGCATGCCACGCGCATGGCAAGCACGCTAACCGGGATCAGAGTCAGACTTGAGGTATTCAGCACCAGGAACATGATTTGCGCATTGGATGCTTTTGAAGTATCCGAATTAATTTCCTGCAATTCCTTCATTGCCTTTAATCCCAATGGTGTTGCCGCGTTATCCAACCCAAGCATATTCGCGCTGAAATTCATCAATATCGATCCCATAACGGGATGATTTTTGGGAATTTCCGGAAAAATGCGACTGAAAAGCGGATTCATAATTCGTGAAAGAACTCCTACAGCTCCTCCCCTTTCTCCGATTTTCATAATTCCCAGCCAAAGCGTCATCACGCCAATCAGGTAAATGGAAATCTCAACACTTGTTTTGGCCATGTCAAAAGTGCTCTGCACTATGGCAGAAAAAACATCCCTGTCTGCAACAGTGAAAATAAAGTTAAACTGCTCCAGAAAAAAATCACGGAAATAATAACCCAACACCCTGAACAGGGCAACCAGGAAGCCCACAAGAAAAAATCCGATCCATATAAAATTCAGAACCATGAAATCCTGTTTTTGAATTAATCTTCACCTGCCAATATAAAATCAATTTGCTTGCGTTCCATATTCACTCTTACTACGCTAATCTGAATGGGATCGCCCATCTGATATTTTTTACCGGTTCTCCTTCCTCTGATGCAATAACTGTCTTCATCATATTCATAAAAATCTCCTGCCAGCTCCCGGATAGGAATCATACCCTCGCATTTGTTCTCAATAATCTCGACATATATACCCCATTCGGTAACACCTGAAATAACCCCGTCAAACTGTTGACCGACCTTGTCTTTCATAAACTCGGTCTGCTTGTATTTTATGGAAGCTCTCTCCGCTTCCATAGCCAGTACTTCCATTTTTGAAGCATGACGGCACATTTTCTCATATTTTTTCTGGTTTCTCGAAGAAGCACCGGACAAGTAATCAGCCAGAAGCCGGTGAACCAGCATATCGGGATACCTGCGAATAGGAGAAGTGAAATGGGTATAGTAATCAAAAGCAAGCCCGTAATGTCCGATATTGTCAGTTGTATAGATGGCCTTTGCCATTGCCCGAAGTGCCAGGTTTTCCACAATATCCTGCTCCCGGGTTCCTCTTACATCATCCAGGAGTCTGTTCAATGACAAAGCAGTATCCCTGCCTGATTTCAATGACAATTTGTAGCCAAAACGTTTGATGAAATGAGAAAACTTCTGGAGTTTCTCATTGTCAGGCCTGTCGTGTACCCGGTATACGAAGGTCTTCTTTTCGGACTTGTCTTTTGTTTTGCCTATATGTTCAGCCACATGCTTATTCGCAAGCAACATGAATTCTTCTATCAGTTCGTTGGACAAGCCGTGCTCCCTGGCAACTATTCTGACCGGCTTTCCTTTTTCATCCACTTCAATCTTAACCTCTTCCCTTTCAAAAGCGACTGCTCCGTTTTTAAACCGCTGTTCCCGCAGTATTCTTGCCAGTTCATTCAGTTTGAGTACTTCACGGTTCAAATCTCCCTCGCCTGAATCGATGATCTGTTGTGCCTCCCTGTATGTAAAGCGTCTGTCGGATTTAATGACTGTACGACCGAACCAGGTATCCAGGACGTTCGCTTCATCATTCATAACAAAAACAGCAGAAAAACAAAGCTTATCTTCATTGGGCCGCAATGAACAGATAAAATTCGAAAGCCTTTCCGGTAGCATGGGCACAACCCGGTCTACAAGATATACCGACGTACCTCTTTGCAACGCTTCTTCATCAATGATGGTTTCAGGACTCACATAATGTGTGACATCGGCAATATGAACTCCCACTTCCCATTTTCCATCAGACAGGGGTTGAATGGACAAAGCATCATCATAATCTTTTGCATCATCGGGGTCAATGGTAAATGTGGGTACCGGTCTGAAATCCCGGCGTACTTTATAATCCGTTGCGGTAATCCGGTCATTAATCCGGGCAGCTTCTTCTTCAACCTCCTCCTGAAATTTGAACGGAAGTCCAAATTCAGCCAGGATGGCATGCATTTCAGTGTCGTTGTCACCCTGGTTTCCCAGGATTTCAACAACCTCACCAAAAGGATTTTTCGCATTTCTCGGCCATTCTGTTAATTTTGCAATGGCTTTCTGACCCTGGCGGGCACCATTGAGTTTATCCAGCGGTATGAACAAATCAAAAGGCATTTGCCGGCTGTCGGGAACGAGAAAAGCAAATTTACCTGCCATTTCAACAGTACCTACAAATGTTTCACGCGCACGTTCAATAATTTCAACAACCTCGCCCTCGAGTCCCCTGGTCTTTTTGTGTGCATAGACCAAAACTTTTACAGTATCACCGTTGAGTGCATGATTCAGGTTATTCTGTGAAATAAAAACATCATCTTTCAGCGTATCGGAAACTACATAACCGTAGCCCCCTCTGGCCATATCCACAGTTCCAATAACGGTTCCGCCTGTTGCCTTAAGCCTGAATTTGCCCGTTGAGGTTTCATCAAGCGTACCCTTCTCCTTTAATTCATAAAGAATCTCGGTGATCAGTCTCTTTTCGGCAGGGTCTGTGATGAGCAGGGAACCGGCCAGCTGCTTATAATTAAGAGTTTTCTTCGGATGCGCTGAGAAAACGGCCAGTATGCTGTTCGATAATTCTTTTTTATTGATACCCGGTTTTTTATTGCGTTGTTTTTTTCCTGCCATGCTTGAAGAATATTTGCAAAAGGTATGAAAGTTTTTATTAGTGCTGAAATAATGAAGCAGGTATTTATAAACTGGACTTGGTGACTCCCAATGATTTCTCCGCTTTTTGGTCGCCCAGTGGCTCAACATGAATGGTTACATCAAAAACATTGTCAATTCTCGATTTGATTGATTCTTCAACCTGGTGCGCAATTTCATGAGCCTCGCGGAGTGAAAGGTCGCCGTCAACCTCCAGGTCAATGGCTATCATAATTTTATGTCCCATATTCCGGGCCCTCACCCGGTGCGGATGATGCGCTCCTTCAACTGCATCAATAGCATCAAATATCTTCTCATAAATAGTACAATCCTTGGTCCCATCCATAAGCTCGAAGCTTGTTTCCCTGAATATTTTAAATGCCACCCAAAGTACCCACAAGCTTACCATCAAAGCAAAAATGGTATCCAATACGGGCATTTTAAAAACATAGATGAAAATAAGGCTTGTTAATACTGAACTTGAAATCAGGATATCATTTCTCATATTCTTACCATTGGCAATCAGCATGGAACTGTCGGTTTTTTTACCAACCCTGGTCTGATGCCAGGCCAACAGCAATTTACCGGCAATTGAGATAATGGTTATGATAACAGCCAGTTTGGTAGGGATTTCAGTACTTCCTCCTGAGATTAATTTTTTAACCGTAGAAATAAACAGTTGCGCTCCAGCAAAGAAAATAATAAATGACAGCAGTTTTGTGGCAATGGTATCGGCCTTGTCGTAGCCGTAAGGATATTTTTTGTTGGGTGGCCGGGTAAGGATCCGGGCAGTGATCAGTGTGATAACCGAGGTAATGACATCACTTGAGGAGTCTACTCCATCGGCCACAACCGCCAGGCTTCCGGATATCATTCCTGCTGTTATTTTAATGAATGACAAACAAGCGTTACCGATAATGCCCACCCATGAAGCTTTTTGTATTTCCTGTTCCCGTGTCACCAGTTCAAATCAATTATTAATTATATACAACCCAGTTTTATGCGAACAACAGGAGGCTGACAGCCATCACAATCATGCCTCCGATTACACCGTATATTGATAAATGGGCTTTGCCATACTCCCGTGCGGCAGGCAACAATTCATCAATCGAAATAAATACCATAATACCTGCTACCGCAGCAAACAAAACGCCAAAGATAACATCATTGAGAAAAGGGAGCAGGATAAGAAACCCGATAATTCCGCCGACAGGTTCGGCAAGGCCCGATAGAAAAGACAGCCAGAAAGCCTTTTTTTTGTTTCCGGTAGCATAATAAACCGGAACAGAAACAGCGATACCTTCCGGAATATTGTGAATGGCAATGGCTACAGCTATGGCTATTCCAAGTGCAGGTTCCTTAAGGGCCGCAGTAAAGGTGGCCAATCCTTCCGGAAAATTATGAATACCGATGGCCAGGGCAGAAAACAACCCCATACGCAGCAGCTTCTTTTTCTTAAAGGCTTCTGAAGGGTGTTCCGCCTCCTCAATACGCTTTAATTCATGCGGGTTTTCCATTTCCGGTACCAGCCGGTCAATAATGGCTATCAGGAGAATGCCCGCAAAAAAGGATCCGACTGTTACCCAATACCCGGTGACATCACCCAAAACCTCAGTCAATGATAATTTGGCTTTTGCAAATATTTCAATCAAAGAAACATAAATCATCACCCCTGCTGAAAATCCCAGGGACACAGAGAGAAAGCGTGTGTTTGTTGTTCGGGCAAAAAAAGCGATGGCACTGCCAACTCCTGTGGCAAGCCCTGCAAAAAGAGTTAGTCCGAATGCAAAAAGTATGGCATGCCAATCCATGAATCCTTAATCATTCAGGTTGCCAATCTTGTAAAGTGATTTTTCGTCCAGCATCTTGATTCTGCGTCCGTGTAATTCAATCAGTCCGTCCTGCTTGAACTCCGAAAGCAGCCTGATAACCGATTCCGTAGCAGTTCCCACCATGTTGGCCAGTTCTTCGCGGGTTAGGGTAATCTGAAGGTATTTTTCACCATCGAGGTCAAAGTCCTTACGCAGGTGAATCAACACCTCCGCCAGCCTTTCGCGCACTGTTTTCTGGGCAATGTCGGTGATATAGTCATTTGCCTCGCCCAACTCCTTACAAGCAATTTGCAAAAGCTCAAGGGCAAAACTCCCGTTATTCTTAACAAATTCAAGTACTGTCTCAGCATGAACAAAACAAATAAGGGCATCTTCCAGAACTTTTGCTGAAGTACAAGCCCTTTCGCGGGTTATTGTTGACCTGAACCCCATAATGTCACCCTTTTTGGCAAACCGGATAATCTGCTCCTTGCCATCAAACCCTGTTTTAAAAATTTTTATTATTCCTTTCTGAACGCAGTAGAAACCATTAATTCTGCTGCCTTCCGAGTATATGATTGTACCCCGCTTATAGGTGTCGGGTTCCTGGTCAATAGGTATACTGGCCAGCTCTTCCGGAGTAAGATGCCTGAATATTGAGGAAGTGTCAATGAAACATTCCTTTCTGGGTGATGGTGCCTGATTTTTCATAAGGATATAATGACGCTGCGAAATTGACTATTTTTACAATAAAGTTACCAAATTAAACAAAAAAAATGAAAGATGTAATTAATGTTAAGTGGGCTGGTGACATGGCTTTTGAAGCCAATATTGATGAACACCGAATATTATTCGATGCTGCACCTGCAGTGGGTGGAAAAAATCTGGGACCCAGGCCAAAACCATTGCTTATGGCTTCATTGGCAGGCTGCACCGGAATGGATGTAATTTCCATATTGAAAAAGATGAAAGTGGAAGTTGCCGGATTCAATATAAGAACTGAAGGACATTTAACAGATGAACACCCAAAACAGTTCACCGCCATTCATCTGGTTTATGAGTTCTCAGGGAAGAACCTCCCTGTAGATAAGTTAAAACACGCCATTGAACTTTCACAGGAAAAATATTGTGGTGTCAGTGCTACACTTAAGAAAGGGATTGATATCAGTTATGAGATAAAAATTTCTGACTTGTGATCGGCCAGTCTTCTCTATTTCGGTGATTATGTTGAAGCAATTGGGCAGTGGTTTGCTATATCTGATATATCCCAGGACCTGTGCAGCCTGTGGAAATATTTTGCTGAATAATGAAAAAGTCCTTTGCCTTTCATGCTTTGCGGAATTGCCACGCACGCGATTTCACAACAATCCTGACAATGAAGTGGCCAGATTGTTTTGGGGACGCGTGCTACTCTGTAATGCTACTTCGTTTATTTTTTTCAATAAAGACAGTATTTACCGAAAAATCCTGCATGAGCTTAAATACAAGGACCAACGCGCAGTTGGTCAGGAGATGGGCAGGTTATTCGGACTTGAGCTCATGGATACGCCTTTTTCACAGACCGACATAATCATTCCGGTTCCGTTGCATCCTGCAAAACAACGCAAAAGAGGCTATAACCAGAGCGAATTGATTGCCGAAGGTGTATCGCAGGTATTGAATATCCCGGTCAGAAACAACCTGATTACCCGGAAAATGAGAACATCAACACAAACACGAAAGAACCGTTTCGACCGGTGGTTGAATGTGAAAGATACCTTCCAGGTTCAGGATGTTGAAGCCCTGAACAACAAACACATATTACTGGTTGACGATGTAATCACCACGGGAGCAACTATTGAAGCATGCGCCGGTTCGATCCTGGCCACATGCAATGTTTCAGTGAGCGTGATATCCCTTGCCTATACCAAATTGCAGCAATAAACCACAGAAAGTGCGTTAGTTTTTTTCTTTGTTCTACAATAAATAAATTTGTCGCAAGGAAATAAAACAACAGAATTAAAGTTAGCTTTACTGTTGGCAAATATGTTTCCCATGAGTATTGCCGTTTCCATCTGATCAAAAATTGAAGACATTGAATAGAGCTTTTAGTTATATTGCCGGTTCCATACTTTTAGTTTTGCTTTGGGGATGCAGCGCACAGAAGAATACAGGCTTATCGCGTGCCTACCATAATCTCACCGCCAAATACAATGTACTTTTCAATGGCCAGGAAAGCTATAATAAAGGCCTTGAAAAAATTGAAAAAGAATTTTCAGATGATTATTCCGAAATACTTCCGATTTTCATTTATTCCGGGAAAGATGCTGTTGCTGCCGCCAGTTCAGATATGGACAGAGCCATCAAAAAATGCGCCAAGCTGATTACATTGCACTCTATTACTGCCAAACCCAAGGTGAAGGATAAGAAGAACCTCACCGAAGAACAGCGGGCCTTTTTCAGCAAGAAAGAATACAATGCATTTGTTGATGATGCTTATTTACTCATGGGTAAGGCGCATTTTTACAAGCTTGAATACGACCAGGCTTCAGAGGCCTTAAAAAAGGTCGTCAACGATTTCAAGAATGATCCGAATGTGTTTTATGCCCAGTTATGGCTCGCACGCTTGGCCATACAAACCGGTCAAAACATTAATGCATCAGAGCTGCTTGCCATGTTATTGAATCATGAAGCGCTGCCAAAAAAATTGCTCCCCGATCTGTATCCCACCTATGCAGATTTTTGCTTAAGGCAAAAGGATTATGCAAAAACGATTAGTTATCTGGAAAAAGCCATTAATGTTGAAAAGCGAAAGAAAACCCGCACCAGATATCTTTATATTCTTGCCCAGCTTTATGAAAAGACAGGTGACCTGAAACACGCTTCGGAATGCTATCATCAGGTCATTCAAATGAACCCGGTTTATGATATGGCTTTCAATGCTCATATTAACATGGCACTGGCTTATGAAAAAGGATTTGGTAAGGGACAGGATATTGAAGATGAATTGAACAAAATGCTGCATGACGACAAAAATATAGACTATCAGGACCAGATCTATTATGCCCTGGGTAACCTTGCCATCAAAGAGGGAGACGAAGAAAAAGCACTTGAATACTATACCCGGTCAGTCGAAGTCAACAAGGGCAATGAGCCGCAGAAGGCACGCTCCTATATCACCATGGCAAACATTTATTATTCCAGGCCTGATTATCCGAATGCACAGGCATATTATGACAGTGCTCTATCCAATATTGATGCTGATTATCCGGGATACAACACCCTGTTTACAAAATCAAAAAGCCTCACACGCCTGGTTACAGAAATCAACGCGGTAAAATTAGCCGATAGTGTGCTGCTGCTTGCCAAACTGCCTGCAGATGAATTAAATAGACGTATTACCGGAATGATTGAGGATGAAAGGAAGAAAGCAGAAGAAGCCCGACTGAAAGCCCAGGAGCAGCAGCTTGATCAGCAATTTGGTAATGAAACTGCCAGGCGCAATATCTCCGATCAAAAATCCTTAGGAACAGGAGCACAATGGTATTTTTACAACGATGCTGCCAAGAATTTGGGGTACCGGGAATTTAAATTAAGATGGGGGAATCGCAAACTTGAAGACCATTGGCAACGTGCTTCTAAAGCGATGGTAAGCTATACTCCGGTTAACCAGGAGGAGGAAGATACTGATGCAGCAATTTCTTCATCTGGTGCCGATGCTTTCAGAAAAACATCCCGCGAATATTATCTCTCCGGAATCCCCACCACCGACTCTGCTGTTAATGCCACGCATCAACGGGCTGAACTTGGGCTGTACAACATGGGAATCATTTATAAAGATGAACTGAAAGATTATGAAAAAGCTACCGAATCGTTTAAAGAACTGATCAAACGTTTTCCCTCATCAAGTTATTTGCTGGCAACCTATTATAATCTTTATGTAATGGCCAGGGATCAAAACAACCAGGCACTGGCAGATCTTTATAAAAATAACATCATCCGGCAATTCCCTGAAAGCATGTATGCCAGGGTACTCACCAACCCGGAATACTTCAAAGAACTTGAGAAAGAAGACATGGCTGTACGGCAGTACTATGAAAAAACCTATAGTTTCTACCTTGAGGAAAATTACAATGAAGTAATAGCACGATCAGAATACGCAAAAAGGACCTATCCCGACCATGTCCTCTTTTCGCGTTTTGATTACCTGGGCTTGCTTGCTCAGGCCAGGAGTCTTGACAGAATTACCTTCAGACAAAAACTGACTGATATTGCTGCCAAATATCCCGGAACGGATATTGCCACTGACGCCGGCACCCTGATCAGTTATATGGATCAGGAACACCCTGAACTTAAAGAAGCCGAAGAGCTAAAAATAAGCCAGAAGTTGTACCAGCCAACACCTGATACCACACACTATTTTGCTTTTTTGCTGGATAAAAGGATCAATACCAATCAGCTTGTTTTCAACATGATTAACTTCAACCTGGATGCTTATGACAAGCTCAATCTGATTGTTGAGGTTGTTGACCTGAATAAGACACAATCCCTGATCACCGTTAAAAATTTCACTGATCGCGATCAGGTTATGCAATACCTGAATACCATTAGCCATTCTGAAGCTATTGATAAAGATATACCCGGAATTCAACTGACTTCTTTAGCCATTTCTTTGCCCAATCTGAAAACCTTGCTTGAAGATAAATCTGCAGACCGCTACCTGAAATTTTTTAATGAACATTATCGATGACCCCTGACTCAAAGAAGATTAAAATACTCTGGACCGATGATGAAATCGATCTGCTGAAGCCACATATCCTGTTTCTTCAGGAGAAAGGTTATCTTGTAGAAATTGCCACCAATGGTCATGATGCAATTGATTTTGTTCAATCACAGCATTTTGACCTGGTACTGCTCGATGAGAATATGCCCGGCTTGAGCGGAATTGAGACCCTCAATAAAATCAGACTTCTGAATTCCACGCTACCGGTGGTGATGATCACAAAAAATGAAGAGGAACACATCATGGAAACAGCCATCGGGTCAAAAATAGCTGATTACCTGATTAAACCTGTCAATCCAAACCAGATCCTGCTCTCAATTAAAAAGAACCTGGATACAAAAAAGCTGATTACCCGGGAAACCACATCAGCGTACCAGGCTGAATTCAGAAATATTGGTGAACAAATTAACATGGCCAGGAGCTTTGCTGACTGGGAGAATATTTACCGCCGTTTGGTTTATTGGGAACTTGAGTTGGAACGTTCCGATGACCAGAGTATGTTTCAGGTTTTCAGCATGCAGAAAACCGACGCCGGAAATGGCTTCAGCCGCTTTATCAGGAACAACTACCTTTCCTGGTTTTCAGAAAAAAATGTCAACAAACCGTTACTGTCTCCTGCTGTATTTAAAGAGAAGGTATTCCCTTTGCTCGATCAGAAAAAAAAAGTGTTTGTAATCCTGATCGATAATCTCAGGCTTGACCAGTGGCGGGTGTTAAGTCCCATCATATCTGAATATTATACCCTGGCCGATGATTCGCTGTTTTGCAGTATCCTGCCAACATCTACGCAGTACGCCCGAAATGCCATGTTTGCAGGCCTGATGCCGCGTGAAATCGCATCGATTAATCCCGATTTGTGGTCAGACGATGAAGACGAAGGCAGTAAAAACATGAATGAGGAATCACTGCTTATGAAACAGATATCCAGGTTTGGAAAGAATTACAGGGTGTATTATGAAAAGATCACCCATACCAGAAGCGGAAAAAAGATTGTTGATAATTTTGCCAATCTGCTTGAATACGACTTGACCGTAATTGTATACAATTTCATTGACCTGCTTTCTCATGCGAATACCGAAGTTGAAATGATACGGGAACTGGCCGGCAACGATACGGCTTATCGCTCGCTTATCTTATCGTGGTTTCAGCATTCCCAGTTGCTCGACATGATCCGGCAAATGGCAGAAAATAAAATTACTGTGGTTTTTACCACCGACCATGGCTCCATCAGGGTTAATAATCCGGTCAAAGTTGTAGGTGACCGAAAAACTACCACCAACCTGCGTTATAAAATGGGTAAAAACCTGAATTACAATCCCAGGGAAGTGTTTGAGATCAGGGATCCATATGTGGCCCATCTTCCCAAAGTGGATGTGAGTTCAAGTTATATATTTGCCACAAATTCTGATTTCCTTGCTTACCCAAACAATTACAACTATTATGTTAACTATTACCGGAATACATTCCAGCATGGCGGAATTTCCATGGAAGAAATGCTGATTCCTGTTGTTACCATGCAGCCAAAATAGGTCCATTCCTTTGCTATGAAAACCATTGAAATAAAATCGCTGGAGGAGCTAGGCATGGCTGCTCAAAGTTTTGTTACTGCCACCAGGGGGTTTAGAAGATTTGCCTTTTATGGAAATATGGGTTCGGGTAAAACAACGATGATAAAGGCAATCTGTAAAGAATTGGGGGCAGTTGATGTAATCACCAGCCCTACTTTCTCCCTGGTTAATGAATATAAAACCGCTACCGGGGAAATCCTTTACCACTTTGACCTTTACAGGATTGAATCCATAGATGAGTTGTTTGATCTGGGTTATGAAGAGTATTTTTACAGCAATCATTACGTTTTTATTGAATGGGCTGAAAAAGCAGAGGAATTGTTGCCCGATTCCTGCGTCAAAGTTAGAATTGAAGAAACAGATCCTTCAAAAAGGATGATTCACATTGAACTTTAATCATCGAAAAATTTGACTGTTTGTTGATTTTATACTAATTTAGATCATTTGCTTAACTAATCCCGATCATCATGGTTGAACATCGCCCGGAACCGGCAAGTAATCCGTTAATGTACGGTGGTTTACTGCCTCAGGAAGAAATGCTTGCCATGGGGAAGAAGCATAAAAAGCTGACTATTGGCATCCCCCGAGAGCGGCAGCAAATTGAACAGAGAGTTTCACTAACTCCTGAGGCGGTTGAAGTATTGGTTGACAATGGCCATGAAGTTCTTCTCGAAACCAAGGCTGGTGAAGGCGCCAGGTATAATGACACGGACTATTCCGAATGCGGGGCATTCATCATCGATAACCGGAAACAGGTTCTTAATGCAGATATCATCCTTAAAGTATCTCCACCTGATATTAAGGATATTGAATTGTTAAAAGGCAACCAGGTGATCCTCTCATCCGTTCATTTCAGTCATCAAACGGAAGAATACATCAGGGGCTTGATGGACAAAAAATGTACGGCATTTGCCATTGACCAGATCAGGGATGAACATGACATCTACCCTGTTATTCAGTCGATGAGTGCCATTTCTGGTATTTCTGCCATCAATATTGCCGCGGAACTGCTGAGCAACCAAACAGGCGGGAAAGGTGTTTTGCTCGGAGGTGTTTCAGGTATCACCCCTACCGAAGTGGTGATCATCGGCGCCGATACAGTTGCAGAATTTGCTGCCAGGGCGGCTTTGGGACTTGGAGCTTTGGTCAAGGTTTTTGATAATTCACCACAACACCTGGAAGACCTGCAGCGCAATCTCGGACAGCGAATCCATACTTCCATATTCCATCCAAAAGTATTGCGTCGTACGCTTAAATCTGCCGATGTGGTAATCGGGGCCCTGAACCTTTGGGATACCGGTCCGCGTTACTTCATTACCGAAGACATGGTGAAAGAAATGAAGAAGGGATCGGTGATCATTGACCTGAGCATTGACCAGGGCGGGTGTATTGAAACAAGTGAATACAGAACTCTCCAGGATGCAGTGTACACCAAACACAACGTAATCCATTTCAGCGTTCCCAACCTGCCTTCCCGGGTGGCCCGCACATCATCCATTGCTCTTAGCAATATCCTGTCACCCATTCTGGTTACTGTTGGCAACTCAGGAGGATTTAAACCTTTTCTCAAAGCCAATCTTGGAGTCAGAAACAGCGTTTACATTTATAACGGCATTCTTACCAACGAAAACCTGGGAAACCAGTTCGGCATTCCTTCCAAGAATATTGACCTGCTGATTGCCGCATTCTGAAATCCACGGTGATTATTTATCTGCCGACCCTCACTTGCTGATGACAAAAACCCTTGTTATCCACAATAATTAGGGCTAAATTTATTCTTAATGAGCAAGTGTGCCTATGAACTATGAAAACATGTCAACGCTGAAAGGCAGGATTTCCGGATATGATGCCGGATTGCTGCTGGATGTGGCGGTAGGAAGAGGTGATTTCCTCAAATTTGCAATCGGTTCGTTCCGGTCCTGGCAAAGTGCTGCTGGTATTGATGTTGATCCAGAAGCACTGAAGCAGGCCGGCAATTTGTTTTCGAATTCTCCCGTAATCCTTGTTCTGGCCTCTGCCCTGAATATGCCCTTTACAGATCATTACTTTGACACGATCACCATGTCAAATACACTGCACCACATTGAAAAGTTGCAACACCTTTTCAATGAAACAACCAGGGTATGCAAGCACCATGGATTGATGGTCATTAATGAAATGCTCAATGAGAGTTATCACGAGGCGCAGGAAACCTATATGCTTTACCACCGCTTCATTGCCGATACTGATAACCAGCAAGGCAGGTTTCATCGTGAGCCCTTTAATTTGAAAGAATTACTGAACATTATTAAAAATGACCATTTTCAACTGCTGGATTATTTCATTCACGAAGAAGATGATGCAGATATCATGAATGAAGAGGAAATGGCTGTCATGGCAACACGACTGAAAAACAATGTAAAGCTTCTGAAGGGCTCAAGTTATTACTACTTTTACGAGAATAAGGCAAACGATATCATCAACCGGTTTAAAAAAACCGGTATACAGCGTCCTCGGCATGTAACTTTTATGCTTCAGACAAGATAACTCTTGAACGATTTTGGTTGGTGAATAATTTCAATTGCCTTAGAATTCAGGGCATGGAACCATTCTGACTTTATGCTTTATGGGTCTGGTCTTGAACACATAGCTAACGGAAACTTCGTGTGAGCCACCTGTATTGGTAATAAGCCGTGAAATGGTAAAATCATAGCTGTATCCAATATTGAGGTCGCCGGTTTTAATACCAACAAGTAATGTGAATGCATCCCGGTTGAACACCTCTTTGTAAAGCGGAATTCCCCTGTACCACAAGCCAAATACAACCGGACTGTGAAACCAGTAAAAACCCAGATCGAGTTGCCTGAACTGAGCCTGTTGCTTGTACAGGAATGCCAGTTGTATGCTGGTTGGTATTGGTCTCAGCAGTTTTTCCGGTCGCACAAATTTAACGCCTCCAAAAGCTGAATACTTCAAGGGGATCTTGGCCTGATTCTCTTCATCTCCTTCATATAAGTACAATGACTGGTTGGGTTTCAACAGGTGATCCACTGAGGCTCCCAACCAAAACTTGTCGGAATATGTGAGCAGTGATGCCGAAAAATCAATATCACCAGCTTCTTCCAGTGTCCTGGTTTCGTTTGTTTGTGGCGCAATTACTACCGATGATCCCGAAGCATTAAACTGGTCAGCCCACACCAATCTGTCAAAATCGATTCCCCGCTCGGTATAATTGAAATGAAGACCCGGTCGGGCATGCCATGTTTCTGTTATATTGAAATCGAATGAATACTGAATTCCCAGGCTGGTGGTTCTCATCCGGCCTGAACCTGCCACATCCTGGTAAGCCAGCACGCCAATACCGCTGCTGAATTTTTCAATAAATTTATCGAAAGAAACTGAATAGGTCTGATACCCATGCCTGATTTCAGGCCATTGATTGCGGTAATTAAAAGCCACCCTGTTTTTATCAGTGAGTCCGGCAAAGGATGGTGCCAAATACAAATAATTTGAAAAGAATTGCGAGAATTGCGGATCCTGAGGAAATGCCCTGTATGAAAATGACACCAGAAACAATATGATGATTCCTTTTCTTAACATACTCCATTATCGCAATAAAGTAACATCTCCTGTTTCAACAAATGCCTGCCCGTTTTCATACTTGCCTTCTACCTTCCAGATGTAAACATCCTCCTTGGCAATCTGTCCGTCAACAATACCATCCCAGCCAACTTCCTGGTCAAAGCTTTCGAAAATCAGTTCACCCCAGCGATTGAATACCATCAGGTGATACTCATCTACAAAGTCGAGAATAGCCGGTTTGAATGTTTTGTTTTCTTCAAACTGGGCGGCAGGGCTGAACACATTGGGGAAAAGAATCTTCCCTGTAGGTCTCACCAATACTGCGGTGCTGTATTCATACAGGTCGTAACAACCCTTATCGGTCCATACATTTAAAGTCACGTCATAATTGCCATCCTTCTTGTAAACATGTACCGGGTTCATTTCTTCCGAGCCGGTTCCGTCACCAAAATCCCACAGGTAAATATTGCCTTCCTCTGGATAATCGCCATTATCCGACTGGTTGAAGAAGTGCACTGCCTCTTCGTTTACATAAACCGTACGTGGCGCAATATCAAAATAGGCATTGGGAAGTACATATACATCGTTTGTTGTGCTGTATGAATCCATGCTGCCATCCTCACCCCAGGCTGTGAGTTTTATTTTATAGGTGCCCCATTCATAATAGGTATATTCCGGATTGGGCTTGTTGGAAACTGCCCCGTCGCCAAATTCCCACAAGTATGAAGTTGAATAAGCTGAGGTATTTTCAAACTGAATCGTCAGCGGCATACAGCCCGGCTCAACAGGTTTGAATGCTGCAACCGGCGGATGGGGAACTATTTCAACACTTGCCCAGGTACTGTCGGAACAATGTTCACCTTTTACCACAAGGTATATCAGATAATCGTCGGGGCCGGCATAAACATGTGACTCCGGATCGCGCAATGCCGACGTGCTGTCATCGCCGAACCGCCATTGATAGGTCCAGTTCCCCGGTTCAGTTGTATTAACCAGGGTCACCGTACGGTCAGGAATCATCTGGTAAGCAGGATCTGCATAAAATGAAGCTTCAGGTGAAGGATGAACCGTAATACTGGTATATCCGGTATCCAGGCATCCAAAATAAGATGTGGAAACAATCTCAACCATGAAAACAGTGTCATGATCCGTATTATTTTCAAATGTGTGCATGATGTTGAAATCCCCCGATGCTGCATTTCCATCTCCGAAATTCCAATAATAACTTCTGCCTCCAGGAGTTGATGAGAGCAGAATGTCAGCCGGGGCACAGGCTTTTTCAGGGTAAGTGGTAATGCCAAGTTTCGGATTGGGATAAACGGTTATATATTCATTGGTACTGTGTATGCAGTTGTTTGAGCTAATTGCAGTTAGTCTTACATTAAAATACTGCACCGAATTGGACGTATTGGTGAATACATGAACCGGGTTCTCCAATGAACTGCCGCTGCCATCTCCGAATTCCCAGTTATAATTCACTGCGTTATCCGACTGATTGGTGAAATTAACCTGAATCGGGCTGCATCCGGGATCTGCATCGGAAATAAATGCAGCCTGCGGAGCGTCATTCAGAATGCTTATGGAATCCACCGCCTGGCATCCATGATCATCTTCAACCCGTAACTTCATGTCATAAATGCCCCGGAGGTATGAATTGAATATTGGGTTGCGAATATCCGGCGCCGATAAAGGTGTGGTTTCGCCACTCCATGTATAGGAAACATAATTTCCGGACCCCCCGGTGACTGAAGCATCCAATGACAGGTTACTGCCGGAACATACCATGGTATCAGCAACCAGAATATGAACAACCGGATTGGGGTAAACAGTAACCCAAATGGTATCGGATGCCTCATTGGAATTGATGTCATTTACAGTAATTGTAAGCATGTAATTTCCCGGATCAGGTGAGGAAAATACCGGGTTTGAGCTATTCACTGCACTGAGATACTGTGTATCTCCTCCCCAGGTAAAAGTATAGGAAGGTGTTCCGCCGACTGGTGTTACGGATAGTTGCAAGTCAGATCCGACACATGCCCTTTCATGAGTTGTATTGATATTCAATATAATTACCTCATCTTTTACCTCAATAGGTTTATAGGCAGGTGGACCGCTACAGCCCAAACTGTTGGTTTCAACTACCGAAAGATTGTAATTCCCCAGGTTGGGAAATTCAACAATCACAAAATTCTGGTTCACCAGCAATTGACGCATCCCGGGAGGTATGTTCCAGGTGTAATTCGACCCGGGCTGAAAATTAACGGAATAAATCACATTGGTCTGATTGATTCCCACTATTTCAGGACCTGTTATAGTTATGGCAGGAGGTAATGGTAGTATTGCAGCTATCACTTCAGCCCTGCTGCTTTCACAACGGGTGGTCTCATTGTAGCTTGAAACATAATACCTTCTTGTACTATTCAAATATTCTGTGGTGAAATCATTGCCCTGGTAAAGGATGCTGCCTCCGGCAATACTGTCGTACCACCGGCTGACCGTGCCGTTTAATCCGGGTGTTGAATGCAACAGCAAGGTATCTTCACCGCATTGGGTTACATCATCTGCATCCGGAAAATCGGGAATAGGATAAATATTGGCCATAACTCTTTGTCGCGGACTTACACAACCGGTAGTGCTATTCACCGTAGAAACCCAGTAAGCAGTGGACCCGGTCAGATAAGGAGTCTGGTAATTCAGCGCCGTATCCAGCAAAATACCTCCCGTTGCAGCATCGTACCAACGATTGCCGGTTCCGTTATTCCCTATTGTTGAATGAATCAGCATAGTACCCGAACCACAACGGGATGTGTCGGAAGCCCCCGGCATGTCAGGTATCGGATCAATCTGAATATGTACAGGTACACGATTACCTTCGCATCCGGTAATCTCATGGTAACTACTTACCCAATAATCAACCGGACCCGATAGCAGGGGTGTTGTAAAGGTATCGGCCTGAGCCAGCATATTTCCTGCAACCGGGGCATCATACCACCGGTTGGTGGTTCCATCATTTCCCACAACAGCCGGAATTTGAATGCTTGCACTGCCACAATGCTGGATATCTGTGACAACAGGAACATCAGGAACGGAAAAAATGTTTGCATCAACACTTCTGCGGTAACTTTCGCATCCTGTTGAATAGTTGTAACTGGCAACCCAGTATTCAGCGCTTGATGCAAGCACCGGAGTGGTGAAATTACTCGATTGAACCAACACGGGTCCGCCTGAGGAATTCTCATACCAACGGTTGACGTCTCCGTTTGCGCCTAAGGTTGAAGTAAGTAATAATGAACCCGGACCGCAACGTTCCTCATCATTGGCCGAAGGTACACCAGGCATCGGTTTGAAAAGTATCCCAACCGTATCGGAAGTCGGAGGACAAGATCCGCTTGTTATGCGCCATTCAAAAGTGTAATAACCCTCATCACCTGCTGATATCTCAGCCACTACATTACGGGCATGCTCATTGGGATTGAAAGTCACACTTCCTGCTCCGGTTAATTTTCGCCAGGTTCCGGTACCAATACCGGGATTGTTTGCCTGTAGTACAACTGATACGCCGCATATCGAATCGTCAATGCCCGCATTGGCAGGCGGAACCGGCATACCAAAATCAACTATAATGGTATCTGAGGTTCTGCAACTGGCATTGACAATGGTCCAGGCAAACTCATACAACCCTTCGTTGCCGGGCAGAATTTCAACTGTAACATTCGGGTTGTGCATATCGGGATTGAATACCGGGGGCACAGCTGAAGGATTGGTCACCACATACCAGGTTCCGGTGCCCACTGTAGGGCTGTTTGCGCCGAGCGGAGAGGTTACCGAGTTACACAAAAATTGGTCCATACCTGCAAAAGCAGGATCAGGATTTTCGTCACGCGTGATGATTATATTATCAGAACTTCCGGGGCATATTCCATATGTGCTAACAACATTCCAGCGTAACTGATTTGAACCAAATGACAAATTTGAAACCAGGGTATGCGGATCATGAATATCGCCAATAATACTGCCAACGCTGATTACACTCCAGGTGCCTGTTCCTCCGTTTTCTGCCGGAAGCGCTGCCATATTAACGGCAATGGAATCGCACACGCCTCTGTCAGGTCCGGCATTTGCGGTTCCCGGACTCAGGTCACGCAGTATCTGAACCGTATCTTGGGTAACCGGACAGGCTCCGTTCGGACTTCTCACCGTCCAGACCAGTTCTGAAATTCCCCCGGCAAGGGAGGTTGCGGTAGCCGTTGGATTGTGTATATCACTGAAAACAGCTGATCCTGAAGCCACTGTCCAGGTTCCAATGCCACCATTTGTTGGTACCTGGGCATGCAATACCGTGCTGGTATTGGCGCAAAAAGCCTGGTCAATCCCCGCTGCTGCAGGAGCCGGCGGCAGGTCACTTGTAATAATAACTTCATCAACGGCAACGCAAGGACCATTGGTCATGGTCCACCTGAACAAATTCGGACCCGGAGCCAGATTCGTAACCTGACTTTGTGGATCAGAAGGATTGCTAATTACGGCACCGGAGGTTGTACTCCATTGCCCCACTCCAATTACCGGTGTATTACCCTGTAAAGTATATTCATCATCACAAATAACGTCATCAGGTCCGGCGTTGGGCGTTGGCGCAGGTGTATCGAAAATCTGGAAAGTTATTTTACTTGGCGCACTGGCACAGGCTCCAATGGTTTCCGTTACCCAGTAGGAATATATTCCGCTTACCGTATTGTCTATGAAAGTTGGCGAACCGGTTGGGTCAAAGGTACTTCCCGTATGGATGTAATTGGTAAGCAGCGAATCAGTATACCAGTTCACCTGACCTCCTGAAGTAGACAGTGTAAGTAAAATCGGACTTCCGGCACAAAACTCAAGCGATGGATTGGTAATTACCGGAGGAGTGGTTATGATCTCAATCAATGCCGTGGTCGTAATAGGCGGAAAATCCCCGTCAATGGGATTGGACGGGGGAATTGCATCAAAGGGATTCCGGTCGTATGGATTGCAAATATTCCAGTTTCTCAGCGTAATTTCGAAAATATCACCAGCAATTCCGCCTGCCGGAGCACTGATGGGCCATGAAATTTCTGTTGGTCCGTCAGCAGGTATTGGTATTTCTACTATAGGTCCGGCAACAGGGGGCAAAGAATTGCCGGCCGCATCGGTCATCTGGAAAACATTGCCAAGCGGATCACGTATGGTAATATTGGGAATGCGGTCACCGCCAATGGATGTTGTTCCATATATGAACTGAACCCAGCGGGTAATCCGGTTAGGCTTGTCTGGCTCAATGTTGATGTTGCAGTTAAAGGTGGAATTGTCTTCAAAACGAACATCTATGATGTCTTCTCCTTCACAAAACTGAGCTACTACAGGATCGGTGATGACAACAGCGCCGTTCTCATTATCGCGTGCCCAGGCACTGAACTGTTGTTCCTGCCGGCTGCTGCTTACACATTGTTGACCATCAAAAATAACATAGGCTTCGGCTGTATAGGAACACTGATCTGCCGGCGGATATAAATGAGAGGCTGTTGCCGTGAATACAGTATCTCCCTGCGAAATAGCTGGCACTGTTGTTGTTGCACCCGTGCCATCATTCCACACATACAGTATCTGAACACGCGAGGGATCCACGGGCAGCATGAACTTATACCTGACATCCATATTCAGGCTAACAGGGGCACAAACGCTGCTGGTCACTTGACCGCTGAAATTATCGGTGATCAGTGCGCACTGACCGGCAACCCGCAGCGAAAACGTGGTTATGATTAACGTGGTTACGGTTAGTAGTTTTGTAAATGTGCCCCTCATACCTGTATCCTTTGCCCGATAGATTCGATCCTCAATGAACTGTGAGTCAGGATCATTCCTGGTATAAGTCCTATCTGGTTTATTAATAAATTACTGAATAACTAAATTTGGATGTATATACGATTTTTTTGACCAAGAGTTTCAAAGTAGTGACGAATACATCAAAAGAATTGATATAATGCTGCTCAAACTACATTTTCAATGGCATGAAGTTGCAGCATGCTTTGGTCCGCAGCCTGCCGTCAAAATCAAATGTAAATCTGGTGATTACGAGCCTGTCTGGGAAAAACTGAAAAGGCTTAAGCTAATTTACAACAAAAAACCGATTACTCCCGGTAAAGATGAAAAAAACCTCTTTTGACTTTTTCGCCTATCGGATATTCCTTATCATTGTATGCATCCAGTAAAGTAATCACATAAAAATAGACTCCCTCGGGCGCCTGACGGTTGGAATCTCTGATCAAACCGTTCCATCCTTCCCATTCCCTGATACTTCCCGCATAGGAGTGAACCCTGTGGCCGTACCTGTCAAATATACCGATGTCAATGACCAACACAGAAACATCTTCCGACCTGAAGACATCATTCCCACCGCTGCCATTGACATTCTCGTCAATGATCAACCGGTCATTTCTGCTGTCGGCATTGGGTGTAAACACATTTGGCAGCGAAAAATTCTTTAGCGGACCCGATCCGAATGCGTTTTTCAGTTCAGCGGTTGCACCTACCGAATCAGCACAGTTTTCTTCTGACCAGGTCGTCAGCACTACTTTATAAGTTCCGGGCCTCTGATATTCATGAACCACAACAAGTGTATCATCAATGGAAGAAATCAGCGTGTCCCCGTCACCGAAGAGAATCATGTAGGCAGACAGATTTTTCGAACCCGAAAGGTCAAAACGGTACTTACCCGGGGCCGATAAAATATCATCTTTATAATAATTCCCGTAATGCTTTCCCGGATATTCAATGGTGTCACTTAAACTGATGTACTTCGGTGTACTCATGGATGCCAATGATTGAATCGATTCATAAAATACCGAATCTGACCTGCTAAGGCCATAAAGGTCTGTTACGGTTAACCGGTACCAGGTGTCCGCATAGGGTGGATTATTCACCCGGCTTATAAGGGAACTGGGCGGATTGGATGCTTCCGGATTGTCGGTTGTCCACCTGATTTTGAAACTGTTGGACACGTTTACTCTGGCTCCCGAAACGGGATTGTAATAGTATAAAGGAATTCTTGTTGTATCCGCATGCAGATCGAGCGAACTACATTTATAATAACCGAATTTCAGTTTACCTTCAGCATCCTTATTGGTGATTCTCAGATTCAGATCATTAACCAATACCCAAACCCTGAATGTGTCCTGCTCCGCTCCTTTGGTAATTTTAACCTGGTAACCCGAAGATACTGTAATGGTGTCAATGCTGGAAAATGCGCCTGTGGTACTGCCTGGAATGTTGTGGTAAGACGAATCGGCATGTCTGAATACCGCCCATTGAAAGGTCCATCCTGCTTGCCGGTCGACTGATGCAGCATATATAGATGCATTTATAGCTGCTTTGAATTCCGATCTGTTAAATACATAAACCTTGTCATTGCCGGTTACCGGAATATAATTGGTGCTGAAAGAATCACTGGCTGCGGGAGCAAATATTTGTGCATGCAGGGTGGAATGCAAAAGCAAAAATAAAAATCCTAAAGTAAAAGCTTTTCTGAGCAGCATGCTGAATTCGATTTTTCTACAATGCTAACTAAAAAAAACCATAATTATTATGGTCCATCTCCATTATTGATCCTGACAGGCACGGGAACATTTCCTGAAAAATCCCGTTTACAGGTCAAAGAGACCTTCAGGCGCATTAATTCGGATTTCCTTTTTCTTCCTGTTGATTTCCAATATGATGTCCGGGTGTGCCGGAATCAGGAATTCCCTGCCTTCTGAAAAGACACTTAAAAGCGGATTGTTAACAATGGGATTGATTTCTCCTGCGGTACCTACGATTCCCAGCTGAGAATCTATAACGGTGAACCCGGATAATGAGGGCAATTCGTCATGGTTCTTTTTCCTGGTCCTCACTTGCTTTTCAGGTATATAAACCAAAGCTCCGGCAAATGATTTTGCCCTTGTTTCCGAATCAACATCCTCAATGCTCACCAGGGCGGCATCCTGAGAGCTAACCTTAAAACTTTCAATAAAAAAAGGGACCAGTAACCCGTCTATTTCAACGAATACTGACTCCCCTTTTCTGATATCTTCCACAATCACATTCCTGTTACCAAGCACCAAAGTGCCTTTTGTACCATGCGGCCTGGTGAATTTGCCCAGGAGCAAACAATTCTCCCTATTAATCATCCAAACAGTTCATCTTAATTAATAATGAATTACCACAGGATGACCGGCCAACAGGAATAAGAACAGGTAACTGGCTAAGCTTCTGTTGAATCTGCCGGTTTCTCTTCGGGTGTGCTTTCTTCTGCTTTTTCAGCAACAGGTTCAGCAGCCTCTTCAGCCTTTTCAGTTACTTCAGCAACTGGCTCAGCAACCTCTTCAGCTTTTTCAGCTACTTCAGCAACTGGCTCAGCAACCTCTTCAGCTACTTCAGCTTCAGCTGCTTCTTTTGACTCTTCAGCCTGCGCTTTCAGCTTTTTCGCAACTTCCTGTGCTTTAGCTTCTCTGACTTTACTTTCTGCTGCAAGACGTTTCTTTTCCTCATCGGATTTACCCTTTGAGACTTTTTCGGCCTGCGCTTTCAGCTGAGCCAGCTTGT
>CAZLLD010000009.1:0-62674 GCA_964560225.1 uncultured Bacteroidales bacterium
AATTTGATAATTTGATAATTTGATAATTTGATAATTTGATAATTTGATAATTTGAAAATGTGATGATTTGAAAATGTGATGATTAAAAGATTAATCCGTTAGACTTTTAGAAAAGAAGACCTGAAGACCTGCAGACCCGCAGACCTGCAGACATTCAGCCGGTTCCGCAAACAACATCAGATGCTACCTCAATTCGAAGTTCTTGCCCAGGTACACCCTTCTTACCTGTTCATCATCGGCAAGGTCTTTGGCAGTTCCTGCTTTCAGGATTTCCCCTTCAAACAACAGGTAAGCACGGTCTGTGATTGATAAGGTTTCGTGTACGTTGTGATCGGTTATGAGAATCCCGATGTTTTTATCCTTAAGTTTCGATACGATCTCCTGGATGTCTTCCACGGCAATTGGGTCAACTCCTGCGAAAGGCTCATCGAGTAAAATGAAATTGGGTTTCAGGGCAAGTGCCCGGGCTATTTCGGTTCGGCGTCGTTCACCTCCTGACAGCTGAATACCAAGGCTCTTTCTGATTTTCTGAAGGCCGAATTCATTCAGCAGTGATTCAACGCGGAACCTTTGTTCTTCTTTAGAAAGTTTTGTCATTTCAAGTACAGCCCGGATGTTGTCTTCCACGCTCAGCCTTCGGAAAACCGAAGCCTCTTGCGAAAGGTACCCGATACCTTTCTGAGCCCGCCGGTAAACCGGTTCGTAGGTAATTTCTTCGTCATCCAGGAATATTTTTCCTGAATTGGGCTGAATAAGGCCCACAATCATATAAAACGAAGTGGTTTTCCCGGCTCCGTTAGGGCCCAGCAATCCGGCTATTTCACCCTGTTCCACTTCAAAGGAAACATCCTTTACCACTGTGCGGGTCCGGTATCTTTTAACAAGGTTTTCTGTCCTCAGTTTCATGTTGCAAAGATATACAAATAACCCATGGTTAACCTGCAGGCATTTCAGCTTCCCTGGCTTTTTCAACCCGTCTTGAAAGCACGATGCCAATCTCGTAAAGCAGCAGCATGGGAATGGAAACCATCAATTGTGTGAACATATCGGGTGTGGGAGTAATTATGCCTGCCACTATAAGTATGACAACAATGGCATGTTTCCGGTATTTCTTCAAAAAAGCCGGTGTAACCAGACCAATCCGGCTTAAAAAATATACCAGTACAGGCAGTTCAAACAATATGCCGCTCACCAGTACGATTGAAGTAACCAGTGAAATATAGGATGCCAGCGTGGGAATGTTTTTCACGATGTCGCTGACCTGATAATTGTAAAGAAAGTTAATGGAAAAAGGAGTGATCAGGAAGTAACCAAAAAGCACGCCGAGCAGAAAAAGAAAAGTGATGTAGAAAACTGCCCCTGTTACATGCTGGCGCTCATTCTGATACAATGCCGGCCTGAGGAACCGCCAAAACTCATAAAACATGTAAGGAAAACCCAATACAAGACCGGCAATCAGACTGATCTTGATGTGAGCAACAAACTGTCCGGCCACGGCGGTATTCTGAAGCTGAATGGGTTGGCTGTTCAGGCAAAGGCCCTCAATATGTATCTTCTCTCCCAGGAGGCAAACCATCCGGTTAGTCCAGAAATCATACTTGCTGGGACCCAACAAAATCACATCAAAGACAAGATTTTTAAAAATGAATGCCAGAATGCTGATTGAAGCAATGGCCAAAACCGACCGTATGATGTGCCATCTCAACTCCTCAAGATGCTCCAGAAATGTCATTTCCTCTTTGCTGTTACCTTCCATGTGAGCTCACCTTTCTCTGTAAATCAGAAAATGTTAATAAAATTTAAAATGCCGTTTGGAGAATAGCGAAATAAGAAAAAAAATACTAATTTAGTTTACAAATGTATTTATTATTTTGAGATTGCCTTCAGACAGGCTTTTCATACCTGCAGAAACAACTGAACCTTTTTGTGTTAACAACGTATCAAGCCTGATTATTTGTTATGCCGATCATTTCATCACAGATGATTAAGTTGTGTGCAGGCGTGAAGTATGAATTAACTTGAACTAAAAAAATGAGTGTTGGCAAAGATATTTCATTGATTGAGGTATTAAAGAAACATTTTGGTTTCACCAGCTTTAAAGGAAATCAGGAGGTTATTATACGCAATGTGCTTGACGGCAACGACACCTTTGTGCTGATGCCCACCGGTGGCGGAAAATCACTTTGTTACCAGCTTCCGTCTCTTATATTACCTGGAACTGCCATTATCATTTCCCCGCTGATTGCCCTGATGAAAAACCAGGTAGATGCCATGCGCAGTTTCAGTGAAGAAGACGGAGTGGCACATTTTATGAATTCATCACTGAATAAAGCGGCAATCAGCAAAGTCAAGCACGATGTAGTGGAAGGAAAAACCAAACTCCTCTATGTTGCTCCCGAATCGCTTACCAAGGAGGATAACATCCAGTTCCTGAAAAAGGTTAAGATCTCGTTTTACGCCATTGATGAAGCCCATTGTATTTCGGAATGGGGACATGACTTCAGGCCGGAATACCGGCGTATCAGGCCAATAATCAATGAGATCGGTACGGCTCCTATCATTGCGCTCACGGCAACTGCCACCCCAAAAGTGCAGCACGACATTCAGAAGAACCTGGGTATGCTCAGCGCCAATGTGTTTAAATCATCATTTCGCCGGCATAATCTTTACTACGAAGTAAGGCCCAAAAAGAATGTAACCAAGGAGATCATCCGATATATCAAAAGCAATCAGGGAAAATCGGGTATCATCTATTGTCTGAGCCGTAAAAAAGTGGAAGAACTGGCCGAAACGCTTCAGGTAAATGGTATTAAGGCACTCCCCTATCATGCAGGCCTCGATTCGGCAACACGTTCCAAAAACCAGGACAGTTTCCTGATGGAAGAAGCAGATGTCATCGTTGCTACTATCGCTTTTGGAATGGGCATTGACAAACCTGACGTCCGTTTTGTTATTCATTATGATATTCCCAAAAGCCTCGAAGGTTATTACCAGGAAACCGGACGGGCCGGAAGAGACGGAGGCGAGGGTAACTGCATTGCATTTTACAGCTACAAGGATATCCAAAAGCTGGAGAAGTTCATGCAGGGGAAACCCATTGCCGAACAGGAGATCGGAAAGCAATTGCTGCTCGAAACGGTTGCTTATGCCGAATCATCGGTTTGCCGACCCAAACAACTGCTCAACTACTTTGGTGAAGAGATGGCCGAAAGTTGCGACAATTGTGACAACTGCCTGCATCCCAAAACCCAGTTCGAAGGAAAAGATGACGTGGTACTTGTGCTGAAGGCAATTCTTGAAGTGAAGGAAAAATTCAAAGTAGATCATGTTGCCGCATTGCTGGCAGGTGTGAAAACACCTGCAATAAAATCCTATAACCACCAGATGCTGGAAAGCTTTGGCGCCGGAAAAAATAAAGATGCCAATTACTGGAGTATGGTAATCCGGCAGGCGCTCATCAGAAGATTTGTTCAAAAAGAAATTGAGAATTACGGCCTGCTCAAGCTTGATGAAAAGGGACATGAGTTCCTGAATAACCCCGTATCATTCATGCTTTCTGAAGATCACGACTATTCCGACACGGATGAGGAAGAAGATAGCTTTGGCGGCCCGGAACGGCCCGGAACTGCCGATGAAGAGCTCTTTAACATTTTGAAGAACCTCAGGAAGAAAATGTCCAAGCAGTTGCAGCTTCCTCCTTTTGTCATCTTCCAGGATCCTTCTCTGGAAGATATGGCCATTCAATATCCGGTTTCCATTGAAGAACTGCAGAACATTACCGGAGTGGGAGCCGGAAAAGCAAAAAGATATGGTGCTGAATTTGTTAAAATCATCAAAAGCTACGTCGAAGAAAAAGAAATTATCCGCCCTCAGGATATGGTGGTTAAATCCATCGTCAACAAGTCGAACCTGAAGGTGTTTATTATTCAGAGCATTGACCGGCAAATGGATTTTGAAGACATTGCTTCAGCCAAGAATATTGAAATGCCTGTGCTTCTCGATGAAATAGAGGCCATTGTGAATTCAGGCACCAAACTCAATATCGATTATTACCTCAACAATATTATGGATCAGGATCACCAGCAGGACATCTATGATTACTTCATGGAGGAGGCAGAAGACGAATCACTCGAAAATGCCTTGCAGGAACTTGGTGAAGACAATTATTCGGAGGAAGAGGTACGCCTGGTTCGTATCAAATTCATGTCGGAATTGGGCAATTGAATTTCAACCCATAGAAGACGCGTAATGCCTGCCTTTCCAATGATAACCTTTCACCATTCCCATGATTAAGATCCAGAGCGTTGCAAATGGGTACACGGCCGAAAATATAAAAAATTCCGCCAGCGATATCCTTTTCTGGCAAAACCGCAGGTAATCCCTGACCAGGAGATAATCGCCGGATGCCTTGCAGGCAAACAGCAACGGAAAAAGCCAGAAATTGAGGCCTGTTGCCATAAGGACGGCAGATACAACAACAAAAAGATTAATCAGAAATACAACCACTGCAACAAATATCACATCCCTGTCTCTGTAATGTGAACTCTTTGACACCCAACGTCTGCGCTGCCCGAAATACTCCCTGACGGTGGAAAAGCTTCGGGTGGTTGCCAAAGCCTTGTAAGATTTAACCAGCCTGATTTTCTTGTCTCGCATTCTTTTTACTGCATGCAGAAAAAAAGTATCGTCACCGGAAATTACTTTATGGTTAAGGGGATCGTGCATTTCAAAGAAAAGGCTCTTTGTGAAAGCAAAACATGCAGCATTGCAATAGATGGGCTTTGCTGCAGCTGCAGCGCCAACTCCTGAAGCAACGAGACTGAGAAATTCCACTTCCTGGTACTTTCCGAAAAAACCGGGGGAGCCGGATATATCTACCGGACCGATGATCATATCAGGCTGCTCATCGCGGTAGAAACCAGCCAGGGTGCCAATCCATTCGGAATGAAACGTACAATCCGCATCGGTAGTGATGATCAGCTCATATGAGGCAGCGCGGATCCCAGCTTCAAGGGCTGATTTCTTTCCCCCTGGAAAGCTGGGATTGTTGATTACCCTGAAATTGGGTAAGGCACTGCACAATTCCTTTGCCCTGATATCAGAGCCGTCATCGGAATGGTCATTTACATAAATCACCTCAAATTTATCCGCCGGATACTCCTGGTTCTTCAGGGAAAGGATTAAACGCCCGATATTATCAGCTTCGTTCCGGAATGCAACCACCACACTAACCGGCACTTTCATGTCACAACCGGCAGGCATGTATCCGGGATGTTCATTCCAAGCATACCTGTACCATTGTATAATATATACATAAGCAAGAAGTACAGTCAGCGAGAAAAAAATGATTATCATTGGGGATGCTTCAGGGAACCATCAGGTTTGGCGCGGAACAAGCCATTTGTTTATTTTGTCGTACAACTCATTGATATTCACCGGCTTGGTTATAAAATCGTTGCAGCCAGCCTGCATACAACGCACCTTCTCCTCGTTAATGGCATTTGCAGTCTGTGCAATGATGGGTATACCGGGGTTAAATTTCTTGATTTCCACAGTTGCCATCAAACCGTTCATTTCCGGCATCTGAATATCCATAAGCACAAGATCAATACCCGGATTGCTCCTGCAAAGCTCAACTGCCTCACGCCCGTCAGAGGCCCGCATCACCTCAGCCTTTGTTTGTTTGAGAAAACCTTCCAGAAACTTATAGCTGAATTTGTCATCTTCAGCCACCAGAAACAATTTGCCATTCCAATTGTATTGAGCTCTTGTTATTTTGTTTTCAGGTTTTTCCTCTATTTTTTTGTTAACAGAAACAAACGGAATGCAAAAATAGAAGACCGATCCGTGATCCACTTTCGATTCAGCCCACATGCGTCCGCCTAGCAAATCTACAAGGCCTTTGGAAATTGCCAGTCCCAGTCCCGACCCTCCATATTTCCGTGACGGAGAACTGTCGGCTTGAATGAAACGTTCGAATATCAGCTGAAGTTTGTCTTCCGGAATGCCAATACCGGTGTCTTTTATGTAAAACTTCAGGGTTTTTGCATCCTCCAGGTTATAGCCGAATTCAATATATCCCTTGTGGGTGAATTTGATGGCATTCCCAACCAGATTGGTAAGTATCTGGCGCAATCTTGTGGGATCGGTTCTGATAAATGACTTGTCGTCGGGAAACGCCTTTTTGGTGATTATTTTGACCCTGGACTTGTCTTTTTTCAGGCTTCGTGTCAGAAAAGTCGACTGAACCTGGTCAAGCAAACTGTTCAGTGAAAAATCATCAAGAATAATATTAACCTGATCCGATTCAATTTTGGCAAAATCAATGATATCGTCAATCAGGTTGATCAGCATTTTGCCGTTGCTGTTAATAATATTCAGGTATTTCTTCCTGTTGACGCGGCTTAATGTATTATCGTTGAGCATTTCCGCGAATCCGAGAATACCGTTCATGGGAGTGCGGATTTCATGCGACATATTGGCCAGGAATGCCGTTTTGAGCTTATCGGATTCCTCTGCCTTGTCTTTGGCTTTAACCAGTTCATATTCAAGCTGGCTTCGGTGAAGCGCAACCGAAACCTGGTGGACAAAAGTCTCAATAATGTGCTTGAACTTGATAATGCTCTTATTCAGTGTAAGAATGGTGATGTTGCCCAGGCGTTTATCATCCCGGGCAAGTATAATATTATAGGTTTTGTGCAGGTGGATCAGCTGCTTTACTTTTTGAAGCTGCTCGGTGGAAATCGGCCCGATTGGGTTTTCAAATATTTCATCCTTAATGGTAAGCACGGTACCCACATTATCAGCAAGCGGAGATATATCATCAGCAGGGAATGACATACCGATGACAGGCCTGCCAATAATATGCTCAACCCGGCTTGTGAAGGGATCAAGTCCGGAAAAGCTCTCAACCACCATCCTTTTCGAGACTTCATCATAAGAAGAAACCAGTACAACAGCATTCTCAAGGAACGGAGCCAGTTTCTCAGGAATGTACCAGTAAATTTCATCCTTGGATGAGAGGCCCAACAATTCAAGGGCCGAATTGCTTAAAAAGATCAGGTTGTCATGGTAAACACGTTCTTTCAGTTCGGCCATTTTCCGGTCAGACACATCCCTGGAATTCACTATGATTCCCCTGATTGCCGGATTGCTCAATTGGTTGGAAAAGATACTCTCAACGTAGATCCATCTTTTGTTTTTATGCAGACTCCGGTATTCCTTCTTGATCTGCCTTCCCGGATTTGCCAGTGCTTCCTTGACCACCATCCTGACCTGGGGAATGTCATCGGGATGCACCATGTCAAAGAAGGGTTTATGCAACAATTCTCCAATATCAAACTCGGAAATCTTGTTTTTTTCAGAACTTTCAAAAATAATCTTGCCCTGGCGGTTAATGATGGAAATTGCATCTGATGAGTTCTGAAGAAGCGCACGAAACTGTTCTTCCCGCTCATGCATGGTTTTTTCCATTTGGGTGTTGTCGGCTATTTCCCTGGAAATACCGGCAATTCCAACCACCTCATCCTGGTCATTGAATACAGGCGTTTTATAGGTCTCAAAATTGCTGACACCACTATCCAGATGCTCATATTGCTCAACAAACTGACGTTTCTTGCTGTGTATAACTTGTTCATCAGAACTCTTGAATTCCTGGGCTTTTCCCGGTGGACAAAAATCAAAATCGGTTTTTCCGATAATGTCTTCAGGTTTCAGGTTGTATGAATCAGCAAATGCCTTGTTGACATGAATGTAATTTCCATCTGCATCTTTCAACCAAACAAGATAAGGTATGTTATCTAAAATGGTCAGGAATTCACTTCCTTGTTTTTCATCCCTTGTCATTCGCAGGTAAATTCAGGTTGGGTTATTCCTTCTTTCTTCTGTTGATCTCATCCCGGATCAACGAAGCTTTCTCATAATCTTCATCCATGATCGCTGCATTCAGCAAATCCTGAAGTTCCTGAATATTGTTGTGCTTCAGTTCGTCGGTGAATGATGTATCCTGTACTGTGATACTTCTGGGAGGCGAAGCAGGATCGGCATTGGTTTGCAAGGCAGCTTCCTTTTCAAAATCAAGTATGATTCCTGCTTTTTTCAGTATTTCCTCCGTAGTGTAAATAGGACATTTGAAACGCAAGGCGAGCGCTATGGCATCAGACGTTCGCGCATCGATCTCGATAATGCGTTGCCCGTTATCACAGGTAAGCTTGGAATAGAAAACACCTTCCTCCAGCTTATAAACCGTGATCTCAAGCAGGTCGATATTAAAGGTATGTGCAAAATTAAGAAACAAGTCGTGGGTGAGCGGCCTGGGAGGTTTTAACCCTTCCAGCTGGATGGCGATAGCCTGGGCTTCAAAGCCGCCTACTATTATTGGTATCCTTCTTCTTCCATTTTCTTCTGCCAATACCAACGCATATGCCCCGGTTTGCGTCTGACTGTATGAAATTCCAAGGACGTTGAGTTTAACCTTATTCATTGTTCCCTGTCAGGTAGTTGTGTTTATCACACAAATATAGTGATTTCATTCATTTAGCTTCCGAATAACTTCATTGTATCTTTAAAAAGCTATTTATCTGTGAATTACAATAAATCTACAGCATCTGTTTCATCAAAGCCGGTTTTTATCCGACTGCTGATTAAAAATCAAGGAAAATACTGGCATTCACATTTATTTTATCTTAAATTACCTAATTATTTTGCAGATCATTCAAAGTTTTATATTTTTGCAGACCCAAAAATAAATTGAAATTATATATAAATGTACGCAATAGTAAGCATAGCCGGTCAACAATTTAAAGTTGAAAAAGGGAAGAAAGTATTTGTACACAGACTCCCCGGCGAGATTGGTGATGAAGTTACTTTTGACAAGGTATTGCTTTTAAGCAACGAGGAAAAAGTAAATGTGGGTGCACCGTTTATTCCGGATGCAGTTGTTCTCGCCCAGATAGTATCTCACCTGAGGGGTGATAAAGTTCTTGTATTCAAGAAGAAAAGAAGGAAAACCTATCAGAAACTGAGTGGTCACAGGCAGAATTTTACCGAAATTCTCATTGAAGACATCAGCGAAACCGGCACTCCCACAAGAAGTGAAAAAAAGAAAGCAGCTCCGAAAGCCGAAGTAGCTGAAGCCCCGGTTGCTGTTAAAGCCACCGCAAAAAAAACCACACCCAAAGAAACTGAGGCAAAGGAAAAGAAAGCTCCTGTAAAAAAGGCATCCGCCAGCACCGAAAAGAAAGTTGCAGCAAAAAAACCGGCAGCAGGCAAAAGCGAAAGCAAATCAAAAAAATAAGGAATTCAACATTATAAAATAAAAAACCATGGCACATAAAAAAGGAGCCGGAAGTTCCAGAAACGGACGCGAATCACACAGCCAGAGATTGGGAATCAAGATATTCGGAGGTGAACAGGTGAAAGCAGGCAACATTCTTGTACGCCAGCGCGGTACGGTCCACAACCCCGGAGTTAACGTAGGCATAGGAAAAGACCATACGCTCTATGCATTGATTGACGGACAGGTTAAATACCACCGCAAAAAAGACGATCGTTCATACGTATCTGTTCTTCCTGCAGGAGAATAACAACCAGAAAACGGTTCCTGATAAAGGGCCCCTGAACTATAAACCAGATTTGTGTTTAGAGTTCAGGGGTTTTTTTTACATTTGCACAAACCACTCGCAAATATGCTTACGCTTAACCTGATCAGAGAAAACACCGGTGAAGTGATCCGCCGGTTGGCTGTAAAAAACTTTGATGCCAAAGACCTTGTGCAGGATATTCTTTCGCTTGATGAAAGCCGGCGATCCACCCAGAATAAACTCGATGGCACACAATCAGAACTGAACAACATCTCCAGGGAAATCGGAGCACTTTTGAAATCAAACCGCAAAGAGGAAGCCGAAGAAAAGAAAAACAGAACCAGCCAGTTGAAGCAGGAAATTGAAATACTATCGGCTTCATTGGCTGAAAGCGAAAAAAGCCTGATGAACATGCTGGTGCGACTTCCCAACCTTCCTTCAGAGTTTGTGCCCGAAGGAAAGGGAGTAGAAGGCAATGTGGTGGACCGTGAAGGCGGAAAAATGCCCGGGTTGTCACCCGATGCCCTGCCCCACTGGGATCTGGCCAAAATATATGACATCATTGATTTTGAACTGGGAAACAAACTCACCGGAGCTGGTTTTCCTGTATATAAAGGCCAGGGGTCAAAACTACAGCGTGCCCTGATCAACTTTTTTCTTGACGAAAACATCAAAGCAGGATATCTCGAGGTGATGCCTCCCCTGATGGTCAATGAAGATTCAGGATTTGGAACAGGACAACTGCCCGACAAGGATGCTCAAATGTACCATGTTACTATTGATAACCTTTACCTGATTCCCACAGCAGAAGTTCCGGTTACCAATATCTACCGCGATGTCATACTGGATGCCAAAGACTTCCCGATAAAAAACACAGCCTATACACCCTGCTTCCGCCGTGAAGCAGGATCTTACGGCAAAGATGTGAGGGGACTCAACCGGTTGCATCAGTTCGATAAGGTGGAAATTGTGCAGATCCAGCACCCTGCCAAATCGTATGAAGCGCTTGATGAAATGGTAAAGCACGTGGAAGGCCTGGTTAAAAAACTGGAACTGCCCTACCGCATTGTCCGGCTTTGCGGCGGCGATATGAGTTTTACTTCTGCACTGACCTTTGATTTTGAAGTATATGCTGCAGCACAAAAGCGCTGGCTTGAAGTTAGTTCCGTTTCAAACTTCGAATCGTTTCAGGCCAACAGGTTGAAACTGCGCTTCAGGGAAGAAGGCAGTAAAAAACCGCAACTGGCGCATACATTGAATGGCAGCTCTCTCGCTCTTCCCCGCATTGTGGCCGCCCTGCTCGAAAACAATCAAACTCCCGACGGCATCAGGATTCCTGAAGCCCTGCAGCCTTATACCGGATTCCGCCTGATCGAAAAGAGGTCATAGCCTGTATGGCCATAATCGTATGGGCTGGATGAACACAGCACAAGTAACCGGGCTTTGCCTGATATCATGCCGCATGTTTTGGCATTGCAGGAAACAGAAAAACACATGAAAAACCAGGGACGCGCTTATTGTTATGCCGCAGTCACAGTTTTGTTGTGGTCAACAGTGGCTACCGCCTTCAAAATTGCGTTGCGTGATCTCAACAACATTCAGGTGCTGCTGATTGCCAACCTGACTTCACTGGTTGTTTTTCTGGGAATTATCATAGCCAGGAAAAAAATCAAACTTTTAAAAAAGGAAACTCCGGCATCATTGGCATTTTCAGCTCTTCAGGGGCTTCTTAATCCGTTTGCCTATTACCTGGTACTGTTTAAAGCATACAGCCTGCTGCCCGCCCAGGTGGCGCAGCCTACAAACTTCATCTGGCCCGTGGTGCTGATGTTGCTGTCTGCACCCATGCTGAAACAACCCATCAGGATCACAGGCGTCATGGCACTGCTGATTAGTTTCTCGGGCGTCCTGATTCTTTCGAGTCAGGGCAACCTGGGCGACTTCAGAATTGTTGAACCCTTGGGAATTGTGCTGTCACTCTCAACTTCAGTAATCTGGGCATTCTATTGGATATTCAACCTCAGGGATCATCGCGATGATGTGGTTAAACTCTTCCTGAGCTTCTCATTCTCGTCTGTCTATATTGTAATTGTTGCTGCATTAACAGGAAACATGTCAGGAATTCTTCATAAACCTCTCCTGGGGCCTGTTTATATAGGCCTGTTTGAAATGGGCATCACCTTTGCCTTGTGGCTGAAAGCTCTCCAATTGTCCGATTCCACAGCAAAAGTGGCCAACCTGATCTATGTGACTCCATTCGCCTCCCTGTTATTCATCCATTTCGTGCTGCAGGAAGAACTCTATTACACTTCATACATCGGGTTGGTGCTGATCGTTGCGGGCATCCTTGCCGGCAGAATTAAAAAGAAGGGTTGACAAACCATTTTTGCAATTTTCTCGTTTACTTTGTATCCTGATTTCAGGCAACCCATTATATACTCTAAAGTAATGCTTATGAAATACTCTTGCAGGTGCATCGCTTTTATTGCAGTTACTATTTTGTTACTGAACGCATGCAAGTTTGAGGATGATGACAACACCATAAAACGAGTTAACAAAGAATTATTCAGCCTGATGAAGGAGTATTACCTGTGGTATAAATATCTGCCTGCAAATATTGATTACCTCGACTATTCCGATCCGCAGGAACTCATGGATGCACTCCGTTACGAAGAATACGACAAGTGGAGCTATGTTCAGACCATGGAAGAATTCTACCAGTTCAGCCAGGGAACGATGTACGGGCATGGATTTTCATTCGGACTTGATGAGTCCGGAAACATCCGGGTTGTTTATTTGTTCAGGAATACGCAGATCGCCAATAGCGGCGTAAAAAGAGGATGGATCATTTCGGAAGTAAACGGCACCCCTGTGAACACTGATAATATCCGCGATCTGCTGGGCGAATCAAAAGCCGGCATTACCAACAACATTCTCTTCCTGGATGAAAACGAAACTCCGGTTAACCTCACACTTACCAAGGAAGAAATACAAATCACACCTGTACTGCACTATGAAGTCATTAATCAGGATGGCACCAATATTGGCTACCTGGTCTTTGAAGAGTTTATCAGGTCGGCCTATCACGAATTCGAGGAAGCCTTCAGTCTTTTCAACACCCAGGGCATTGATGAATTGATTGTAGACCTGCGATACAACACCGGAGGCTTTGTTAATGTGGCCGATACGCTTGCCGGATGGCTGGTTGGCAAGAATTATGGCAACCAGGTGTTTACAAAAACCACGTATAATGACAAATACAGTCAGTTGAACAAAACCAGCCGAATACCTTCGATCAATGACGGTGTGTCGCTGAACCGTATCTTTTTCATCGGGACAGAATACACTGCTTCGGCCAGTGAACTGGTAATCAACGGCATCAGTCCCTATGTGGATGTGATCATCGCAGGAGACACTACCCATGGCAAACCGGTAGGCATGGATGGCTTCAGGGTCGGCGGCTATGTTGCCTGGCCGGTAACTTTCAGCTACTATAATGCCAATAACGAAGGTGAGTTTTATGATGGTCTGCCTGCCACGTTGCCTGCTGAAGATGATATCACCCGGAACTTTGGTGATCCCGAAGAATCCTCACTGAAAGTCATTCTGGATTACATCAGCGGAGAAGTTGTTCCCATGAAAGCCCAACAGAAAAAAGCATCGCGACTGTCTCGCTTCATCCTCCCTGAAAAACCTATAAGTCCTTACTCTAAAGCTTTTTAGCCAAAATGATCATTCTTGGCATAGATCCGGGTTCAACCATAATGGGATATGGGCTGATTGGCGTGAAGAACAACAAGCCGGTGCTGTTGCTCATGGGCACGCTTGATCAGCGAAAAACCAAAGACCATTATGAGAAAATTGCCCGGATTTTCGACCGCACACTCCAGCTGATTGAAGAATACAAACCCACAGCCATGGCCATCGAATCTCCGTTTTATGGCAACAACATCCAGTCGATGCTGAAACTGGGAAGGGCACAGGGCGCAGCAATATCAGCTGCACTGCATCGGTCAGTTCCTGTGTTTGAATACGCACCGCGCAAAATCAAGCAATCTATAACCGGCCACGGAGAATCATCCAAGGAACAAATTGCCAATTTCATGCAATACATCCTGAAGGTTGAACTCAATCCGGAAACATTGGATGCCACAGATGGTTTGGCAGCCGCCCTATGCCATTATTATCAGTTGTGCAATCCGATCCGGCAGGGATCTGCCAAAGGATGGGCGGATTTTATCAAAAAGAACCCGGGAAGAATCAAAAGCTGAATGAAGCGATAAACTTTTCGCTGTCAAATTGAAAAAAAGATACTATAAGATTTCTAAAGGGAAGCCTTGATCTTTTCAGCAGTAACCCTGAACTCCTCCGGAGTGAACTTCATTTTGGGCCTTGCAAAATCAATATCTCCCAGGTTGCTGATGGGAATCAGATGGATGTGCGCGTGAGGTACCTCAAGACCAACAACGGCAATGCCTACTCTTTTGCAGGGAACCGATTTCCCGATTGCCCGGGCAACCTTTTTGGCAAACAGAGTCATGCCTGCCAGCAAGTCATCATCCAGGTCAAAAATATAATCGGTTTCTTTTTTAGGAACCACCAGAGTATGACCTTCCGAAAGCGGATTGATGTCAAGGAATGCAAAATAGTTGTCGTCTTCTGCTACTTTATAACAGGGGATTTCCCCCATGATGATTTTAGAAAATATAGTGGGCATAATAGACTAATTGATGGTTCAGCTGGATATTTCCATAATTTCAAAAGGAATTACACCCGAAGGAACCCGGATTTCCACCTTATCGCCGACTTTCTTACCGATCAGGCCGCGGGCTATCGGAGTGCTCACGGCAATTTTGCCCTGCTTCAGATCGGCTTCACTGTCAGAAACAATGGTATACTCCATGGTGGAATTGTTTTTTGTATTGCGTATCTTAATTTTATTAAGAATCTGAATGCGCTTATTGTCAAGTTTTGAACCGTCAATAATCCTTGAATTGGCAATGGTATCTTTCAGCTTGGATATCTTCAATTCCAACATGCCCTGTGCCTCCTTGGCTGCTTCATATTCTGCATTCTCAGACAGGTCGCCTTTATCGCGTGCCTCAGCAATGAGTTTTGAGATTGCCGGACGCTCAACATTAACAAGCTGTTCAAGCTCATCTTTCAGTTTCTGAAGACCTTCTTCAGTAATGTAAGCCGTTTTTGTCATAACAAATCCTCCACGATGAAATAGACGATAAAAAAAAGAATTCCGAAAACTCGGAACTCTTTAAAATATTGATCTAAAACTAATTAATTATTTCTTAAATGATTTAACTGAATGTGCCTTTCGAAAAATGACTACACTAAAATAATCAAAATTCCTTTCTTTTCAAAATTTCTGAATAGATAATTGCCTTTCTCGGATCAAAAAAACGCTCTTCATCACCCCGTTTCATCCTTGCGGCTTCAGCGGCTTCCACACTGACTATCTCACCTTTTGCTATATCATCATCCTCATCCAGATCCAGTTTTTTCCGCACGGCTTCATATTTTGCGATCATTTTCTGAATGTCGGATTGCCCTTCTTCAATTGATTCAGCCGGAATGGTGTCAATGCTTTCTGCCTCAGCCTCCACACGATCCATGTTCATCCCGGCCATCTCTGCGGCAGCTTCACTGTTATCTACATTCATACCGGCTTCCTCAACAGAAGGTCCGTTTTCAACAGATTCGTCCTCGTAGGTCTGCTGCACATTCCTGGGCAGGTCAAACAGCTCGGCCAGCGGCCCCAGGTCAGGAGCAAAATCCGTTCCGGATTCTGGCGTGAGCGAGCGCGGGAAACCCGGTGACTGTTTCATCTCATCGGGATGCTGCATTTTCTTTTTTTTCCTCCGGGCACTCGCAATGATGCCAATCAGACCAATAGCGAGGTAAATAAGCAGTTCCACCAAATCATCCATAGGAAATCAGATTGTTCAGTAACAAAATTAGTAATAATTATTTTCTTCGTGGTTTTTTCCTTTTAAAGAAGCGTTCAAAAAAGGAAGGATCATTCTGCTTATTGAAAGTCTCGGCACGCTTGTCTGCTTCATCCATCATTTTTTTTGTGGCTTCGGTTTGAATCTCCCGCCGGTGTTTTATTGTTCTTTTCCTTGCCTTTGCATACGCCTTCTTGTAATCGCGTTCTACCTGCTCCTTCTTTTTCTGTGCCATGGAGGCCTTGCGCTGCTGAGCCTCAGCCGGCCCGGTAAGCAGCAACATGAATAGCAAAGAAACCAGGATATGCAGCAAAAACCTGTTCATGAATACCTGAAAAGTGAAAATCCTTAATAATTAACTGTAAAACAGCGAGAAAATTATTATCACTCCAATTTAGTTAAATTAACTATATAGTTATACCTTTGCCCCGCTTATTAGATGAATGAATCTTCGCTGAAATTTCAAAATCAATTATTATAATCCATTTTATTATTATCTGGTATCTTCTAAAATCCCCATTTGCGGCAGGTTTTAATTTGGATCGCCGGAAAAGGAGAATTTTATGAATACATTTAAGAAAATGGGTCTTGCTCCCGAATTATTGCATGCAGTTGAAGACCTCGGATTTGCCGAGCCGACCCCAATCCAACAGAAAGCCATACCCCTGATCCTGAATTCAGCAACTGATTATGTTGTTCTTGCCCAAACGGGTACAGGAAAGACGGCGGCTTTCGGACTGCCTGTCCTCCAACTGGGTGACCCTGATTTCCCCCAATTGCAGACTCTGGTGCTCTGCCCAACCCGCGAATTATGCCTTCAGATTTCAACCGAAATAACCCGGTTCTCTAAATACATGCCGGGCAATTCCGTTACTGCCGTATACGGCGGAGCAAGCATACAGGAACAGATCCGGAATCTGAAGGGCAAAAGACAGATTGTCGTGGGCACTCCGGGTCGTGTGCTGGACCTGATCAACAGAAAAGTGCTGGATCTTTCCGCGATTCGCTGGCTTGTACTTGATGAAGCGGATGAAATGCTGAATATGGGATTCAAGGATGATCTTGATGCCATCCTGGAACAAACCCCAAGGGAAAAGCAAACCTTGCTGTTCTCTGCCACCATGCCGGACGAGGTTACCAAAATTGCCCGCACCTATATGAACGCCCCTGAGGAAATCTCGGTGGGCAAAAGAAATGTCGGTGCTGATAACGTAACCCATGAGTATTACATGGTTCATGCAAAAGACAGGTATGCCGCGCTGAAACGCGTGGCCGACATGAATCCTTCGATTTACGGGATCGTTTTTTGCCGCACGCGCATGGAAACCAAAGAAGTGGCAGAAAAACTCATGCATGATGGTTATAACGCCGATGCACTGCATGGCGACCTCTCCCAAAGCCAGCGCGATTATGTAATGAGCCGGTTCAGAATGAAGAACATACAGATGCTTGTTGCCACAGATGTTGCAGCAAGAGGACTGGATGTACAGGAACTTACTCACATTATCAATTTCAACCTTCCCGACGATCCGGAGGTGTACGTTCACCGGAGTGGAAGAACAGGCAGGGCAGGCAAAACCGGCATCTCCGTGTCACTTGTTCATGTAAAGGAATCGGGACGTATCAGGGAGCTGGAAAGAATCACCAATAAACAATTTGAGAAAAAACAGGTTCCAGGTGGCAGGGAAATTTGCGAGAAACAATTGATCAACCTGGTAGACAAGGTGAAGAGCACGCAGGTTGACGAGGTCAGTATTGAAAAGTACCTGCCGGCCATTTATGAGAAACTGGAGCAGCTGGATCGCGAGGAATTGATCAAACATTTCATCTCAGTTGAATTCAACCGTTTTCTGGAATATTACAAAGATGCTCCCGACCTGAATGTTGGTAATAAAGGTGGCAGGACCCAGTCAAATGAAAAACCCGAAACCGGATATGCCCGCTTTCACATCAATCTGGGAAGCAAGCAGAGCCTTTCGGCCTCATCCCTGATTGCACTGGTGAACCGTAATTGCAAAGGCAAAAGAATCGAATTTGGCAAAATTGAAATTCTGAGGAAATTTTCCTTTTTCGAAATCGACCAATCAAGAGCAAAGCAAATACTTGCAGATATGAGCGATACACTTTATGACGGGATTCCGGTTACCGTACAGCTCTCGATGCCCTCTAAATTCGGAAACGACAAAACGAACCATGCTCCCGGTGGCGACAGAAAACATGCAGCGGGTAAAAAGAAGAAGATTCGCAAATGGTAACAGGCTATGGCTCTTCTGAAAGAATATCCACAGCTTTTAGAAGTGTATTGTCAATTCTTTCGATAATGGGATAAAACCCGTTGTCATCCAGAAAATTCCTGACGATGTAAGCATATAGCTGCGTCTTCAGAATTCTCTCTGAGGTTTTCACATCCTGAGATACCTCATTAACACCTTCCTGTGCGGCAAAAACAATGAATCTCCTGAGAACATTCTGTTTTTCAAGAACCTTGGTAAATTCCTCAGGAGACTTTAGCGATGACAGCTTGTCACGGTTTTCATCCGCATATTTGAGCGAAAACCTGTAGATCAATCCCTGGTTGCGCACTTGAATATAATAATCCGAGATACCTACCGTGTCAATGGGAACAAAGATATCCGGCATGATTCCGCCTCCGCCGTAAACAGTTTTTCCGCCCGGAGTGGTGAATTTGAGCGAATCGGCAAATTTATTGCTGTCGGCAATCTCAAACTCTCCGTGAAGGAACCTGCTGTTCAGATCTCCGTAATAATCCTTAATATCCCGGTTATAGGGTTTCTGTATGCTCCGCCCGGTGGGTGTATAGTAACGCGCAATACTCAATCTGATTGCTGAACCATCAGCCAGCGGCTTCTGTTCCTGTACCAATCCTTTTCCGAATGAGCGGCGCCCGATAATGACTCCCCTGTCGTTATCCTGTAATGCTCCGGCAAGGATCTCACTGGCCGATGCCGAGTTTTCGTCAATCAAAACGGCCACTTTCAGGTCGGTACAAAAACCTCCGGCAGCGCTTGAAAAATCCTGTCTGTTCCTGGCCTTTCCCATGGTATAAACAATCAGTTCGTTCCCTGACAGGAACTGATCGGCAATAAAAATCGCTGCATTCATAAATCCACCACCATTCTCTCTCAAATCGATGATGAGTTTTTTCATTCCTTTTGATCTCAGGTCATTGACCGCACTGACAAACTCTTCTTCCGTAGTAGCGGAAAATTTGTTCAGTTTGATAAAGCCAATGTTATCCTTAATCATATAGGCCACATCAACACTTTTCAGAGGAATATTATCCCTGATGATGTCGAACCTCAGCAAATCCTTAACATTGCGGCGGCTGATCTCAACATTCACCTCAGTTCCGCGAGGACCACGCAAACGGTTGACAATGGAATCGCTGGGCACCTTTTTCCCTGCGACTACATCACCATTAACCTTGATTATCCTGTCTCCTGCAAGTATTCCCACCTTTTGTGAAGGACCGTTTGGAACAGTCTGAATAACCACCAGGGTATCATTAAGCATGTTGAACTGAATTCCGATACCACTGAAATTACCTTCAAGAGGCTCATTCATCTTCTGGAGTTCGACGGCCGGTATATACTGCGAGTGCGGGTCAAGATCTTCAAGCACCTTGGGGATGGCTTCTTCAATGAGGTCGTTTTTCGAAACAGCGTCAACATATTCGTTTTCAATGTAATTCAAAACATTGTCGAGTTTGTTTACCTTGGGGATGATGATGAACCGGTTCTCTGTATTACTGGTGTTGAAATACTTTCCGATCATCATTCCCAACACTATAGAAAATGCAATAATCACCGGCATGTATATGGCAACACCTTTATTCTTGAATTCCATTTTTCAATAAATTATATTTCGATATAATTGACCTCGATACCGGATTTGTGAAGCAATTCGATACCATCCTTGGTGTGATACTTGTCACAAAAAACCACCCTGCGAATTCCCGACTGGATGATCAGCTTGGCACACTCCATACAGGGGGAAGTGGTTATGTAAAGTGTGGCGCCATCACTGCTGTTGTTCGATTTGGCCACCTTGGTAATGGCATTGGCCTCGGCATGCAGCACATAGGGTTTGGTTTTGTTGTTCTCATCCTCGCAAACATTCTCAAAACCTGCCGGAGTACCGTTAAATCCGTCGGAGATGATCATTTTTTCTTTAACAATAAGTGCCCCAACCTGTCTTCTTTTGCAGTATGAGTTCAGCGCCCATATACTGGCCATTTCCAGGTACCTTCTGTCAAATTGTTCCTGTTTTTCGCCATAGGGATGAAGGGGATCGTATTTTTTCATAGTCCGGAAAAAATTGAGCAATTGCACTTCTGTCAACGGATGACAAATATAACACTAATTTCATTGCCTGTATGGTCGTACCTATCAATTTATCTGCACCATGCAGCAACCTGTAAACTGTTGCGTCTTTACATTAAACTTTCAAATCCGCCTTGGTTCCATTGCTGTTTATGAGAATCCGGAATTCATGGCAACTTAAAGGTGAATTACATGTAACAAATTTGTTAAATACGAATACTATGAAAAAAAACATGATGAAAAAAACAGGGCTTATGGCTCTGGCAATAACCGCTTATATGCTTGTATCCTGCACTTACAGTGAAATTACCGGACAAACAGTAAAAGAATCCAGGGAACTTCCGTCATTTGAAGGTGTTTCTCTTGCCTTTTCAGGAAATGTTTTCATCACGCAGGGCACCCCCCAACGTGTGGAAATCGAAGCTGATCAAAAAACCATGGAGGTCATTGAAACCCGGATCGAGAACAATGTGCTTTTGCTGAAATACAAGAACGGGCATTGGCGCGATTTGGGAAAAGTAACCGTATACATAACCATGCCCGACATCAGCAGCCTTACTATTGCCGGATCAGGAGATATAATCTGCAACAACCCGGTAAAAGTTCATGAAATTGAATTGCATGTCAGCGGAAGCGGATCACTTAAAATGGATCACCTTGCCTTTCATGAAATTGACGCAGACATTACCGGTTCAGGCAACATTTCCCTCAGGGGCAATGGCGATCCTGGTGAGCTTGACGCCCGGATTACAGGCTCCGGAAATCTGAATGCAGGTGAGCTGTCAGTGGGTGAGGTTGATGTAAAAATTACCGGTTCAGGCTCTGCCACTGTTTTCGCGGTTAAGGAACTCGAAACCAACATTACCGGCAGCGGAAGCGTTTATTACAAGGGTAATCCCATCATCAACGCCAATACTGTGGGTTCAGGCAGAACCAAGCCGATCAACTGATCATTCACCCTTGATCATCACCAGCATCATTTTAAACTTTTCAAGGGCCTGAACGGCATGCGGAATATTGGCCGGCATTACAATAAACTGGCCGGTTTCCAGATCATGAGCTGTTTTGTTGATGATGATTCTTCCTTTGCCTTCCGTGACCAGTACGAAGGCGTCAAACGGAGCACTGTGCTCACTAAGGCTTTGCCCTGCATCAAAGGCAAACAGGGTAATATTCCCGGTTTGCTTTTTGATGACCATCTTGCTCACCGTGGCATTGTCTGACCATTCGATCGACCCAGCCAGGTTGATTGGGGTTGATTTTTCGAATTCCATTGTAATATATGTTTAATGTAGAGACGCATAATCATGCGTCTCTACCAGATTTGCAAAAAATCAATTCAGCATTTGTGACATATCGGCCTCTACTGTGGTAATACCCGACACACCAAAGTTTTCCACAATGATCCGGGCTACATTGGGTGAAAGGAAAGCAGGTAATGTGGGTCCCAGGTGTATTTTCTTTACGCCCAGAAATAACAGCGCCAGCAAAACAATCACAGCCTTCTGTTCGTACCAGGCTATATTGTATTCAATGGGCAGCTCGTTGATGTCATTCAGTGCAAAAATCTCTTTCAGCTTAAGCGCTATAATTGCCAGGGAATAGGAATCGTTGCACTGTCCTGCATCTAAAACGCGGGGTATGCCGTTGATATCGCCAAGCGGTAATTTATTATAACGATATTTGGCACAACCGGCGGTAAGAATTACGGTATCCTTAGGTAGCGCAGACGCAAAGTTGGTATAATAGTCACGGCTCTTCATGCGACCATCACAGCCGGCCATCACAAAGAACTTCTTGATTGCTCCGGTCTTAACTGCTTCGACTACTTTATCGGCCAACGCAAAAACCTGCGCATGGGCAAATCCGCCGGTGATGTGTCCCTGCTCAATTTCCTTTGGAGGAGCACACTTTCTGGCATGGGCAATGACTGCACTAAAATCTTTAGCGTTACCGGGTTTGCGATCGGCTATATGTGGAAATCCTTCGAAACCAGCTTCACCCGTTGTATATACCTTATCCTTATACGGAGCATTGGGCAAGGGCGGCACAATGCAATTGGTAGTGAACAAAATGGGGCCGTTGAAGGCTTCAAATTCTTCACGTTGCTTCCACCAGGCATTTCCATAGTTGCCGGCAAAGTTGCTGTATTTTTTAAAGAACGGATAGTAATGTGCCGGAAGCATTTCGCTGTGGGTATACACATCCACACCACTGTCCCTGGTTTGCTCCAGCAAATCTTCCAGATCGCGCAAATCATGTCCGCTGATCAATATGCCCGGGTTCTTTCTCACGCCAATATTCACTTTGGTTATTTCCGGATTGCCGTAACGACCCGTGTTGGCCTTGTCAAGAAGCGCCATGACTTTCACTCCAAAACTGCCGGTTTCAACCACCAGTTTCAGCAAATCATCGGCAGTGAGCTTGTCATTTACCGTTGATGCCATGGCCTTGTGCATAAAAGCGTATATATCGGCGTCTTCAAGTCCCAGGTTATATGCATGCTCGGCATAGGCAGCCATGCCCTTCAACCCGTAAATGATCAAACCCCGCAGCGAACGGACATCTTCATTTTGAGTGGATAATACGCCAATAGATTTTGCCTTGGTTTCAAATTCCTCAGCATGATCAGCAAACCACACAGCGCATTCGGGCAGGTCTTGCAGGTTAATCGCTCCCAAACTCTGCAGTTTGGCCTGCAGCTTGTTTCTGAGCGCCAGCGCCGCTTTTACCCTTTCTACAAAAACCGCCTTATCAAAATTGGCATTGGTAATGGTTGCAAAAAGTCCTTTCATTACAAAAACATCAGGCTCGCCATCACCATAGCCTTTCTCACGCAAACGAAGGGTGTAATACGAAATCCCCTTCATAACAAATAACAGCAGATCCTGCAGATTGGCCACATCGCCGGTCTTTCCGCATACTCCTTTGATCTCACAGCCATAACCTTTGGCTGCTTCCTGACACTGGTTACAAAACATTCCCATAATTACTGACTTTTATTTATTAAAATTTACTGATTTTTTTGCTGTATTCCTATTATTCATTATTCATTATTCATTGCTCATTGTTAATTGCCTGCCGGTAGGCAGGTTCACACCCATTCCTCGCTCACCACATTTCCATCAACCGATACCACAATGAGTTTAACCGGCACCTTGCGCCTTGCAGCTGAAACAGCCTGGTTAACAATCCGCAGCAGTCCGCCGCAACAGGGAACCGTCATGATCATTACCGTGATGGTATTGATACCACCATGATCGATCATGGCCGTTATTTTATTCAGGTATAAATCCAGGCTGGAATCAAGCTTCGGGCAGGCAATAGCCAGGCTCTTTCCCCTGAGAAAACGCTGGTGGAAATCTCCCACGGCAAATGCAGTGCAATCGGCAGCAATCAACAGGTCTGCATTTTTGTATGCCGCTGCTTGCGGATTTACTAAATGCAATTGCACAGGCCATTGACGCAGCTCCGATTGTACTGTTCCTACTCCTGACACTGCTGCTGCTCCTGCCACTGCCACTTTTCCTGCTCCTGCCACCGGCCTCTCAATCACCCTGCTCATGCTACCGGGACAGGTGACGCCCTGATGCGCTGCATGGGATGTTGCCTCATGGTCATGATGGTGCACCTCGCTGATTACCTCGTTCAAACTGAATCCCAGCACTTGTTCATGTTCCTTCAGGTAGCGTACTCCTTCCCGTAAATAATCTGTTTCGTTGTGATCTTTCAGATGCTTCAGGTGGGCAATTACGGTATTTTTGCCTTTGGCAACCATGATTTCCATAACCCGGGTCTCGTCATATGCTTCAGCTTCGCGCTTCTCGACGGTGATGGCTCCCTGCGGACAATGGCCAATGCAGGCCCCCAGTCCATCGCACATCAGATCGCTTATCAAACGAGCCTTTCCGTCGATAACCTGTAAAGCTCCTTCGTGGCAACCAGGCACACATTGTTCGCATCCGTTACACAATTCTTCGTCTATTTTTACCACATCCCGTATCATGCTCTGGTGTTTTTAAGATTTGCTTCGTAATTTTGAGACAAACATAAGAGCTTGTTGTCCGAATTTTTGTACCATATGTTACATAACTGATTTTTTTATGGATTTTGTTTTCTCTGCCCTGTCGACTACCAATATTTTTCGCGGCCTCACGGCTGAACAGGTAGAAGAGCTATTTGATGGCCGGCCTTTCCGGATCAGGGAATTTGAGCGCGATCAGTATATTGCTTACAGCAATGATATCTGCCACGACATGCTCTTTGTACTGAAGGGTTCGGTAAGAGGAGAAATGGCTGATTTTTCAGGGAAAAAGCTAAAGATTGAAGACATCCCCGCTCCGAATCCACTGGCGGTGGCCTTTATATTCGGCCGTGAAAACCGCTTTCCGGTTGACATCATAGCCAATGAGCAGGCCACCCTGCTTACCATTCCCCGTGATGTGCTGATCTATATTTTGCAGAACAGCAAGGAGGTGCTGCAGAATTACCTGAATGCCATATCCAGTCGCACCCAATTCCTTTCCAATAAAATCAGGTTTCTTTCATTTAAAACCATCCGCGGGAAGGTAGCCAATTTTATTCTGTCAAACATTCAGAAAGACAGCAATGTATTTGAATTTCGGCAGACACAGAACGAACTGGCCGACTTCTTCGGCATCACGCGCCCTTCATTGGCCCGTGCCCTGGCTGAAATGGAAGAAGAAGGCTTGCTTCTGTTCGAAAGAAACAAAATAACCATTCTCAATAAGGAGAAATTGAATAAATTGCTAAACAACTAGACAAAACATGCAAAACCTGATTCTCACAACAACGCCTGCCCTCGAAGGGAAAAAGATCACACGTTACTTTGGCATTGTAACCGGCGAAGCCATTATCGGGGCCAACCTGTTCCGCGACATTTTTGCCGGCATACGTGATATCGTGGGCGGACGTTCAGGCTCTTACGAAGAGGTTCTTCGTGAAGCCAAGCAAAATGCCCTGAGCGAAATGGAGGAAAATGCACGCCGCCTGGGCGCTAATGCAGTGGTTGCTGTTGATCTCGATTATGAGACTATCGGCAGTAATGGCAGCATGCTGATGGTCACTGCCAGCGGAACGGCCGTGATGACCGAATAATCAAAGCCGGTGAATGGTCATTTGGGGGTCTGATTGCATTCCCTGATCATCTGCAGGTTTTCGGTTGCACCCCAGGAAGGCAGGTAGGACAATTCCGGCTGAAAGGCCGTGAATTTTTCACGTGCTTTCAGAAATAACGGCAAGGCCTTTTTGGCACCTCCGCCGAACAGAACAGGCGTATAATAAGTGTTGTACCCCATGAGCATGTAGGCACGGGGATTTGACGGATTTGCCGTAACGGCTTTCTTCAGGCTGGCGTCGGCTTTCTGAGAATAAACAAGCCCCCGAACTTCCGGATTTACCTGCAACCTCGCCTGGTAAAGAAATGCTTGCAACGCATGCAGTTCCGATTCACCCGGTTTTATGGCCAATGCCTTGTCAATCATCGGTTGTGCCTTGTCAATCAGATCATCTTTTGACTTGCTGTCCAATGCATGTTGGCTGGCCCTGATGTAAGACAGCCCGGCATAATAATAAGCAGGCCATTGCCCGGGTAACTGATCTGCCACCTGTTTGAAATAAAAGGCTGCCTCCAGAAAGTGTTCACTGGTTTTTGCCCTGGTCAGCAGGGTAATGCCTGCATCGTACAGGGTGGAATCAGCAACAGCCTGGGGAAAAGTATCCGGAACCAGGCAGACCAACAACATGCAAACAAGGATCAGCTTCTTCATAATATATGCTTTTCTGCGTGATAAGACGACCGCACAAGCGGACTGCTCTCCACAACAGCAAATCCCTTGCCAAGACCAACGGTTTTGAATTTTTCAAATGATTCAGGGGTAATGAATTCATGCACAGGCATGTGATTCAGTGTGGGCTGCAGGTACTGACCCAGGGTCATCACTTTTACGCCAACGGCCAGCAAATCATCCATGGTTTCAAGCACCTCTGCTTCGGTTTCACCCAAACCAAGCATAATACCCGATTTTGCAGTAATGCCTGAAAGCGCAACAAAACCAAGGACCTCCAGGCTGGTTTCATACCGGGCGCGACTCCGGATTTGCCGGCTCAGTCGTTTTACCGTTTCCAGGTTATGCGAGATCACTTCGGGTTTTTCATCAATAATCTGCTGCACCCGTTCGACCTTTCCCTGGAAATCAGGAATCAGTACTTCCAATGTAGTGTCCGGATTCAACTCTTTGACCCGGCGAATGGCAGCAGCCCACAAACCTGCGCCCAAATCATCCAGGTCATCGCGGTCAACAGAGGTGATAACACCATGATTCACTCCCATTGCCTTAACAGACCGGGCCAGCCTGTCGGGCTCCTGCCAGTCCACCGGCAATGGTTTCCCCGTTGGCACCGAGCAGAACCTGCAGTGTCGCGTACAAATATTGCCCAGGATCATAAAAGTGGCCGTACCCTGGTTCCAGCATTCGCCGATGTTGGGACAGTTGCCGCTGGTACAAATGGTATGCAGGTGCTGCTGTTGCACCAGGTTTTTGACCCGGGAATAGTTTTCACCGTGGGCCCGTTTCATCTTCATCCAGTGGGGCAGCCGGGGACGTATGGGAGTGGAGTTTTCCAAAATCAGTTTTTGGCAAAGATAGGCAGAGAATCAGGAATGTGAAATGGTGAATGTTATCAAAAAGCAGACAATTCTACTCCCCGGTTTTACCAACCAATACTTTGATAAAATTTTGTGCAAACAAAACATTTCTTTATCTTCGCAATCCATTTGAGTTCTTTATACCCTTTATGATTACCGCTGTTGCATGCCCGGATGGCGGAATAGGTAGACGCGCTGGTCTCAAAAACCAGTGGGATTTTTCCCTTGCCGGTTCGATTCCGGCTCCGGGTACATTAAGCTGATTGTTTTCACCCTCCCGAATGGCATCCTGCAATGCCTGAAAGTCAAAAAATTCCTTGTTTTTTCCTCATCAAAACAACAGCATTCTTTACTGATTATTGAAAATTTACTACACGGCCATCCGGTTTCATTTCTTAAGTCAAATGCCATCAACTTTTGGGAAACGACATAATTTTTGCTATTTTTTGATCACAACACCCTGATTTTCATCGTAACTTTGCATATACGGTTTTAAAATAAAAAATAAAACGAATCCCGCAACCCGAAAATTCGCAATCAACAACCCCGGGTAGTCTGAATAACTTGTTTTCAGAAGAAAGGAGGAAAATGTAAACAGGTTATGAAACAAAAATTCCGTTGATATCTTTTTCAATTTTTATGTACCGGATAAGGCATAGTTTTTTATAAATTATAAGGGCTCCAAATGGCGGCAGCAAGCAAATTTCAGTTTCTCAATCCCTTATCCCATGGGGTTAATAACTCCGCGGGAATGTTAATAAATACGAAGGAACTCTTCTTGTCGGGCAGGGTTTGTGTTACTAACTTGCAGTACTATCTGAAATATCCCGGTAACTTTTTTACCGGTCAAGTTTCCAACGATTTAAAATTTTACCCATGCAGGCCGACGAAACAAAAATTAGCGATTTGACTTTGAATCCTACCGAAAGTAAAGAACCCGTGAAAAAAGTTAGTACAAATAAGGACAATACCTATTCTTATGAGGAGGCTTTCCAGAGCACCCTTGAATATTTTAAAGGAGACGAACTTGCTGCCACCGTATGGGTGAATAAGTATGCTCTTAAGGATTCGTTCGGCAGGATATACGAAAAGAATCCCGATCAGATGCATTGGCGCATTGCCAATGAAATTCACCGGATTGAGCAAAAGTATCCCAACCCCATGCCACTCATGGTGATTCATTCCCTGCTGAAGGATTTTAAATATATTATTCCGCAGGGAAGCCCCATGACCGGCATTGGAAACAACTTTCAGATTGCCTCACTTTCAAATTGTTTTGTGATCGGCAATAACGGATTTTCCGATTCCTATGGCGGAATCATGAAGATCGATCAGGAACAGGTGCAGCTGATGAAACGCCGCGGAGGCGTGGGTCACGACCTGTCGCACATCCGCCCGAAAGGCACTCCGGTGCTTAACAGCGCACTCACTTCTACAGGTGTTGTACCTTTTATGGAGAGGTATTCCAATTCAACCCGCGAAGTAGCGCAGGACGGCCGTCGCGGAGCCCTCATGCTGAGTATCTCCATCAAACATCCCGATTCTGAGAAATTTATCGACGCCAAGCTTGAAAAAGGCAAGGTTACCGGCGCCAATATTTCGGTACGAATCAACGACGAATTCATGAAAGCCGTGGTGAACAATGAACCTTATGTTCAGCAATACCCTGTTGATTCTCCGGACCCGGTTTTCAAAAAAGAAATTGAGGCACGTAAACTTTGGGAAAAAATCGTTCACAATGCCTGGAAGTCAGCTGAACCGGGCATCCTTTTCTGGGATACCATTGCCCGTGAATCAGTTCCCGACTGCTATGCCGATTTCGGATACCGCACGGTATCAACCAACCCTTGCGGTGAAATTCCGCTTTGTCCTTATGATTCATGCCGCCTGCTGGCAATCAACCTGTACGGTTATGTGAATGAACCTTTCACCGGTAACGCCCGGTTTAATTTTGACCTGTTTAAAACTCATGTTCACTATGCCCAGCGAATGATGGATGACATTATCGACCTGGAACTTGAAAAAATTGATGCAATTCTTGATAAAATCAACAGAGACCCTGAAGATCCCGAATTGAAAAGAGTAGAAAAAAAGCTTTGGGAAAACATCCGGGTCAAGGCTGAAGAAGGCAGACGCACCGGAATCGGCATTACTGCCGAAGGCGACATGCTTGCCGCTCTCGGATTGCGTTATGGCAGTGATGATGCTATTGATTTTTCCGTTGAAGTACAAAGAACGCTTGCCATTGAGGCCTACCGTTCTTCGGTTGAGGTGGCCAAAGAACGCGGGCCTTTCGCTATATATGATGCCCATCTCGAAAAAGACAATCCCTTCATCCTGAGATTGAAACATGAAGATGAGCAGATGTACAAAGACATGGTGAAGTACGGTCGCCGGAATATTGCCCTGCTCACCATTGCCCCCACTGGAACTACCAGTCTGATGACCCAAACCACATCAGGCATTGAACCTGTATTTATGCCGGTATATAAACGCCGTCGTAAGGTAAACCCCAATGATGCCAATATCAAGATCAGCTTCACCGATGAGGTGGGCGATAAATGGGAAGAATTCAATGTGTTCCACCACAAATTCCTAACCTGGCTTGAAGTAAACGGTTATAATGTGGAGGAAGTAAAACAGTATAACGACGAGAAACTACAGGAGGTGGTTGCTAAATCTCCTTATTATAAAGCTACTTCCAATGATGTCGATTGGATGAGCAAGGTACGGATGCAGGGAGAAGTTCAAAAGTGGGTGGATCATTCCATCAGTGTTACCATCAACCTGCCCAACCAGGCTTCTGAAGAACTGGTAGGTCAGCTGTACGTTACCGCTTGGCAAAGTGGCTGCAAAGGTGTTACTGTTTATCGCGACGGTTCCCGATCCGGCGTGCTGATTAAGGATAATTCCGAGAAAGAAAAGACGGGCGAAGAAACCGATGCGACCAAGTTCAAAAGACCACGCATTCTTGACGCCGATATCATCCGCTTCAACAACAACGAAGAAAAATGGATTGCTTTCATAGGACTGAAAAACAACAAACCCTATGAAATTTTTACCGGTATTGTGGATGATGAGATGTTCCCCATCCCGAAATCCATTACCAAAGGTAAGATAATCAAGAACCGCGACGAACAAGGAAAATCACGATACGATTTCCAATATACCGATAAGTACGGCTATAACAATACACTGGGCGGACTCTCACACATGTTCAACAAGGAATACTGGAATTATGCCAAATTGTTCTCCAGCGTGCTCCGCCATGGTATGCCTATCGCCGACGTAGTTAACCTTGTGGCTTCGCTGCAACTCGACAGCGATACGATCAATACGTGGAAGAATGGTGTTGAGCGGGCTCTGAAAAGATACATCCCGAACGATACCAAGGCTAAAAAGGGTAAAACCTGCTCTGAATGTGGTTCAGACAACCTCGTTTACCAGGAAGGTTGTTTGGTATGCCGTAACTGCGGATCATCAAAATGCGGTTGATCCGGTACATGCTTTGAAAAAATCCGGGGATTTCAAAACCCCGGATTTTTTTTTGACCAAAAAAAAGTCCCGTTGATGAATAACGGGACTTTGAAAATATCTCAGATTTCCTTTTTACTACTCTTCCTTTTCTTCTGCCTCGTATGCTTTCAGCAGTTCTTCCTGAACGTTGCCCGGAACTGCTTCATAATCGACGAATTTCATGGAATACATGGCACGTCCGCCGGTCATTGAACTAAGCGCAGTAGAGTACTTGTTCATTTCGGCCAGGGGAACCTTTGCCGTGATCTTCTGGAATCCCATTTCAGAGCTCATGCCCTGAACAATGGCACGCCGACCCTGAAGGTCACTCATTACATCTCCCATGCGGTCACCCGGTACCAGAACGTCTACCTGGTAAACAGGCTCAAGGATCTTGGGAGCTGCCTTTTTGAAAGCCTGGCTGAATGCATTTCTTCCGGCCAGCTTAAATGATATTTCGTTGGAATCAACCGGGTGCATCTTGCCATCATAAACATAAACCCTGATGTCACGTGCATAGGAACCGGTGAGAGGTCCAATTTCTATTTTTTCCATAATGCCTTTCAAAATAGCAGGCATAAACCGGGCATCGATAGATCCGCCCACAATACAGTTGTAATAAACCAGCTTGCCACCCCATGCCAAAGGAATTTCTTCCTTATCACGGATGGACATCTTCTGATCCTTTCCATCGATTTTGAACATTTCTGTATCGGGAGCTCCTTCCTTATGTGGCTCAATAACCATATGAACCTCGCCAAACTGGCCGGCACCGCCTGATTGCTTTTTATGTCGGTAATCAGCCTGTGCAAACTTGGTAATGGTTTCGCGGTAAGGAATTTTGGGAGACAGGAACTCGGTGCCAATTTTGAAAATATTGTCGAGATGCCATTTCAGAATGTTCAGGTGGTATTCACCCTGACCTGACAAAATAATCTGCTTGAGTTCCTTGGAATATTCAATGTTAATGGTAGGATCCTCAAAATTCATGCGTTGCAGAGCTTCGCCCAGTTTTTCATCGTCGCCTTCACTGAGTGTTCTGATGGCAGTACGGTACTTGGGTTCAGGAAATTCAATGACAGCAAATTTGAGGCTTGTATCCGTTGATAAGGTCTGATTGGTCTTGGTGGCCTTCAGTTTCACGGTTGCGCCCAAATCTCCGGCCAGCATATTGGGAACCTTGGTTCTGTTTTTTCCTGCTACAGCAAAAATCTGAGCGATGCGTTCCTTATTTTGAGTGGAATTGTTGGTCAGGTCAATGCCTTCCTTGATTTCACCAGCCATCAACTTGAAGTAGTTGATCTCACCAATATGTGTTTCAACTGCAGATTTGTATACAAAGAGGGTTGCCGGACCGGCAGGATCACATTTCACTTCTTTGCCGTTGGCCTTGGGTGCAGGCACATCGGACGGACCAGGTGCTACCTGTGTGATGAATTCCAGCAGGCGGCCAGTGCCGATATTTTTCTTGGCTGAAACACAGAATACAGGGAAAAGTCCGCGCTGCAGCAAACCTGCTTTGATACCTTTCTGCAATTCTTCAGGTGTCAGCGTATCATTGGCAAAGAACAATTCCATCAGTGATTCATCGCTCTCTGCTGCTCTTTCAACAAGTGCTGCATGAAGTTCATCTGCCTGATCTTTTTGATCTGCCGGAATATCCAAAATCTGGGGCTTACCGCCATCTTTTGGGTATTTGTAAAGCTTCATGGTAATCACATCAATGATCGAATCAAAAGCACCCCCTGTATTAACAGGATATTGGGCAACAACAGCATGAACTCCGAATCGTTCCTTGATCGATTCAATGGTCTTATCCCAGTTTGCTTTTTCATGATCTATCTGGTTTACCACGAAAATAATGCCTTTGTTCGCATTGGCCAGGTAACGGCCATGAATTTCAGCACCCACTTCAATACCATTCTGGGCATTAACAACCATCAGGGCACTGTCGGTAACCGAAAGGGCAGATACCACGCCGTTTACAAAATCGTCCAATCCGGGAACATCAATAAGGTTTATCTTATGGTCGTTATATGTAGTGTACAACAAGGATGAAAAAACCGAACAGGTATTGTTTTGCTCAATTTCCTTGAAATCGGATACGGTATTTTTGCTTTCCACATCACCGCGTCTTTCAATGACACCGCCTTCAAACAGCATTGCTTCAGCCAGTGTGGTTTTTCCCGATCCCGAGTTGCCAACAATTACCAGGTTCTTAATCTGACCAGTAGAATATGTCTTCATGTGTTAAATAATTTACTATTAATACCTTATTGTATGCCCTGTGGCAAGAGAATTGCAAAAATAGCAAAATTTTGCTAAGTACCAACAAGTAACAGGGATTTCAAAGCAGGCAAAAATCAACGGTTTGAAGTCAAAAATCTTGATGATTTTTTAATCAGGCATGTCAGGCGTAGTTAGAAACTACGCCAAGCGTAGCTGGGCAATGGATGGAAATCATTATGGTCATTTATTTCCCTCCCTCAATAGCCCCGGGCTTCAGCCCGGGGATCAGGGAAAACATAACCTACTATATTATTCCGCTGCATGCACAGCCGTGCCAGTGGCAGTGCCCTGCATGCAGCGGGTGATATGAGGTGTTGCATTTAAGTACCGCCGGCTAAAGCCGGCGGCTATTGAAAAAAAGGCTACTGTATTCTATTCATTGATCCCCACTGATGAGCGTAGTCTCCTGACTACGTTCTACCCGAACCTACATCATGTCATCCATTCCGCCGGTATCGTAATCGTCGTGGTCATTCTGCTGCCTGTTTGCAGCCTGCCGGTAATTGTTGATGCGGAAAGTAAGGTTCAGCGTCACCACAGGCGACTCTCTTCTGCCCTTGTTGTAGGTATAAAAATTACTGCCCTCGGAGATGTTCGTAAACACCCCGGTTGAAAAAATGTCCCGGGCATTGAGTGAAACGGTCAGCTGCTTCTTCAGCATTTCTTTGCGCAGTGCCACATTAGCCACAAAAAACCCTTCGCGCTTTCCCTGAAGTGTATTGGAGGGTCCGTTATAAAATCCTGAAAACTGGAACCGGGTATCCCACTTCATTTTGAATGTAGAACTGAAGTTGGTACGCCATGATGTGGTCACTGATTTTACTTCCTCACCCTCAACCTGTCCGTTGAGCTGGTAACGGAAGAAGTTTCCGGTAACATTGAGCTGCCACCACCGGGCTAATTCCCAATTGGTCATCAGCTCAATACCCAGCGAATTGTCCTTATTGGCATTCATGGTGGTAGATGTGAATACCGGCCGACCAGCAATGGTATCATATCCGCTCAACCGGGTAATTTTATCATTTGTACCCCTGAAATAGGTTTCAAGCGAAATAAAGCCCCTTTTATGGGTGTACTGGTAATTCACCTCAAAAGCATTTGAAAACTCAGGTCTTAATGTCGGATTGCCAAAAAATACATTGTCAGCTCCACGAAACTCCTTAAACGGATTCAAATCCCGTTCCCTGGGCCGCTGTATCCTCCGTGAATAGGTAAACTGAACCTGGTGGGCATCTGAAATCTTACGCGTTAAGTAAAACGATGGAAAAAAATGTAATTTCTCATAGGTGAATGATTCGTCAATGGTTATCTGGTCAAGAGTTCTTTTGTTATACTCAGCACGCAAACCAGCCTGGTATTCGAATTTTCCAAGCTGCGCCGAATAAATCAGGTAGGCCGATTGCATGGCGTCAAGATAATCGAGCGAATTGCTGATCGAGTCGTTCTGCAGCCATTCATTAACAGGCACCATATAATCTTCATAAATGTATTTCGCTTCATCGGCATCCCACCTCGACTGCAAACCGGCTTCCAGTTTTCCGTTTTTCAAAGGCTTCGTGTAATCAAGCTCGGCACGCAAAACCTGTTCCGGTGTTTCGGTTTTTGAGCGTGTGCGATTCGGTTCATATCCGGTGGGCATATACCTCATATCGGTTGACCGGATGATGTCTTCCTCTTCCTCATCCTCACGGGCAGACTCATAATACACACTGGCCATCAGCTGGTGACCGTTATCATCAAACTTCTTCAGGTAATCCAGATTGAGGTTGTAAAAAAAATCGTTGTCACCTGAAACATTTTTTGTGATATAAAACGAATCCCGGGTAGCCGGTTCGGTAAACCAGTGACTGTAACCGCTGAAATCCCTGCTTAACTCTCTTGTGCCTACCAAACCCGACAAAAACAAGGTAGATTTATCAGTCAATGCGTAGTCAATTCCCGATTTCAGGTTATAGGACCTTCTTCTGAAGACTCCGTCACTTGTAGTCAGTATGGTTGTGGTTGTATCTTTCAGGTAAGTCCTGCGCTCGTTTTCTCCTTCGTTATAATTTCGCTGATCGGCAAATTCACCTCCAATGAAGTAATTCAGTTTGCTTCTCCGGAAATTGAGCAGCAAATCGGCCGAGTATTTGTTGCGTGTTCCTACGGAAATATTCGCAATGCCGCCAACTCCGTTGTTCTTCTGCTTTTTCATGATCACATTGATGATACCCGCTGCACCGTCGGGGTCGTACTTGGCTGAAGGACTGGTAATGATTTCCAGACTTTGAACTGCACTTGCGGGAATTTGCTGTAATCCTTCGCTTCCACCTATAATGCTTGGCTTTCCGTCAATCAGCAATTGAAAATTGCCGCTGCCGCGCAAGCTTACATTGCCCTCAACGTCAACCTCAATGGAAGGTGTGTTTTCCAATGCGTTCACAAGAGAGCCCCCGGAAGCCGACAAATCCTGGGCAATATTCACCACCTTTTTGTCTATTTTGTATTCCACACGCTGACTCTGCGCCACAACAGTTACTTCTTCTATCCGGGTGACATCGGGATGCAGCAGCACATTTCCCAGATCAAGCGCTTTGCGCTGAGAACCAATGGTGATTGGGGAAATGCGCCTGGAAACATACCCGATAAAATTGGCGTCGATATAATATTCGCCGGCCGGCAAATCCTTAAAAATAAAAACACCGTCAGCACTGGTAACCAATCCGTTAACCAGCGACGAATCCTTCACCCTGTATAAACCAATGGTCGCATATTCAATGGCCCCCCGGGTGGTGGAATCCACTATCATTCCCCGCACGGTTCCGGCCGGCAATGCAACCGATTCTTCTCCCGGTAAAGTGTGATTTGCTGAAACTGAAACTCCAATAAGCAAAGCCATCAAAAAACTCAATACTCCTCTCATCTCTTCCTGATTTTTGGCACAATATGATTTCAAATAACACCCAAATAAACAACCCAAAGCGGTAAAAGGTTGTTAAAGAATTTTAAAAAATCAACCAAGCTTTTAAACAAATTGACAAACAGAAAGTATTTACAGTCTTTGACTGCACTCTGAAAAACGGGTTATCAGAATTTCAGGGCTAACTGCAATTTCAAATCGGTTCGAGCAGGAGCGCTGATTCTGTCATAGCCCGAGCTGATTTCCTGGCGGTTGGTGAAATAGGTGTTGGATAACCTGACGCGGAAAGACAGATTTTCAGAGAGGTTGCAACGCACCATCACATAACTGCGGAGGCCTGAATTATAAAGGGGTGTAAAAGAAAAGCCGGTGCTCAGGTCATTTTCGTATGCATAAATACGGGTTGAATAATCACTTGTGTTAAACCAGGCCAGGCGGACATCAACAGCAAGCGGAAGCTGTGCTGATTCATATCTCGCATCCTGATAAACCATGAAACCGGTTGATGTTTTTGCCGAACCCGACCGGACAAACACCATTTCAATGCGGTTTTGCATGATGATATTTCTTCCGGTTCGGTAGCTTAAGTGGTAACGAATCCCTGACCTCTCGTCAGAAGTAATGCCAGGTAACTGGGTTCCGGTTTCTTTGTCTGCCGGATTGTTTTTATATTTCAATCTCAGGTACATGGTTGTTGTTTTTTTCGCCTTATAGTCCACCTGAAGCAGATAATCACTTCCCGAAGCAGGCGCACTCAGGTTTGGTTTCAACCAGTGAAACCGGTAAAAATCAGCATATCCCGAAATGGTGATTCCCGGTACCGGATGCAGCACCAATCCCGTATAAAATCCTTCCTCATTGTTGCCTGATGCGTTCTCACAAAATACCGAACTGTTCGGGCTGATGTAATCCGGGGACAGATTCCGGTAGAGCAGCGAAAATGTGGCATACTTGTTCACATTCAACAGGAGCCCGTTAACAAATGCCCCGTGTTTGTTCCCTATTGCAGCCTCACCAAACAGCTGCACTTTCTTAACAATCAACGAATAATCAATTCCCCAGTTTACCAGGCTGTTTCCTGAAAAGTCATGAAGATCTTCGGGTTTTTCACCGGCCTCGGCAACCTTGTCGAAATGATAACTGGCAAGAGTTGAACCCACTTTAAGGTAATTGTTTCGGTAACTGATGTTTCCGCCATACGCTGTTTCACCCAGTGTTTTCTCATCGCTCACTTCGGCATGTGTGCGGTGGTAGCCGCTTTCCTGGAAAGAAGAAAACACCACATCTCCCGATTCAAGCGTATCTTTGATATTGACATCCCGATTATTATAAGAGAAGAATCCGGTAAAATCAAACCGTCCCAGCGACTTGCTGGCTGCCACACCCCTGAAAAAATTGTTCTCATCGGTCGAAGAATAAGGTTTCAGTCCGTTCTGCCGTTTCACAATGCCAAGCGGCAATGAGGATTTGCCGGGTGAGGTTCCGCTCCATAAAACCAGTCCCTGACCGAACGCAAGCCGGTAGTCACCCGCAATGGCCGATTTGATGAACTTCATCTTGCTGCCCATCACAAAGGCCGAATTGTAATCAAAGCCATGTGGGTTTGATCCCCTGAAAAACTCCTCTCCCGGATCCTTTTCCAGGGTAATGCCTGCCTGCACGTGTTCCTTCATTTTAAAAACGTACCTGAGATGGAGTAACCAGGGGCTTCCCGGATACTGCATTTTGCCTGTTGATGAATCGTAAACATGGTATCCCCTGACTTCTTCAAGAACCTTTCGCGTCTTGATCTGAAGTTCCTGGTTGACCGTTTTCTTGGCGCCTGGCTTTCTGTTAAAACGTGTTTCCTGGTCATCAACGTATACAAAAGGAAGCATCCTGTCAACTACCTCCTGAGTGAACCCATGTACCAGCTGCAACTCATAAACGGTAAGCAAAGGTCCGTGTTCTTCGCGAAATTGCAACAGGCTGGCAATCTGAAAATCGGTAAGGAAGAATAATTTCTGCAAATCAGTTGTGGAAGCGTTGTTCAAATCGAGCGGATGCGCCTGAAGTTCCTCCAGTTCATGCAGAATTGTTTCGAAATCGGCCGATACACCATCTTCTGCAGGCATGGATTCCAGAAGCCATTCCCTGAGATTGTAAAGATCCGGGGGAGTTTCATGTTGTGCCCACACTGAATAAGAAAAGAACAATCCTGTTGCCATTAAAAAACAACGAAAGTTCATGCCATTAACGGTTTAATGGCACAATTTAATAAAAAACAGTGAAACAATCGGCCTTACAGAGTGAAGAATTTAAGCTCAGGTTGCAAATGATTACCTGCTACTTTTTTATTAAACGCAACATGAGCACATCATGACCCGGAACAACTGCCTTCAGTATGGTTTTTGAGGTTCCTGAAGCAACCTTTGTCCACAAATTCATCAGTTCATATTCGGTTTGCGTTGCATCCAGAACCCTTTTTGAAAGCTCATCATAAACACGTTGTGACTTCCAGTCGAATTCAATATTGCCTGGCTTTTTGGCTCTGTTTAGAAAACAAACTGCCCAGTCACCGTTTGCCAGAGGCTTAAACCAGGTTTCGATACTGTCTGTTGCAGCATATTTGAATCCCTGAACGCCCAGCGAATCCTGGTCAACAGCAATAACATCCTTATTTGTGAGAATTTCAACGGTTTCCTTGGTCATGTTGGTCAGGTCGTTACCAGCCATAAGCGGTGCAGCAAGCATGCACCACATCGACATGTGGGCACGGTCCTGATTCACAGTCATACCGTTTCCGACTTCCATCATATCGGGATCATTCCAGTGATCAGGCCCTGCATATTGGCGCAACCCTTCCTGCATATCCAGAATCTTCAGCACACCCCATGACGACCAGGTTCCATGATCAACCGACCCTTCAAATATAGCGGCGATATCACCGGTTGTCCTCCAAAGGTGTCCTACTTTTGCACCCCAAAGCCAGGGTTTGTTGTTTCCCCATTCGCATAGGCTGAACACAACAGGTCTGCCGGCGGCGTATAAGGCATCGCGCATGGTGGCGTAAGCTCCTTCGGCATTCAGGCCATCGGTGAAACACCAGTCATATTTCAGATAATCCACACCCCATTGGGCATATTGCAGTGCATCCTGGTATTCATGACCACGGCTTCCGGGCCTGCCGGCACATGTTTTGTTTCCGGCACACGAATAAATGCCGAATTTCAATCCCTTTGAATGCACATAATCAGCCAAAGCCTTAATGCCCGAGGGAAAGTGAACAGGGTCTGACTGAATGAATCCCAGGCTGTCTCGCTCTCCATGCCAGCAATCGTCAATTACAATGTAATTATAGCCGGCATCCTTCATCCCCGTTGCCACCATGGCATCAGCGGCCTCTCTGATAACTTTCTCATTCACGTCGCAGGCAATTTTGTTCCAGCTGTTCCATCCCATAGGAGGTGTCTTGGCCAGGTTTTCAAATTTCTGACCTGAAGCAACAAGAGCTATCGCCAACAAGGATACAATGAACAGATTTTTCATAGATTGCTTTTCTTTTGTTTATGATGATTGCCTGATCAACAAGCTTCAAATGCTTAATATACACAGTGAAAGGTAATCAATTCTTAACAACGGAACAAACGGCGCATGAAGAGATATATAACGACTATGTTTTTTCAGGTCCATATTCAATTATGATTGAGCAGATTGATGAATCATTGTATCAGCAGTCTGCAAAATAATCAAAATAACCGTTTATTGCAAACTCACTCCAGGCACTCCAGCTCACTTTAGGCACTCTAGCTCACTCTAGGCACTCCAGCTCACTCCAGGCACTTATTCCAGCTTCGTCCCACATTTCTTGCAATAAAGCGCATCATCCTCATGCTTGTCGTACATACATTTCGAACAAACCTGGGTATTGTTTTCACTCTTTTTATTGATTATTGCAGCTGTAACTATACCGGTAGGCACCGCTATTATGGCATAACCCATGATCATGATCAGGCTCGAAAGAAACTGACCCAGGCCGGTGACCGGTGATAAATCACCGTAGCCCACAGTGGTCAGGGTTACAATAGCCCAGTAAATGCTGGTGGGAATGTCAGCAAATCCGTTCTCCTCTCCCTCAACCAGGTACATCAGGGTGCCGAAAATAACGGCAAGCGTCATCACAAAAATGATGAACACGCTGATTTTTTCCTTGCTGTTCCACATGGCGCCGGCAATCAGTCTGCCTGCCCGTGTATACCTGCTCAGTTTGAAAATACGGAATACCCTGAGAAGCCGCAATGCACGTATTACAATCAGGCTGTGTCCGCCGGTGAAGAAGAAATCCAGGTAGGTGGGCAATAAGGCGAGCAGGTCAATCAACCCATACATACTGAAGATATAGCGGGCAGGTTTGTCAACCACCCAAATTCTTACCAGGTATTCGATGGTAAAAATTACGGTGATGGTCCACTCCAGTGTACGCAATAAATGCAGATACCTGAGCCGGACAGCGCCCACACTCTCGAGCATGACCAGAAAAACGCTCACCAGGATGACAACCAGCAGAATTTCATTAAACAACCTGCCAGCGCGCGTGTCGGCTTCAAAAATAATTTCGTACAGCCGTTTTTTAAATTTTGATATGGCCGCTTTCATTATCTAAAGTATGATTTTCGGTAAGTATGTCAATGATGTCTTAATAAGAGACCTGGTTCCAGATGAAATACCTGCCTTTCATTTTGCTTGATTTCAAGCCTCTGTTTTCTTTGTTATAAAAATACGTCAAAAATCTTTTCCTGACGCGCTAATTTGACTGGCAGGCATAAAAAAAGAGATGCGGATTGCATCTCTTTCTGATGTTTTATATATGTCCAGATTACCTTCTGCCTGAGCTTCGCGAAGATCCTGATCCTGAAGATTTTTCTGAACTCCTTGATGTTCCGGAAGATCTGCTGCTGCTGCCTGAACTTCTGCCCGAACTGCTTACTGCAGGCTTGTGTGAGGAGCGCTGTACACCCGAGGACTGGTGTGACTCAGACCTTCTGCTCTGGCTGGCCGATTGTGAGGACGAAGACTGTCTTGAAGGACTGGCTGTTGAGGTCCGCTCACGGGTGTTTGTTGTTGCCGACTGCCTTGAAGGACTTGTTGCAGCAGGTTGCCGTTGAGTGGCTGTTCCTGAGGTCTGCCTTGTAGTACTTGCTGAAGAAGTTCTTCTTTCAGTGGTTGTTCCGGTCGATTGCCGTGTTGTACCTGCGGAGGCAGGTTGCCTTTGAGTAGCCGTGCCGGTTGATTGCCTTGACGTGCCGGTTGCTTCAGGCCTTCGGGCAGTGCCGGAGCCCGTTGTCTGCCTTGACGTGGAGGCAGAAGATTGCCTTCCGGTATTGGTATTGGTTGATTGTCTGGGGGCTGCAACCTGCGTATCCGATCTTCTGCCCGAAGTAACACCACTTCCGTTTCCCGATGTGCGGGCTCTCCGGTCAGGATTTGCCTTGTAATAAGCAGTGCTGCCTTCCTGCCTGCTCTCAGGCCGTGAGTAAGTGGTTTTATACCTGCCATCATGTATTCCGCTTCTTACAGCCGGGGAGTATGTTCTCCTGCTTCCGTAATAATAACTTTGATAATGCGGGTTACGGTACTCATGCCAGTGATGATAGTGACCATAGTAATAGTGATGGTAGTGATAATGGTATCCGTAATACTTGTGCCAGTACCAGGAGCCCCAGGGATGCCAGTATGAAGGGTAATAGCTGTAATACCAGGGAGAATGCCATACCACATAAGTGGGCAGGAAGATGAACCGGATCACCGGCCATGCTGCAACCTCAACGGTGGTCACATGGTTCACCACAACACGCTGGCCATCAACAACTCGCGCATTGCCTTTATAGCCCGGATTGGGAGTTTCAGCATAAATGGGCTCAATGATGTAGTTCTTGCCGTATAAATCTTCATCGCCAATCAATTGGATCTCCACTTCATTATTGGCCCGCTGCACCACGGTAAAAACAGCTACATCCTGGTTCTCCCGGGCACTGATGGCCACCTGAAGCACAATATAATGAACATTCTTGTCTACATTGTCAATAACACGTATGTAATCCACATAACCGTTGCCATCCAGGTCAAGGTTGTTGATTCTTGTGTTTTCGTCGTTCAGGCTTCTTTCAAAACCTTCCAGTGTTTCAGATTCCTGGAACAACTTCATCACCGCATAGAGATTCAGGTTGTCCCCCGGCAGACCGAGATAATCGTTCTGCCTGCCCTGTGCCCGGAGGGTTGTCAGTGCTGCGAGCAGCATCACCAGAACCGGGGCGTAAATGTATCTTTTCATGGTAGTATTTATTACTTGTGAATACTACCTACTGTATACCAAATTTCATACCATCCTGATCACGGAGAAAAAAATAAAGTAAAAGGCTAATCTATTCAATTTATTTACTGCAACTTAAACAATATCCCCGATGCACGCAGATTGTTCCTCCACAGGTGGGGCAACGCCACTTCACATTTTCCTGAGCAATGTACTTCTCCATCTTGAGCTCTTTTAACTGATTGAGGTTGTCAAGCAGACTCATGTTGTAGCTTTTCCGGTATCGTTTGTCGAGTTGCTTCATCCGCTGACAGGGATACTTCACGCAATCATAACAGAATCCCGAAGTGGTTTCAGCCAGGTAATTACAGTTCAGGATAGAACACTGCACACAATGTTTTGGCTTCGGATCAGCAGGCATGCGGCATCCGCCACACCGGTTTTTTGCTCTCAGATAAGCCAGGCATGTGCCGCAGTTAATCCCGCAAGGAGCTATGAGCTCGGAATCAAACCTTTTGCCTGTACTGAGGTCAGCCTTCATAATTGTATATCCGGTTTTTTTCTCTTGCAATGCTTAACCTCTTTTCTTGATCAGTCTGAATGACCAGTATATCACATTTAAGAATATGAACATGTATATGGTCATTCCCCAGGTCCCTTTATGCTGAAAAGGATTCAGAATCCGGTCGCTGATGTCATATAAAATGTTAAAAGGCTCCCTGATGATGTCCCAGCTGTTCCATCTCAAATACCTTCCCACATACACGCCAAAACTTCCAAGAAACAAGAGCGACAAGGATACAATCGGCATAAACCGGTTATGTATCTTTTTATCAAAAATCTTTTCTATATCCCACAAACTGATAAATCCATATAAAAGCCCGGTCCAGGCAAACGACAGGATAAGAAACAAATCAAACCATTTGGGCATGGATGAGCTGATATCCAGGTGAAACAAATCAGTCAGGATGTATAAGGCATTAGGGAAAAACAACAACCATGACAATATCAAGGTCAGCAGGCTCAATGTACTTTTCTGCAACCTGGGATAAATGGTAAGTATGGTGCTGAACAACCAGGGTAAAAAAGCAAGAAAAAGGTTCCAGTTCAAAAACAAGAAGGTTTTTGTGTCGGTATAAACAAAACGAAAAACCGAAAAAGAGAAGCAAAGTATGCTTATTGCTCCCAGAAATAAGGCTTCGTTCAGTCTCTCATATTCTTTTAGCTGCTTGTACATGGATTATTTTCAAATAATTGTGTAAAATCAAAATGCTTACAATATGTAAAGAATCTATTGTTAATGTTTTTCTATTGTCTTTAGTGCCTTTATATAAACATTCCTTACTCCGTTATTATTTTCCTCAAGAATGGCCTTTTCAAAAACCGGGATCAACTGCTTTCTTGTTCTGGCATTGTACTTGGCAATTTCAGTGAGTGCGTATGAAGCACACCACCTGATTACCGTGGTGTTCTGTGTATCATCAGAAATATTCTGCAACAGAAAGGGTATGGCTTTTTCGGTTTTATCGGGAAAGTCTTTGGCCATATTTCCAATGGCCTCCGGAATACCCCATTTAACGCGCGGAGCTTTATAATTTATGTAGTTGACCAGAATATCAACAAAGGGAATGAACAAAGCGGGAGCTGATTTTGTAACATTCTTGATCACATCGGCGCATGTGCCTTTATCAACCTCTGATGCCGATTCAAAAAACAATACAAAATCCCAAACATCAAGTTTCTTTGAAATCAAGGCTTCTACAAGTTCGGTCTGCTTTTCCTTTGGCTTCATTTTCGACCGGAGGATTTGTTCAATTTCCATTGCGCGTGTTGATATATGCCATTCAAACAAATATAGGTCAAATAAATCTGTCAAAAAACCAGAAAAAATGCTGATTACACCTTAAAACCCAAGTTCCTCGTTAATCAGAATTATTTTAATCCTCCCCCTGATCCATGATCTGCGCGTGACAACAATGTGGTTGCATATGCATTGATCCGACAGGCAATCCTGACAGGAACCAGTTTCGTTGCAAGGTGTTTTCAGCCCAAGTCGCTTGGCGTTAAGGGGCGCCACATATTTTCTGACCCGGTTCATGGCATCACTTTCTGTTTCACATATTTTGTTAATCCCCGAGATCACATAAACTGCTTTTGGCCCATATATAAGCGATGCCACCCTGTTTCCGCTTCCGTCAACATTAACCAGTTCGCCTGCCTTTGTGATGGCATTGGCGCTCATTAAATAGTAATCACTGTCAAAAGAATCAAGCTGTACTTTCCTTTTCTCTTCAGCTGACCCGGTATGGTCCCTGTCGAGGATTCTCAGGTTTTTGGTTTTCAGCATTTCTTTGATGCCTAACTCATCTAGGGTAACCGATCCTCCCCAGCTGACAGTTTTATTCTTTTCAAATTGCGAAAGCAAGTAATTAACTGCTTCTTCCCTGGTATTGAAAAAGACTGCGTCGAAATTTCTTCTTTTAAAGTTTTTGATCAGGCGATCCATGTTGTTTCCATTTTCTTCAGGATATGATAATTGCTTTGAGCATTGCATGAGCAAAAAACAGACGCTGAATATTTCAGTTGTACTGCTCCTTAAACAACTCTATCAGCCTTTCTGGCGGAATGACTTTGTTGGGATACTTGTTCATCTCTTCCAGCACCTGGTTGGTGGCCATCGGGTTCAGTCCCATGTGAATCCCTATATCCTTCAAATATACCAGTTCTGCATCATTGGTTTCCTTATCAATATTCATCAGCAACACCAGCCGGTGAAACTGGAGTATTCTTTCAAACTCAGACGCAGGAGCGTTGACATGGATATACTTTTCAAAAAGTCCTTCGAAATCTTTTTTGCTTACGTTGAGCAATTTAGATATGGAAAGTAAAAATTCATACTCCTGTTCACGTACCTGGTGGTCGCACCGTGCCAGTTTGATCATATCGGAAAGCAGGCTCAGTTTTTCGTTCATGATGTAAAAGATGAGATTGATTCCGAAATATACAATTTTTGCAGTGAATTAATGAATATTCGGTTATGGAAAACCGTTGGAGAAAAAGAGCAGCAGTGGCAGCAATAGCAGACGAAGTAAGTCACACTTCGACAAGCCTGCCTGCCGGCAGGTAGGCTCAGTGTGACTCGCGTTGTCATGCTGAGCCTGTCGAAGTATGACGAGTAGCAGCGGCAGTCAGTTCTCAATTTCAATTTTTAGCTCGAAGCTCGAAGCTCAAAGCTCGAAGCTCTGAAGTCTTAGGAGACTTTGAAGACTTTGGAGACTAATCACCCCTCCAATCCCTTTCCGTTCTCAATATTTACCGATAAATCACTGATGAATCGTGCCATTTGTGCACCGTCAATTACATCATGATCCATGAGCACTGTCATGTTGAGGATCTCCCTGATTACTATCTGATCATTAAGCACAGCCGGCTTCTTCACTACCCTGCCGATTCCAAAACAAACAGGATGAACCGATATGGGAACAAACCATCCATTCGCCTTCCCCATCATTCCCAGGGAGGTAACGGCAACGTTCCCCATTTTCCCGAATGCCAGTTTCGGATGACTGAGCAGGTATTTCCAGAAATACCGTCTCAGAAATCCCGGCAGATGATAATAAATCAATTCGAGACGACCGGATCTGTTCTGCAGAACAATGTCCCTTTCTGTTAATATCTGATCCTTTGCCTCATTGATTTGTTGTGTTATTGATTCAATGCTTCGGGCATTTGTCTTCTCAATGATCACAGGTATCGGAACTTTCTGATCACGAATTTTCTTCTCGACAATAACTGATACATTAATATCTTTAAACAGCATCAATTCGCGCTTCCCTTTCAGATAGGCAGCAATACTTTCATAATCCCCGATGGTATCGCTGATTACTTTGATCAGCCAGGCTGTAAATGAGCACTTGTGATTCTTTTTGTAAATCTTCATTTTCTCTCTGCCTGCTGTTACATCTATTTCTGTTAATGCCACAACATGATGCTTCCTGAGTCCGATTGCACAAATATCATGGGTGGCAATTCTTGATTTCGGGAAATAGTCAATTTTAAAGTCTGTCATCTCAGAGATTTCTTTTAACCATATCAACAAATAACTGTTAAACAGTTGAATAAGCTTAAACTAATGTACCAAAAAAATGGCAGAAAATAAATTATTACTTACTGGATTTGACAAAAACACTGAACCTGTCTGACGCCAGGCAGGCTTGTCGAAGTATGACGAGTAACAACAACGGCAGTGGCAGTCAATTTTCATATGCAAATTTTAGCTCAAAGCTCGCAGCTCGTAGCTCAAAGCTCGCATCTAGAGACTTTGAAGACAACATTATTAATGCGACACCGCTTTCAGCCCGATTAACGAAGCAATCAATGTAGTCAGAAAAAACAGCCGCAGAAAGGTGGCCGGTTCTTTAAACACAAGTATGCCCACGAGAACAGTCCCAACAGCTCCAATTCCGGTCCACACCGCATAGGCTGTTCCAATGGGTATGGTCTGGGTTGCCTTAATTAACAATACCATACTGAGAATCAAGGTTACCAGGAAACCCATGTACCATAAGTACATTTCGTTCCCCGTAGTCATTTTAGCTTTGCCCAGACAAAATGCAAAGGCGGTTTCAAAAAATCCGGCTATGATTAAAATGATCCAGCTCATCACTAATTAGTTACTTAAGCAGCAAATTCCTGCAGGCATGCAAATAATCACCGGTGAATTATTTCAAATATTTTAACCCATTCACCAATGATGAAACATCACTGTTATTATGATCCTTGCCTTCCAAAACCTGAAACTGCCATTTCAGTTTTTTAAAGCTGAGACCCGACAGGTTTTCCGATAATTTTTGCGACCATTTGAAAACCTGCTTCATGTCTCGCGAACCACAACTGAAATAGAACGAAACTTGATCCTTACTTGTGCTGTCCATTTTCAGGTAGCTTTCCTTTTGAACTAAATCCATTATCGGAGTCGGACTTGAGGCAATAAAGCCATTAAAATAAACGGGCTTATTGAGCATGGCATATACCGTAAAACTGCCACCGAATGAATGTCCGTATAAAATGCGCCGCTGGATTTTATGATCTTTTTCCACAACAGGAACCAACTCCTGCGTAATAAATTCAAGAAACTGAGCGGCGCCGTTGGCATAAAGCAGATTTCTCCTCCTGTCGGTATTTGCGATGCCAACAACAATCCAATTGGAGAGTGAATCCCCGAAGTGATCCATCATTTGTTGAACCCTGTATATGGCATATTCACCATCTATGAGGTAAAGAAACCTGACTGAATCGCCCGGCGAAACAAGTTTCGATTTAATTATGACCACGCTGCGATCTTCATTTAAGATCACTGATTTTGTCTGCATTGTATCCATGCAAAAGCTTTGATCCTGAGTAAAGGCCCTGACTGAACAAAGCAAACATATCAGCAATACCAACTGTTTCATATAATTAAGCTAACATTTCCGATTTCCATTTTCTTATGTGCATTTTTCTTTCACAGTCCGCCAGATGTGTTTTGCTGCGGCATACCAACTCCCAATAATGAACTATGAAGACTTTGAAGACCTTGGAGACTTTGACGACCTACTCCTTTACCCTACGGATCCTTACCATTCGTGCTCCATGATCATTTATCCATAAAGAAACCTGATCGTCAACCTCACCCAAATCTCTTTTGGCCCACAAATCACGTACTTTACTCTTCCCGCTTAACCCGATATCATTAAGCTTCAGGGCTACCTGAATTGAATCCATGGCTTCAGTCCCAAAAGGATTCTGAGTGAATACATGAAATTGAACCGTGGCGCCCTGCTGATCAATACACTCCTGGTCAAGCCCTCCCATGGCGGTAAAGGTGTTATAACCATCGGGTATTTCATACTCTATTACAGAATTGGAGTGTGTTCCTATTCCGCTATCATACTTTTTGCTGTCAACAATAAGGCTGTTTCCTCCTACACTTTTATTCACCTGGACATCACCCCAGCCGGCACTTGCATTAGACCACCTGATATCGGTCAGTGACAGCGTGCCCTTTGGACCTGTAAGCTTTGGCTCAATCCAGTCGGCATGATCCCAGTCATTGCCATCACCCCCGTTGCTGACAACAAGGTATAGTTTTTTAGCTCCGGCAATATTCACCTTCATGGATGTACTCTGTTTCCCGGGCATACGGACTAATGTGTCACTGCTATAAATGGCCAGTGATTCATCCATTTTCTGCTGATCTGAATTATAGAACAAAGCTGCAAACACATCGCTGCTTTCGGTATCGTTCGCCAACCATATTCTGGTGCTGCCGTTATTCAGCAACAACCTGTTGTTGGTGCTGTACTTTAAAACATCCAGCACTTCGTCATTGGTCAGCAGACTCAGCGTAAAATCGTCATTACTCGGCAGATCACCGCCAAACATCAACGGCGAGCGGAAAATGGTCCACAGGCTCATCAACGCAACCTGTTCATCCTTTGTCAGCCGGGTCATCCGGTCGTTCCCGCGCTCCCCGCGAATTGAAATTCTGCCCAGCGGCAGCATGTCGCAATCGGGCCAGGTGCCGGGTCCGATGTAAGGGTACCATTGTTCACACACATCAAATAAGTGACTGATTTGTGGCCAGGTATCCCACACGTCATCCACCAGGCGCCACATGTTGGCATGTTCGCGGATATGCGCGGCCTGCTCAACAGGCGTGGCACCGGGTGAAGTACTGAGTACTATGGGCCTACCGCACCGGTCAATGGCGTTGCGGATCAGCTCTATTTCTGCTTTGTGATAGGGCCGTGAAAGGTCATCTACTTTGACAAAATCAACTCCCCAGCTGGCATACAATTCAAAAATGGAGTTGTAATATTCCTGTGCCCCGGGTTTGTCGGCCACAATGGTATAATTATCGCGCAACCAGGTGCATTGCAGGTCGGTTGAATAAATCTGGTCGGCAGTAATTCCTTCCGTGCCTTTGATGGGCAGTTTCTTTTCAACTGCCACCTTTGGAATGCCGCGCATGATGTGTATGCCAAACTTCAGTCCTTTCTTATGAATATAATCAGCCAGTTCTTTAAATCCCTTTTCATCCTTGGCAGAGGGAAACCGGTTCATGGCAGGCATATAGCGGCCATATGAATCTATGACATATATCGGATCGGTCTGGTTATAGCCACCGGCCTTGTCATTCTCCACAAACCAGCGGATGTCAACCACAATGTATTCCCATCCGAACTTTTTCAGTTTGTCGGCCATATAATCGGCATTGGCCTTCACTTCATGCTCTTCAACAGTAGGGCCATAGCAATCCCAGCTATTCCAGCCCATGGGGGGTGTGGGGGCCCAGTTGCGAAAATCCTGACCGGCTTTTTTCCCGGTGCATGAGCCGCACATGGCATATACCAGCAAAAGCAATACAAAGTAGGTAGTTTTCATATCCTGAATTTTTATTCCCGAAAGCTACAAAAATTGTAGCAAAAAAACATTGAGGCAAAACAGAACCAAGAGCCAAGACTGGGACAAGCCTGCCTGCCGGCAAGACTCTTCTACTGCTTCTTCAAAAAATCCCCGTCAATAATCAGCAGCTTCACACCATTTTCTGTAGTGGAACGGTGTGAACTCAGTTCGTCGGTAACCACATAGGTTATGCCGCGGGTTATCAAAAACTTCTCTCCGTTACTGAGTTCGCTCACAAAATCGCCTTCGAGGCAATGTACAATATGTCCTTTGGTGCACCAGTGGTCGGCCACATAACCTTTGGAATATTCAACGATCCTAATTCTTAATCCCTCGAATTGCAGGGTTTGCCACCACGCCATGCCTGGATCACCCGGATGCTCTGTTTTGGGAATAAGCGACCAGTCAATGGTTTGAAATGGTATGTTTTTTGAATTCATATATTTATACTATTCTAATTTCCAATTTTGCGACACATGGGTTGTGCAATATATCAGATACAGGCAATAACTACTCATTCGGATAATTCCTTCCAATGGTAACCTCCACCCTCCGGTTGATGGCACGATGGGCTTCGGCATCATTATTACCTGGTCTTTACCAATGGCATAAATCACTTGACAATATCTCGTCCATTGATCTTATCAGCTTATCTATCTGGTCTTCTTCTATTATTAACGGGGGCATGAACCGGATGGTTTTCTCTTTCAAACCAACAAGAAATCCATGATCAATCAACTGGTTATACAATTCATCTGCTTTTTTCACAACTTTCATTTCCACGCCAATCATCAATCCCCTGGCCCTGATGTCAGTAATGTCACTATTGTGTTTGGCTTGAAATCGAATCAGTTCCTGTTTGAAATACATACCCTTCTCATAACTCTGTGTGATCAGATCTTCCTTTTCCATGGTGTGGATTACCTCCAGTCCCACCGCACACCCCAGCGCGTCATTCTGGTGCGACTGTGCATACCGGAAAGGGTTGTTGCGAAACAATTCAGCCACCTTAGCCGAAATGCACACACCGCTTACCGGATACCCGTTCCCCAAAGCCTTTCCTACCGAAATAATATCGGGATTATAATCATAATACTGATACCCGAACCATTTTCCGGTTCGTCCAAAACCCGTAGTGACTTCGTTAGCCATCAGCAAACCGCCATGGTTACTGACCTCGTCGGCGACGGCTTTGACAAATTCCAAACCGGGGTATCGGATGAAACCCCAGGCATTCCCTGGTTCCAGTACAAAAACTGCTATTTCGTTAAAATTCAGGTGTGAAACAGCTTCAGTCTGATCCATGGGTATGCTGATCAAATCGGTATTGGCATCAACTATCTGTCCGTATCCAAAAGCCGACAGGTAGGAGCAATCCATTTTAAGCACTTTTTTTCTTCCGGTCAGTCTTCTGGCCAGGGTTATTCCCAGGTTAACCGCTTCGGAACCCGAATTCAGGAATGCACACTGGCCACCTTCAAGATCAAGTTTTTCGAGCAGTTTTATTGATAATTGCTCGGATTCACTGTTCCGGAAGCGCAAGCCGTCATGGATCAGTTTGTCCACCTGTTGTTTGATCAGCTTGTTGATTGCCGGATGTGAATGTCCCAGATTCGCGGCCCAGTCGCCCGATTCAAAATCAATGTATTCCTTATTTCCGGCATCATAAACACAACAACCTGCCGACCTGACAAGCGTTCTGTCAGCTTGTTTGTAAAATGGGATGATGGAATTTGTCATTGAAAAAAATGTTGCAGTCCCTTGAAAAATTTAGCAGCTTACACCAGGGCAAAAAGAATCATGTAATTGTGTCCGAATTTCCTGGCACATTTGGGACAGTAGGCATAATGTACGTAGTAATCCTTTGCAGATTTTCCAATTTCCTTGAGATACGCTTCCATCTCCTTTAAAAAACGAGGAATGGCATTATACGGGCCGTCAAACACCCTGGCCATAAATGTTCCCGAAATACTGGTGTTATTGGCTCCTTCGACTGCCTGGGTAACCGCATAATAAATTTCCGATCTGAAAGGTGTGGGATCCCGGAAGAGAATCAATGCGTCACTTAAATTGGGAATGGTTACACCTGCTTTTTCAGCCATTGTATGCAGTTTCATGGTCTTTTTCGTGATCATGGGAGGGAAAGGGATGTGAAACAATGCAGGAATGGTTTCCATCACGAAAAGCTTGTTTTCCCAAACAAGGGTTTTTCTGTCCCATTTGGCCACATCAAATTCAGGACAACAGGGTTGATCTTGTGTTTTCATATTTCAGGGTTTATGAATTGTGCTGTACTGTATGCGGTTGAATTTCCGGCAGAGTGTATATCCGGACTACCTAACTTGCACCGAAATTTAGCTAAAAGAACTGAAACAGGCAATAATAAACTTCTCTCCTAACCCCTCTCCTTCAGGAGAGGGGCCGGGGGTGAGGTGGAGAGGGGCCTGGAGTAAGGTCTTCCAGGCATACACCACCAAAGACATTTACATACAAATCCATGAATTCCTACACAATTACTTTGATATTGCTGCGATTTTAATAAATTTGAAAGTTAAAGGGATACACTGATCTGAAAAAATAAATGGCTTTTCAGGTTAATGCCGCATAGCAAATGCTTGAATGTCATATATTTCGGGATATAAAGCTTTTTATTCTTAACAACATAACTATCAAAATACATACTTATTATGAAGAAAACAGCCCTGAAAACTGCCTTGTTGCTGCTCATGGTCACCCTGATCGGCACCTCTTGTAACAAAGAATCCGGTAAGCCCGGAGAAAGTTCGGCGACGCCGTTTATTGTTCAGATAAAAGACAACCCGATGACTTATTGTAACCCGGTTACTTTTACCGGAGCCGGACGGGCTGGTGAACCCATCGTACTCATTTTTCAGGATGATTACTACCTCTTCATCACCGGCAGGAGAGGATACTGGTACTCAGCCAACATGAGGGACTGGACCTATGTTGATTCGCCCACGTTCCCCGGTGGTGTTCCGGGTGTTGTAACCGACGGGAAAATTCTGTATGCCTGTGCCATGAATTCAAAAGATTTGTACTCATGCACTGATCCCAAGAGCGGGGTATGGACCAAAGCTGCCACAATGGACAGCGATCGTTACGGTGATGCAGACATATTCATTGACGATGATGGCCGCGTATTCATGTATTTTGGATGGTCACAGCTATTGTCCATCCAGGTTGTGGAACTTGATCCCAACAATGGATTCAAGGAAAAAGGCGAACCCGTGGTCTGTTTCTTCGGAGATCCTGAAAACCATGGTTTTGAACGCAGAAGAGCCGAGGATGTGATTTTCCCGTTCTTCGACCACCGGCCCTATTTTCCTGAAGAAATTCCCTGGATTGAAGGCCCCTGGATGATCAAGCACAATGGAAAATATTACTTACAATATGCAGCCATCGGACTCGAGTTTTTATCTTACTCACATGGGGTCTATGTTTCCGATAACCCGATGGGACCCTTCACCTATTCCGAGCACAACCCGCTTACATTCAAAACTACAGGTTTTGCTGTTGGCGGTGGGCATGGCAGCACCTTCCATGACAAGAACGGCCAATTGTGGACCATTTGTATGATCCCTGCATACTATGGCGGCCGGGGAAGCGGTGAGCTTTCCATGTTCCCCACTGCTGTTGACGCAGAGGGTGTAATGCATTCCAACACTGCCTTTGGTGATTATCCGCAATATTATCCCGGTGTTAAGGAAAATGCTGTTGATAATGGTTTTACCGGATGGATGCTGATCTCCAATAAAAAATACGTTGAAGTATCCTCAACGCTTCAGGGATTCGATGCCAAAAATGCAGTGGATGAGAATTTCATGACCTGCTGGAGTGCAGCAACCGGTGATTCAGGCGAATACATGACAGTAGATCTGGGTAAGGAGTGCAAGATATATGCCCTGCAAATCAACCTCGATCAGAAAGATGCCAAACTTCCGGTGATGAGACGCGGATTTGGCATGCCAATGAATACCGAAGCCAACAGCAACAATCCCCGTCAATGCTATTCCGTTCAGTTCTCAAATGACAACAAAAACTGGACATTGCTAATCGACAAAAGCAAAAATACCGTTGAAATCCACCACGATTATACAGAATTGGCAGAGCCCATTAATGCCCGGTATGTAAAACTGACCAACGTATTCACTCCCGATGAAGGTAAATTTGCTGTTAAAGACCTGAGGATATTTGGAAATCCCGAGGTTACCAAATTCACTAAGGTCAGTGATGTAAAGGTTGTCCGCAATCCTGCAGACCGCCGCGAGGCAACCCTGCTGTGGGAACCAGTTAAAGATGCCGACGGATACGTTATCCGCTACGGCATCGAACCCAAAAAGCTTTACAACAGCTACATGGTTTACGATGCCCATACATTAACTATTTACAGTTTGAATAAAAATCCCGAATACTATTTTGAAGTTGAAGCCTTTGACAACGGCACAGAATATTACACCGAAAACACAAAACAAACTCTGGGCAAGGGCGCTGAAATTGAACTTTCAAAAGATACCGGTGGCGGACCAATGTCTTTCAGAGGTGGAGAAATGATTGAACGGAAAATGGTGAAAGAAGGGATCAATGAATATGCATTTGAGAATCTGGCTCCCGGCGACTATATATTAAGACATACCTTTGGCCCCGTGTTGTGGAAAGGAAAATTAACCAACGCAGAATTGATTGGCTCCGGTGATCAGCCAACCCTGACAGAAACACTGCCAAAACTGGGCGTGGGTACCCAGGTTACCGGACAAATGGAGATGAAAGTTATTCCGGGAAAAGAAAAAGGCAAGATTGTGGTGGTATTCAACTACAACAAATAACCCGAAAATTGCACATAAAAAAAGCTGCCCGAAAGGACAGCTTTTTTTATTTGTACAGAAATTAATCCAGCGGTTTAATCAACTGCATCAATTCCCGGTCGTGGTTATTTACGATTTTGCAGGTGTTGTCAAAATACATGGTTGCACCGTTTTCTGCCGTATAGGGTGCCCACTCAGGCAGCTTGCCTGCCACATTGGGATCCCCTGTTTTGGCAAAATTCAGCCATGCGGAACTCATGATGTCAGACAATTTCCAGGCTTCTTCTGTATTGCCGGTCCAGTCGGGTCTCAGATCCACATTATGGAAGGCCAGCGAAATGTCCAACCCATGGAAAGAACCTTTTGAGGCACTGTCAACCTGACTCTTCCAGGCCAGCAAATAAGCGTACAACGGAGCATTTGACTGCCTGGACCAGGCATCAGCAGTTCTTATGGTAAAAGGCCTGAAAGCATTATCAATTGAAAGCAGATCCTGGGGTGTGTAATCAGGATAGGCCTTTGCAAAAAGTTCAACATATTTGTCGGTCTTGGCACCATATTCTTTTGCCAGCCGTTTTTTGGCCTGTTCCAGTGTCAGGTCTTTTTCGCCGTAAACCGTGTTCATCAGCTCATTCAGCGTGGTTCCTATCATCAGCGGTATGTCTTTGGAAAAATCTGCAAAACCCGGACTGAAAGGTTGCTGCATCAAAACAACACCATCAACAGAAGGTGCGAAACCAAACATAGTTGGCGAACCCGGTTTTCTCGGACCGGAAATACTGGCTACGGCATCGTTTCCTGCTTTTACCAAACGCATATAGGAAATTGTGTCGAGTTGTTCGACATCGGCTGATGTAAGTCCCAGGTTTTTAAGAACAGCTAAGCCGAGGGCCTGCGATTTTTCCTGAGTCATTACATTCAGTAGTGTTCCGCTCTGAATGACGGCCTTTTGAAACAAACCTTTTGCTGCCGGCATGCACATCAGCGTACCCACCTTGCCTCCGCCGCCTGATTCGCCCAAAATGGTTACATCAGCAGGATTGCCTCCAAAACTCTCAATGTTTTTATTGATCCATTCCAGGGACTTCACAATATCGAGCATGCCCACATTGGCTGATTGGGCATACTTTTCGCCACATGCCGACAAATCAAGATATCCAAGAATATTCAACCGGTGATTTACGGATACGAAAACCACATCCCCTTTTTTTGCCATGGCTTTTCCGTAAGTCATCGGGTCGTTGCTGCTGCCCACATGAAAACCGCCGCCATGTAACCAGAGCATTACCGGACGTTTCTTGCCATCCATGATTCCTTTTGTCCATACATTTACGCTGAACAGTTTTTTTTCATCCATTGTGGAATCTGGAATCCAGGCTACTATTTGTTTGGCAACCGGGCCAAAGTCATTGCATTCGAGAACTCCTTCCCAGGCAGCAGGCTCCTGCGGAGGCATGAATCTTTCAGCCTGGGCATAGGGAATGCCCCTGAAGATAAAAATACTGTCCTCAACAATGCCGGAAATATCGCCATAAGTTGTTTTTACAACCGGTTTTTCGTTTTGCTTTGCCCTCGGTGCGCAGCCATTCAAAAAAACAACTGCCACAAAAGCAAGGGCAGTAATGTAGATGAGCTTTTTCATGGGTAAATAGTTATTTTAATTTAAGTTATTGATGCAAAGTCTTATTCAAAATGAATACTTTCAAGGGCAATTATTAGAATTCCCTCTCCTGATTCAACCTGTTCCAACAAAGTAAGTAAATTTTTCCTATTTCTGCAGTTGTTTGTTGATGATTAGGTGTTAAAGCTGAAAGTCAGGGAGATGAATACTGGACCTGCCTGCCGGAGTGGTAGCACAGGCAAGTGTGGTATGTTTGGATATGGGATCTGACAGGTACTACTGCTGCTAATACTGCCCTTGTCTTGGTTCTTGGTTCTTAGATCTTGGTTCTTGGAATCTGATTTTATGTTTCCTGCAGGCAGGTCGGTAGGGTGAAACTTACAGAAGTCCCTTTATTCACTTCGCTATCAATCCAAATCTTTCCTCCGTGCTTTTCGATATATTCTTTGCACAGCAATAACCCGAAACCTGTTCCTGATTCATTCGCAGTTCCTTTTGTTGAATGAAGGGATGAAAAACTGAACAGTTTTTCCAGCGCTTCAGGGCTGATTCCAATGCCATTGTCCTTTATTTGAATCGTTGTATTCAACTGGTCATGTAATGTTGAGACTTGTATTTTTCCGCCTTCACCGGTGAATTTTATAGCATTTGATATGAGGTTTCGGAGTATGGCCTTAAGCATGAAAATATCGGCATTTACAAACAATTCGTTATCGGAATCATTCTCAATTGAAATTCTTTTTGCTCTTGCAATTGGTTCAAGAATATCTGACACTTCATATATCAACTCCGAAATTTTCGTTAATGTGGGAGAAAAAGTTATTTTTCTAGATCTGACGCTTGCCCACGAAAGAGTGTCTTCAAGCAATTTATAAGTTTTGTGGGCTGAACAATAAATAGAGTCCACTATTCCTTCTATCTTTTCACAAGAGAGATGTCTCAATTCTTTCTTCAACAACTGAGAGAAACCCAAAAGGCTGCTGAAAGGACTTCTCAGATCGTGTGCAAGAATTGAAATAAATCGATCCTTGTCAGCATTAAGCTGTATAAGTTGTTTTTCTGCGTTTTTTCGTTCAGTAACATCGTGGAATGTCCAGATACGGCCATAGTTTTTCCCATCAGATCCGATAACAGGAGAAGAATAACGATCCAGTACTGTGCCATCAATTAATTCCAGTTCGTCACGACTTTTTTCATCAGGATGTTCTCTGAGGTAGTCAATTTCCGCAACAAATTTCTGAGGATCAACAGTCATATACATAACATGATTGACCTGTTTTATGCCACTGGGATCTTCAACTACTTCCTTTGGTATTTTCCACAGATTGATGGTTTGCTGGTTTTGAAGTATTTTCTGGCCATAGGGATTGACCACTAAAAATCCATCAATTGTTGAATTGGCGACTCCTTCAAGAAACATTATTCTGTAACGCAGATCTTCTTCGCTTTTTTTCAGTCTGTTTACTTCCTCAGCGTACTTTTCTTCCAACGCAGCATGCTTAAGTTGAAGTTCTTCCAACTCAGCAACAAGTTCATCTTTTGTTCTGTTCATCTTGTTAAAATAATCAATCCCACACAAATACGATCCCGGGAATAATTCAGTAGTAGCAGATTTTGATTGTAGGCAGAAGGTAAAACGTTTTACGGAGAATATTCTTTTATGTTTCAAAAAATGAACCATGCTTCGACTTCGCTCAGCATGCTACTGCTGCTGCATGCTGAGTCTGACTGTCGGCAGGCAGGCGGAATTGAAGCATGCCACATTCGCCATCTTATTATGAGTTATGCTTTTTATTTGATTCCTCCGTAAACGCAGAAATTATAATATTTCCAGATCACATCCACCGATCTGAATCCAATCTGCTCAAGCCACCTGAACTGGTCGGTCAGTTTGGCCGGTTTGTCTTCAGCATGATACGTGGGAATCCATTTATTCATAATTTCATCCATGGGAACCGACTTGTTAATGAATTCAATCCACCGGCTCATATTAACCTGTTGATGGTAATCTGTTGAAGCCAGAACCACATCTGCATTGATGAATTGTCCTGACTCCGTCAGGCAGTCATATATTCTTGTGTAAAACTTAATTTTATCTTCATCATGCTCCAGATGATGCAGCGCCAAAGAAGACACAACCACATCAAATTTCTCGCTGAAATCCGTTTGAGAAAAGTCTCCAACAATAAACCCCGTGTTCTTATGTGATGCCAGTTTTAGTCTTGCCATTTCAATCATGTTGGATGCGATATCCAAACATACAATCTTCGAGTTGGGGAACCTATCTGAAACAGCTTTTGCAATGGTACCTGTTCCGCATCCCAAATCCATCACCCGTATCGGCAAATCTTTGTCAAAGTGAATTGCATCCACTAAAGCCTGAACCATTTGATTATAATAAGGAATGAGCTTGATGATTACCTCATCAAACTCCCTGGCCTCTTTCTCAAAATGTTCCTTGATCTGATTCATCCACTGATTCTTTTTGTATCAATTTATCGGCTTGCTACTGCTGCCACCCGTTCCTGTCTTGGTTCTTTGTTCTTGGTTCTTGATTCTTGGATCTTAGATCTTGGATCTTGGATCTTAGATCTTGTTCTCCTTGTCACTTGTCCCTAGTCACTACTTCTCCAAAAAACCCATTTACCTCCAGCCAGTGCGTGAAGGCATCAAACCAGCGGTTGCTGGTACGGTCGGGGTTTCCGAGTCCGAAACCGTGACCGCCATTCTGGTAAAGGTGAAACTCTACCGGACGTCCGGCATCATACCACGACTTGATAATGCCAAACTGGCCGCCGAAAAGAAAATCGTCAGTGGCAATCACACTGAACAGGGGAGGCGCGTTCTTCGGCACCGCTACAGGCCCCATTGGGCCATAGACCGGTCCAATAAAATCAAGCTCCATCAGCTTTGAATTGAGTGCGCAATGCATCGTAAGTCCTGCCCCGGCCGAAAACCCGATCATGCCCAGCCGCGAGGTGTCAACGCCCCATTCAGCAGCCCGCTTAACAATCAGTGCATAGGCTGCTTCAGCATCTTTAAGTTGATTCGACAGGTCCCAGCCGGGTCCGGCTTTTGGCGCATTCGATGAAGTGTCGGCTGCAGCGGTAAAGGTCTGATCCATTGCTTCTTTTAAACCTTCAAGTGTGGGAGGAGTTGGTATGAGCCTGTATTTAAGCACGAAGGCGGCAATACCGCGATCAGCAAGTGCCTGTGCAACTTCCCAGCCCTCATTGCCCATCGACAGCCATCTGAAACCACCGCCGGGGGCGACGATGACGGCTGCACCATTTGCCTTGCCCGGTTCGGGAAGGAAAGGTGTGAGGGTGGCATTCGAGATGTTTCGTGCCATAGGGTCGCCCCACTGGCGAAACCACGATTCAGGTGAGGGCTGGTTCTTCACACCGCCGGTGCCCAAAGATATGGCATTGGGCTCGGCAGGGTTATCGAGCGGATATATGGTTCCGTCCTGCGCCATGGCAGCGGAAGCAAAGACAAGCATTGCGGCCATCATGGCCGTTTTAGCCGGGTTTATAATTTTAATGGTCATAAGATGATGTTTTAAGGCTGTGGTTTAAAATTACGGAGGTGAAATTAAGAAGTTTTTTGTTAAAAGCGCTATGGCGGGTGGAAGGGATACTCGATACATGTTACTAGATACTAGATGTGTGTGTATTGGGAATTTGGGATTAGCGATTTGACTGCCGGTGCTACTGCTACTGCTACTTCCAATGCCACACCTGCTTTGCCGCAATACTCTTTTCAAATCCTTTAGCTAAAGAATCCTTGTGTGAAATTAGAACAGGACAAATATTTGTCTACATTTGTTTCAAACAACCCTGTCTATGAAACTTATAATAAAATTTACTGCAATTGTTTTTAGCCTGACTGCATTCACAGGAGTGATTTTTGCACAAAATGAGCCTGTTCATGCATACGACGGAAATCAAAAACCGGAAAATGAACTTGTTGCACTGCGCTTCAAAGGCAATAAAATGGCTGTTAAGTTGTGGGTATTTAAAGTTGATGGAAAACTGGCCCCTTCAGATGGCTTTTACAGCACCTTTAACTCAACACCTACAGGCAATATCCATCTCATGCTTTTGCCCGGAAAACATGAGCTGGAGATACAACATATGACCAATAATCCGCAGGTAATCTCCTTTACCGGAGAAGCCGGGAAGGAATACAACTTTGAAATCAACAAGGATCAGGTTGTAATCACAGAAAACAATAAGGCTTGTCCTATAGAAAACCGGGAAATTCCTTTATATAAGGAAGTGGCAGAATCGGAGCCTCATGCCGTTCTTATTGAAGAAAAAGCCAATGGAACCACTATGTTATACCGGATTGACGGTATGGCGGGAAGTGTGATTGCAAGGGGATGGTTAGCCCATCACCAGTTCAATAATTTCATGAAAGGCGATTACAAAGTCCGGCTGACACCGGGCTCTCATACCCTGGATTATTACGGAAGCTTTGAAGGCAATACAGAATTGGTATCCAAAACATTCAATTTCGAAGCCGGGAAAACCTATACCATTGTTTATGAGGTTAAAAAACTGAATAGTTTAGAATATCTGAGCTCGTCACTGCAGGAGGTAAAATAAACCACTATACACGATCGGTCTTCCCATTAACTTTGTGCAGAGTGTGCAATGCATCGGCATCACTGCCGCTGCTGCTTGTTTCTGTCTTAGATCTTGGATCTTGGATCTTAATTCCTATCTCCCTTGTCTCTAGTCCCTTGTCCCTATCTTGGTTCTTGCTTCTTGGCTCTTGGCTCTTGGCTCTATAAATGCCTGCCTAGAAATAATTCTCTGAAAAGCATTAATTGGCAAAACATTATGTAAAAATGTTGCCATTTTGGTATTCCTGTCAGAGCTGTAACGGAATTTGTTCTTTTTGTCAGTTACAGCCTGATAAATGGCCAGGGCCTCGCTGAATCCTTTGACAGCCCATTTTTAAATGGCAAACCGATTGGGAAGGAAATGTTGAACGCCCGGCAATTCATTTTTCTGTTAACAGCTTACACATCTTATTGCCATTCAATTTTCAGGTTTCTTAATTCAACAAAACCATAATCAATTGATCCCCCATCTGAATTTCCATAAACAACTTCTATCCGGGCCATTGAAAACATTTCTGTATTTGGCATTACCTGCTTATAGCTAATGTATAATCGGTATGGGGCAGCACTAGGAACCATTAATCCATATCCGGAATTTGAATCGCTTAATTTGCTTACAGGACAAGTGTTGCCTAACAAATCAACCGCAAATGAAAGTTGCAGATTATCTCTTAATTTGATGTGCTGTGTTGTATTTAATTGTACAATGAGCAATTCAATTTTCACATTTTGAGTGGCTGATTCACCCTTGCAACTAACAAGTTTTATTTCATATCTTTTTAGGTCATGCGCTATTTTAAATGCATCATTTTTAATAATACCTTGACACAATTCAATCTTGCTTTTCAAATACGCATTGTCAAAAAGTAATTGCCTGTTATAATCTGTCAGTTCATTTCTTTCTCTTATTAGCTTTGATGTATCAGATTGCAAAGTTTCAATCTGATTTTTCAATCGCGCTATCATAGCCTGACTCGAAGATGTTTGACATAAGCTCAAGTGAGTTATGGATAACAGGCAAATCGAAAGTAAAAAAGTAAATTTCATCTTTATAATTTTATCTATTCGCAAAAGTATAAACAATAACAAACTATTGAAAATGGATGTTAAATGTTTGTCCTAAGCAGTATACTTTTTTTGTCTGATCAAAATGTAGGCGCAGCATATTATTTCAATTAATCCTGTTAATTTAAACAACGCTGATAATGAAACAAGTTCCGGTATTCCAAATTTCATAAAAGATAAGGTCATCCCTATAATTTGGAATAATTAATCCTTAATAAACCGCATAGGTTTTGAGGCCCACATAATTAACCGACCGAACCGACCGCAGGGAGCTCATGACCGAAGGGAATAACGGAGTTATTAAGAGCTTATCGAATAACCTGCCGGTTGGCAGGCAGGGTGCATGCAGGTTGCGTATTACTGGTTGCCAGGCCGTTTCATTTATTCCATTATTGTCAAATACATGCTTGGGCTATCATCCTTACGTAATATCCATCTTGCTTCTGTACCCCAGCGAAATAATCCGGTTTGATTTTTTTTATTTTTAAACAGAATATATGCTTTTTGCATCCTATTATTAATCTTCATTTCTCTATCCTCGTTTATTCCCTGGACTTTCAACCATTCAAGTGTCAATGCTATTTCTCCACTCATAATGAGGTTGCATTGTTCTAAATCAATTTTTACCCACCCTGATTCATTTGTAATCGTCAATATTATGTTTTCAGAAAGTAATTCGTCCAGCACCAAAGTATCCTTTATTGCGCGAATATGCATTCTGCAAAAGATTGTATCAAAAGCTTGGCGATGAAGCAATACATGAAAAGTCTTAATCTTTACCGGATGATTTCCTAAATTTAGTATTATGCCCATCTCACATCCTTTCCCATTATGCATTCCACCCCATCCACTCCAACCTGCCAGTCTATTATATCCAATCGCGCCGATGTTTCTTTCTTTTGTTGGTTTTATTATAACTTCATCAAATTCAATCGCCGTTTGAACGAGCGCTATTGTGTTATTGCTTTTATCCAATTCTTCAACAGTAAACATTCGAGCTTCATAACCTATCATTGAGATTCTGACAATTGATGATAGATCCTGCCCTTTTGCTTCAATTTGAAAACATCCCTTACTATCAGTAATTGTTCCGTAATTTGTATTAATAATACCGATACATGCATACTCTATTGGTTCGCTTGTTTTGGAATCGATTATTTTTCCTTTCAAAATCTGTCCATGTACATCATATTGAAAAAGTAAAATCAGAAGAATTAAAGTAAAATTTCTCAACATAAAATGTGCTTTTGAGTTAAACGTTCGGCGGTATGCGCAGCCTGCCTGCCGGTAGGCAGGTTGCCGCTTCTGAGCGCTCGCTTGCCTGCCCGTCCGTAACGAAGTGGAGGCGGGTCGTGTTACCCGAAAGATAACCCAAAGAACCAACATTAGCAACCCCTAGGCCCGGCAACCGACCGAAGGGAGCTCATGAGGTTCAACCATATTACCGACCGAAGGAAGTTACAAAAATTAATTCGAATAATTGCGTATGTCCGCATGTTACCGGCTGGTGATTATTCAGTAACTTTTTTCTGCAATTCTTCAATG
>CAZLLD010000010.1:0-52095 GCA_964560225.1 uncultured Bacteroidales bacterium
TGTATATTTTCCGGAGGGCTTTCATGAAGGCATCGTACTGGCCGTCGCCGCTGGAAGTCTCTTCAAAAACTTCATCACCAATTTTTATTTTCAGGCTGGCAACCGGTTTGAGCTCATTGGCGGTTGACAGGGAAAAGTTCAGGATTTTGATCCGTTCATCCACCGATTTGTTGCGGAGCACGTCAGATATGATGTAGGGCAGGTCTTCCTGCGTAACGGCTTCTTTCTTGTCGCCCAGCTCGATGATTCGTTCGGTAACCTTGCGCATGGAGGCATAATCGAGGTCGATGCCCATTTCTTCGAGGTTCTTGCGGATATTGGCTTTTCCGGAGGTTTTGCCCAGGGCATAAAGTCTTTTGCGGCCGAAGCGTTCGGGGAGCAGGTCGTTAAAGTAGAGCTGGCTTTTCTGGTCGCCGTCGGCATGGATGCCGCTGGTTTGTGTGAACACGTTTTCGCCGATGACGGGTTTGTTGGGCGGTATGCGGATGCCGGAGAACGATTCAACCAGCTTGCTGACAATGGAAATCCTGGATTCGCGAACCGACATGTCATAATGAAAATGGTCTTTTACAATGGCCACCACGCTGGACAGGGGTACGTTGCCCGCTCTTTCACCCAGTCCGTTTATGGTGGTATGCACACAGTCGATTCCGGCCCTGATGGCTGAATATACGTTGGCAGCAGCCAGGTCGTAATCGTTGTGCGCGTGGAAGTCGAACCGCATGCCCGGATAGCGGTCGATAATTATTTTACAGAAATCGTAAGCTTCCACCGGGTTCAGGATACCCAGTGTATCGGGCAGCATGATCCGGTCAACAGGCAGCTCTTTCAGCGTATCGATCATGAAAAACACGTAATCCTGCGAATGGCGCATGCCATTCGACCAGTCTTCGAGGTATACGTTCACCCGGAGTCCCTGCTCGTGTGCCTTGAGAATTACCTGGCGGATGTCACCGGCATGTTCCTGCGGCGTTTTTTTAAGCTGTTCGGTAACATGCTTGAGCGAACCCTTGGTGAGCAGGTTGAGCACCTTGCAGCCGGCCTGGCGGATCCAGTTGATGGACACCTCGCCATCGACAAAGCCGAGCACTTCAATGCGGTCGGTATGGTTGTGGCGCGCTGCCCAGTCGGATATTTTTCTTACGGCAGCATATTCGCCTTCGGAAACCCGGGCCGAGGCAATTTCGATGCGGTCGACTTTCAGGTCGTCGAGCAGGAGTTTGGCCATGCTCAGCTTTTCTTCGTCGGTGAATGACACGCCGGAGGTTTGTTCACCGTCGCGAAGTGTGGTATCCATTATGGTTATTTTCATGGTAGTTTTTTTAGATTCAAGAGCCAAGACAAGACAGAAGAGCGTCATTGCGAGGGAGGTACGACCGAAGCAATCTCTTGTTATTCGCTACTCAATTGAGATTGCTTCGCTCCACTCCGTTTCGCCTGCCTGCCGGCAGGCAGGCTCGCAATGACGGTTACTTCCTTACCGCTACCGCTTTACGGTTCTTATCGTTTCTCTTCAAACGCAACAATTTTATCCTTGATGCTCAAAAGGTAGTCGATATCGTCGTACCCGTTCAGCAGGCAGGTTTTTTTATAGTTGTTGATGTCGAAATGTGCTTTTTGTCCGGTTGCCAATAGGGTAACCTCTTGTTTTTCGAGGTTTATCTCAAGTTGGGTATGGGTGTCTTTTTCCACTGCTGCAAACACGGCAGTCAGGAATTCTTCGGTAACCTGAACCGGGAGGAGGCCGTTGTTGAGAGCGTTGTTTTTAAAGATGTCGGCGAAAAAGCTGGAGATCACGGCACGGAAGCCGTAATCGAAGATAGCCCAGGCAGCGTGTTCGCGACTGGAGCCACTGCCGAAATTGCGGCCGGCGACAAGAATTTTACCTGACCACATCGGGTTGTTGAGCGCGAAATCTTTTTTGGGCTGGTTGTTTTTATCATAGCGCCAGTCGCGGAACAGATTCTCGCCAAAACCCTCGCGGGTTGTGGCTTTCAGAAATCTGGCCGGGATGATCTGGTCGGTATCCACGTTTTCTATCGGAAGCGGAACGCAGGATGAGGTTAAGGTGGTGAATTTTTCTGTCATGTTTTTTATTTTATAATTTATGTTGGGGCAGACCCATGTGTCTGCCCTGGGGGTGGCCCCAGGGCCACCCGTACGATATTATAGAAAATCGCGCGGGTCGGTGATTTTGCCGGTGAGGGCTGCCGCAGCTGCGGTAAGCGGACTGGCCAGTAAGGTTCGTGCGCCGGGACCCTGTCGGCCTTCGAAGTTGCGGTTTGAGGTTGAAACGGCGTATTTTCCTTCGGGAATTTTGTCGTCGTTCATAGCCAGGCAAGCCGAGCATCCGGGTTGGCGGAGTTCGAATCCGGCATCGGCCAGAATTTTGTCGATACCTTCGGCCAGTGCTTGTTTTTCAACCTGTTTGGAGCCGGGAACGATCCATGCGGTTACGCCGGCGGCTTTCTTTTTGCCTTTGATGAATGCGGCGAAGGCACGGAGGTCTTCGATGCGGCCGTTGGTACAGCTGCCCACAAAAACGTAATCAACGGGTTTTCCGATCATGGGAGTGGCTTTTTCGTAGCCCATGTATTGCATGGCTTTTTCGAAAGTGAGCCGGTTGCTTTCGGGCACCTCGTTCAGATCGGGTATGCGGCCGGTAATGCCAACGCCCATGCCGGGGTTGGTGCCGTAAGTGATCATGGGTTCGATATCCGAAGCGTTGTAATTGAGTTCACAATCAAAAGCAGCGTCGGGGTCGGTAACCAGGTTTTTCCATACAGCCAGCTTTTTGTTCCACTGCTCACCTTTGGGTGCAAATTCCCTGTTCCGGAGGTATTCGAAAGTGACTTCGTCGGGAGCAATGAGTCCGCCGCGGGCACCCATTTCGATGCTCATGTTGCACACGGTCATTCGGCCTTCCATGCTCAGAGAGCGAATGGCCGATCCGGCATATTCAATGAAATAGCCGGTGCCGCCGCTGGCGGAAATCTTCGAGATGATGTAGAGGATGATGTCTTTGGCGGTAACCCCTTTACCCAATGTGCCGTCTACGGTAATCCGCATTTTTTTGGGCTTGGGCTGGAGGATGCACTGGGTGGCCAGCACCATTTCGACCTCGCTGGTTCCGATGCCGAATGCCACGCAGCCGAAAGCCCCGTGGGTTGAGGTATGGCTGTCGCCGCAAACTATGGTCATTCCGGGCTGGGTGAAGCCCATTTCGGGACCGATCACGTGCACGATGCCCTGGTTGGGGTTGTTGAGCCCGTAAAGGCGTATGCCGTGTTTGGCGGTGTTTTCGGTGAGCTTGTCGACCTGGGTTCTCGAAAGGATATCGTGAATGGTCAGGTGCTGGTTCACGGTTGGCACGTTGTGATCGGGCGTGGCGAGGGTCTGATCGGGGCGGAAAACTTTCAGCGCGCGTTTATCGAGTCCGGCGAACGCCTGCGGACTGGTTACCTCGTGGATCAGGTGCCTGTCGATATACAATACACTGGGACCGTCTTTAATTTCAGTGACTACATGTGCGTCCCAAACCTTGTCAAATAATGTCTTTCCCAATTGAGTATGATTTACAGATTAAACAATTTTATTGATGGCATTGATAAAGGCTTCAACAGAAGCGGTGAGAATATCGGTATGACCGGCAAAGCCGTAATAGAACTTGCCCCGGTTTTCGATCTGGATGTGAACCTTGCCGACATCGTCGCTTCCGCGTGTGATGGCCTGAACGAGGAATTCCTCGAGCCGTATGTTGTGCCGGACGATGGTTCGGACGGCTTTAAAGGCAGCGTCAACCGGTCCGTTTCCGGCTTCAGTGGCGGTGAAGAGTTCGCCGTTGATATTCAGTGTAACGGCAGCCATGGGGATGGTTGACTTACCGCCGATGATCTGCAGGTGTGCCAGTTTGATGGCTTTACCGTTGAAAGCCTGTTCGTTGCCCACCAGGAGTTCCAGGTCTTCATCCTTGACTTCCTTCTTGCGGTCGGCCACTTCGAGGAACTTCTCATAAATTTGCTCGAGTGCTTCACCTTCGAAGCGGTAGCCCAGATTCTGCAGGCGGTGTTTCAGGGCAGCCCGGCCGCTGCGTGCCGTAAGCGCTATGATGGATTCGCTGATACCCACCTCAACCGGATCGATAATTTCATAGTTTTCCCTGTTTTTCAGCACGCCGTCCTGGTGTATGCCCGATGAATGGGCAAAGGCATTCCGTCCGACAATGGCCTTGTTGGGCTGCACGGGCATGTTCATCAGCGAGGAGACCATGCGGCTGGTTTTATAAATGTTCTCGGTTACGATACCGGTTTCGATACCCAGGTGCTTGCGGCTTTTCATGATCATCACCACTTCCTCGAGCGAGGTATTGCCGGCTCTTTCACCGATTCCGTTGATGGTAACTTCAACCTGGCGGGCGCCGTTGATCACTCCGCTGACGGAGTTGGCGGTGGCCATGCCCAGGTCGTTGTGACAATGGGTGGAAATGACGGCTTTATGAATGCCGTTCACGTGTTCCATGAGGTATTTGATTTTTTGGCCGTATTCTTCGGGAAGGCAGTAGCCGGTGGTATCGGGTATGTTGACCACGGTGGCGCCGGCTTTGATAACGGCTTCGATAACCCGGGCCAGGTATTCATTCTCGCTGCGTCCGGCATCTTCGGCATAGAATTCCACATCTTCCACGTATCTTTTGGCATATTTCACCGAAGCCACGGCTCTTTCAATGATTTCCTCGGGAGTTGCATTGAATTTGTATTTGATGTGGTAAGGAGAGGTGCCGATGCCGGTATGAATGCGCTTGCGCTTGGCAAATTTGAGGGCATCAGCGGCCACGTCAATGTCTTTTTCAACAGCACGGGTAAGGGCACAAATCACGGGTGCAGAAATGGCTTTGGAGATTTCTTCAACCGAATGAAAATCGCCCGGGCTGGAAATGGGGAAACCGGCTTCGAGGACATCGACACCTAGGGCTTCAAGGGCCCTGGCCACTTCAATTTTTTCCACTGTGTTTAACTGGCATCCGGGAACCTGTTCCCCGTCGCGAAGCGTTGTGTCGAAAATAAATAATCTGTCACTCATAGCGTTTAAGGTTTTAAATTAATCAAAAGAGCCATTCTCTTTTATGAGAATGGCTCTTATTCTATTATAGCTGCAGATATACCATTCTCACGCCGGCGCCTGAAGGAGACCGAGCAAAATAATGCCGAGAATGATAACCTGATTCTTCATCTTTTTGTTTTATGAAAGTGCAAATATAATGATAAAAATCATATTTGCAACAGGGAGGAAAAAAATGCGCGGAGTCTCAGTTGAGAATTAGCAATTAGCAATTAGCAATTTGTAATTGCTTATTGTTCATTGTTCATTGTTCATTGCCAACAGCTACTCCATGGCATTCATGAGCTCGTCGGTCATTTCGATGTTGTGGTAAACGTATTGCACGTCGTCAACATCTTCGAATTCTTCAATTATTTTCAGTACTTTCTGAGCCGAATCGAGGTCGAGTTTCTTGGTATCGTTGGGGATACGCTGCAACTGGGCATTTTCAACCTTAGCGCCCATTTCTTCGAGTTTTTTCTGGACCTTGCCGAAATCTTCCACAGCGCAGGTAATTTCGAACACATCGTCGTTCAGTTCAATCTCTTCAACGCCGGCATCGATGATTTCGAGTTCGAAGTCGTCGGGATTGATATTCCCTTTGGAAACGGAGAACACGCCTTTTCGGTCGAAGATGAATGCCAGGGAGCCGTTGGTACCCAGGTTGCCGCCTCTTTTGTTGAAGATGGCCCGTATGTTTCCTACGGTACGCTGGTTGTTGTCGGTGAGGCATTCAATAAAAACAGCCACACCATGGGGCGCATATCCCTCAAAGGTAACCTCCTGAAGGTTGGCGCCTTCATTGGTAGCCTTATTGATGGCACGGTCCACATTGTCTTTGGGCATATTGGCGCCTTTGGCGTTTTGAATGGCAAGCCGGAGGCGGGGATTATTTTCAGGAGCAGGGCCGCCTTCTTTTACAGCAATCTGAATTTCCTTGACAATACGCGAAAAGATTTTGCCTCTTTTGGCATCGAGGGCGCCCTTCTTGCGTTTGATGGTTGACCATTTATTGTGACCGGACATATAAACTGAAGTATTTGGGTTAGAATTGCAAAAAAACATGCAAAAATAATAATTTGTCGGAACTCATGAAATCAGTATAGGGTAAATTGTTTCTCAATTGTCATATAGTATAAAGATCCCAACATTTCACCGGTTCGTTTGTTACTTATTCATCGCTCAAATTTACTGCCATGAATTCCAGGAAACAGTTAACTGCCGGGTTGGTGTTATTGGTAATTCTGCTGGCATGCCTGGCAGCGGGATTCTCAGATGAGGATTTGCGATACAGGAGAATCATGACGGCTATTAACCGCTTTACGCAGTTGTATCCGCAAAAAAAGGTTTTTCTTCATACCGACAGAACCGAATACAAGGGAGGAAACACGTTGTGGTTTAAAGCCTACCTGGTGAATGCCCTAAGCCACTTACCCGATACGGTGAGCACCAGTTTGTATGTCGAACTGATCAGTCCGGTTCAGAAACGGGTTCAGATTAAGCGGATCAGGATGTTTCGCGGATTTGGCACAGGTGATTTTATACTGTCCGATACATTGCCGGAAGGGCTCTACCAGTTGCGGGCATATACCAGCTGGATGCTGAATTTTGACCCGGAATTTCAGTTCAGGAAGAATTTCAGGCTGATCAATCCGGTTTACAGCAAGTATATTTCGGAGAAAGAAGCGAAGAGCAACAAGCGGGAGCTTGAAAGCATGTCGAGGTCTGAGGAGCGCATTGACCTGCAATTCATGCCCGAAGGCGGATATCTGGTTGAGGGAATGGAAAGCGTGGTAGCCTTCAAAGCCATTGACAAACTTGGCAAAGGAGTGAATATCAACGGGATCATCACAGATGACAAGGGCAACAGGATTACCTCTTTTGCCAGTTATTACAAAGGTATTGGCAGATTTGTGCTGAAGCCCGAAAAAGGCACCCGGTATTATGCCCATACGCAGGACGGTAATAAGATGAACAAAACAGCCCTCCCGATACCGCTTGAAACCGGCATGGTATTGCATGTTGAACCGCGGGATCAGGTGATTTCGGTATCACTTGCATCAAACAAGCCTCCAACGGCTGATCCCACAGCCAATGAGGTGATAATAACCGGACAGACCGGAGGCAGATTGTATTACATAACCACTGTAATACTCAACAACAACACCGCTCATCTTGAGATACCGCAACAGTTGTTTCCTTCGGGCATCATGCAGCTGACGGCATTTTCGGGCAGGGGCCTGCCGCTTGCTGAAAGGCTTGTTTTCATAGATGTGAGAGACAGGATGCATATCCGGTTTTTTGCTTCCGACACCTTTGCCCGGGAGGGTAAGAAAATCTTGCTGGAGATCCGTTCAAAGAATGATCACGGACAACCCATTCCGGCTGCTTTTTCACTGTCGGTGACACGGGAAATGAATTCCGCAGCAACAGTCATCGGTGATAATATCTTCAGCAACCTGTTGCTGACATCTGATCTGAAAGGGTATGTTGAAGCTCCGCTGGATTATTTTAAGCCGGGCTCTTCCGGGGGGGCCTCAGACGCCATTGACAATCTGATGCTGACACAGGGTTGGCGAAGATTTGACTGGAACAGCATTTTAAGCGGAAGTTATCCTAAAATCAGGTATTTTGAGGAAAAGGACATGATGGTTTATGGATTGATCACACGGGATTTTTTAAGCATGCCGCTTAGAGATTGCAGGGTTCAGTTGTCTGTAATGGATGAGTACAATGATGTTTTCACGCAGCAAACCAACAAGGACGGATTGTTTCTTTTTGAAAATATGGTTTACTATGATACCATTCAGGTTAAGATAGAAGCCTGGCGTTCTTCAGGCCGCAGAAACCTGGTTATTGTATTGCCCGGGGGAACGCCCATAGAAGTTACAGGGCATCAAGGGGATTACACGCTGATTACGCACTCGGAGCGCGACAACAGAGCTTACCGGAGAGAACGTGCTGCTGAAATTAAAGAGGCTATGGATGCAGAGCAGAAACGGCTGGAAGAAGAGCGAAGCAACGAGATTAAGGGTGTTTACGGCGAACCGGATTACGTAATTCGTTCTGAGGAATGGTTACCCGGATATACCGATGTGTTTGACGCGCTCAAAGGCCGGGTTCCGGGAATGCAGATCAACGGCAGCAATGTGATGATCAGGGGGCCCGGTTCCTTTCTGGGTTCCACCCAGCCCCTGTATTTAATCAACGGCATACCGGTGACGGATGTCAGCTTCATTCAAGCAATTCCGGTTGAAGATATAGAGCGGGTGGAAATATTAAATGGTTCCAAAGCTGCCATATATGGCTCAAGGGGCTCAAATGGCGTGGTGGCGGTTTATACCAAGCGGGGACATTACATGAAAAGAGGGGTTCTTGAATTTGAAATGCTGGGATATAACACCCCGCGCGTATTTTATGAGCCCAAATACAAACCCGGAGCAGAACCGGAAGATAACTATACAGTCTACTGGAATCCTGTTATTCAAACCAATGCCTCTGGTAATGCCAGGGTGCTGTTTGACAAGCCGGAGATTGAAGGTGACTACCGGTTTGATCTGCAGGGGATTTCTTATTCAGGGCAAGTCGCTTTTGTGGACACGGTGATATACAATCAATGATTCAATATGCTTCCATTTGCTTATTGATCATGGGCACAAAGCGTACCGGGAGCACAGCCTCGGTTTTCAATTTTCCTGCTTTTTTCACCAGCACCACCAGTTGCTGGTTGTTTCTTTCACCCACAGGGATGATCATTTTGCCTCCTTCAGCAAGCTGGTTTTTGAGATGTTCAGGTACATGACTGGGAGAGCAGGTGACTATGATGGCGTTGTATGGGGCGTGCCGGGTCCATCCCTGGTATCCGTCGCCGGTATGAACGAAAACATTCCCATATCCAAGCATTTTAAGCAGTTTTTGGGCTCTTTCAGCCAGCGGGGCTACAATTTCAACAGTGAATACACTGTCGCACAACTCTGCCAGAATTGACGCCTGGTATCCTGAGCCTGTTCCGATTTCAAGTACCCTGGAATAAGGCTTTAACTCCAGCGCTTCGGTCATGAAGGCCACAATATAGGGTTGTGAAATGGTCTGACCGTATCCGATCGGCAGGGGATGATCTCCGTAAGCTTTATAAGCGAGTTCAGGCGGCACAAAGAGATGCCTTTCGACTTTGCGCATGGCATCGAGCAAACGCTTGTCGGTTATCCCCCTGGCCTCGATCTGCTGCTTTACCATCAATTCACGGCTTGCCTTGTAATCTGCTGTCTGCTGTGACCTGCCGGTGCAACAGGAGATCAGGAACAGGATCAGTAAGAAGGTTGCGGGCTGCATGTTGCTTTACCTGCAATGGTTTTATCAAGTGCTTGCTGTCGGATAAAGTTACGAAGTACGCCGGGTGAAGTCAAGGCATTTTTTGAATATTTTACTTCGGGCATGCAGTGCATGTTGATATAAACTTGCCTGGTTTATAAAAAGCTGTCAAAAAATGAATTATATTTAGAATAGCTGTTAGCCATTAGCTATTGGCCATTAGCTGTTAGCTGTTAGCCCTGCCTGCCGGCAGGCAGGCAACAGCCAACAGCTGTAAAAGATTGATTAAATTTACAACGTGTATGGGTACTGTAAGCTTTGTTAAAACCGGATTTATATGGAGTTGTATATGAACAGGGTTTTCATTTTTTTGCTTCTGGCAATGCCTCTGGTTCATTTAAGGGCGCAGACGCTGGCGAGAAATGACCAGTTGAAATTTGATGCGGATTATTATCTGATGGAGAAGGATTTTGACAAAGCAGGGAAAAACTACCTGACCGTGCTGAAATCGGAACCTGAGAATGCCGATATGAAATACAAGCTGGGGATCTGTTATCTGAACTCCGAAAATGAAAAGGCAAAAGCCATTCCGTACCTGGAAGAAGCGGTACAAAAGGTTTCTGAAAAATACAATCCGAATTCGTTTAAGGAAACCAATGCCCCGGTAGATGCCTGGTTTTTGCTGGGGAGTGCCTACCGGGTTAACAATGAGCTCGACAAGGCTATTGATGCCTACGGCAGGTACCAGGAATACCTCGATCCGAAAGATGATTACAACCAGCAGGTGATCAGCCAGTATATCAGCAGTTGCCACACGGCAAGGGAAATGCAGAACAAGCCCATTGGGTTGATAGCCATTAACATAGGTGGCCGGATCAACACTTCGGCACCCAATTATAACGCGGTGGTATCGGGCGATGGCAAGACCCTTTTTTACACTTCGCCCGGGAGGCAGGGATACGACATTTATACCTCAACTTTTGCCGATACGGCATGGACAACGCCCAAGATCATGACCAGCGTGCTGGGTACAGGCAAGTACATGAAAACCAGTGATCTTTCAGCCGACGGGCAAACGCTTCTGCTCGTACTGGACGATCCGATGAATGCCGATATTTTTGTGTGCCGGTTCGCCAAAGGCCGTTGGTCGAAGGCTGAACCCCTGGGAAAAGAAATCAACAGCAAATCGAACGAAACGCACGCGAGTCTGTCGGCTGACGGAAAGACCCTTTATTTTACAAGCGACCGAAAAGGCGGGGCGGGAGACCTCGACATTTACAAGTCGGAACTGGATGCGAAAGGTGCCTGGGCCAAAGCTGTGAACCTCGGGCCAGTTGTCAATACCCGGTTTAACGAAGAAACCCCTTTTGTCACTGACGACGGAGGGCAGTTGTTTTTCAGTTCGGAAGGTCATCCCGGGTTGGGCGGGTACGATATTTTCCGGTTCGATTTCAATGATCCGGGAGCCGGTTTGGTTAACCTGGGTTATCCGTTAAATACAACCGACAATGACTTGTTTTACGTTCCCGTAGGCGACGGTTCGTCAGGATACCTTGCTTTCAACGGGGCCGACAGCTATGGTGGCCGGGATATATACAATGTAACGATATTGCCGCCGGCAGCAGAAGAAGTGGCAGTGGCAGGAGCAGTAGCAGGAGGGGAAACGGGCGTTGAGAGTGGCGAAGAGGCAGTTGAAGAAGAGGCAGTGGCAGGAGCAGTAGCAGGAGGGGAGACGGGTGTTGGGACTGGCGAAGAGGCAGCAGAAGAAGTGGCAGTGGCAGGAGCAGCGGCAGCAGAAGAAGTGGCAGTGGCAGTGGCAGGAGCAGTAGCAGAAGAAGAAGTGGCAGTGGCAGCAGAAGAAGTGGCAGTGGCAGTTGAAGAACCGGCACCAGTTGAAGAAAAAACAGAAGAAACACGTATTGAAACACCCGTTACTGCGACTGTCACTGCCACTGGTTTCACTGCCACTGATTTCACTGCAGCTGCCGACTTGACAAGCGCCCGTTCCTATACCGTTCAGTTTATGGCCTTAAGAAAGGCATCGGATCCGGCAGTTTTTGACGGGTTAACGGGAGTGACGCTGACACTGGGGGCCGACAAGTGGTACCGGTATACCACAGGAGCATCAACCCGGCTTGCAAATGCACAGAAGGAACAGGAAAAGCTTGCGGGCAGTGGTTACCGTGATGCCTTCATCAGGGGCAAGCCGGTGATTCCCAATTATACCATACAGGTGATGGCGGTACCGGGACCGGTAATTGACCTGACCCGTTTCAGCAACCTTCCGGAAATTTCGGTTACCCGGGGAGCCGACGGGTTCTGCCGGTATACTACCGGGGAATTTGAATACCTGGATGATGCCCGGGTGTACCTGGAACAGGTAAAGGCATTGGGGTATCCGAAGGCGTTTGTGGCCCGGACGGGGCTGCAATAATGAGTTTTTATTATAATTTCAACTTGTTGCACTTCGACCTGCCTACCGGCAGGCAGGCAAGTTCAGTGTGACTGGCATTGTCATACAGAGCCTGTCGAAGTATGACGAGTAGCGTGTGCAGTAAGTCGCATGCTTCGACAGGCTCAGCATATCACTTCGACAGGCCGTTCATGACAAGCATTTTGTATTAATCACTACTTCGTAAGCATACGTCCGGGGCTTTGCCCCGAACCCCTTTCTGTCACTTTTCCCTACAGCTGGAAAAGTGACCAACCTGCCTGCCGGCAGGCAGGAAGAGCTGCCGCTGCTGATAAAAGGCTAAAAATCAATTCACACGCTACACAAGAAAATAAACTCGGCCGTAGCCTGCCGGTAGGCAGGGCACCGGCCTCAAACATATTTTCTTATCGGCATTTGATATGCAGGCAAGCCTGCAATGAATTGATTTTCCTGACGCCTTTTCTCAGAGGCGGATTGCGCTACTTCAGGAGCGTTGCAGCAACTGCTTAATCTCAACAATTGATAACTAAACAGGGGCTATTTTTAATGTAAAAAAAGGAACATTGAACAGAGCTCATTATCTAGCACTGCCAACCCATAAGCACCGTGGGTGGGCCCGACAAAACGCAGAGGTCGTGCCGGGACTAGCCGGGGGTTCGTTTTGTCCCTGCCTACCGGCAGGCAGGTTGATTTTTCTTGCTTCGTTCTTTGCATCAAGGCAAAGAATGAAGTGGGGGTTCGGGGCGAAGCTCCCGGATACATGTTAACGATGTATAGCCAATTCAACATGCCTGATGATGAAAATAGCAATTATTATTGAATACGTATCCTTTACCGCGGAGCGGTTAGGGTCTTATGAAACAACCTATTTCTACTTCTAAATACCAAAACCGCTCCGCGGTAATAAGGCAAAATAATAATTGGTTTTCTACTTACTTCAATATTATTGCAATTAGGCTGAACGAAGCGATATCCCCCGCTGGCGGGGGCCAGGGGGTGGACTTACATGAATTCATTTTGTTTTCTTGTTAACTTAATATCCAAAAATTTACTAATATTGAGTATTAGCAGCATGCGATAATCCACCCCCAGCCCCCGCCAGCGGGGGATAAGGCATTTTCATAACTCATCTCAAAGTAAAAAAGTAAGTGCCTTGTTTTATAGAATATTTTCTTGGCTTGACGCCCATAGGCACACCCTAAGCCGAACATGGGGCTTGCCTACCGCCTGCCTGCCGGCAGGCCTGCCTACGCTGACGCTCCGGTAGGTAAACTCAGTGTGACTATTGTTGTAATACAGAGCCTACCTACACCGGTTCACGGGCGGTCCATTTCAAAACCTTTTCAATCAGGACCTCTTTGCGGATGGGTTTGGAGATGTAGTCGTCAAATCCGATTTTTAGCAGATGCTGTCTTTCCGACTCCAGCGCGTAAGCGGTTTGCGCGATGACTGGCACCTCTAGCAGTTTGCGGATTTCAAGCATGGCGGTAATGCCGTCCATTTCAGGCATTTTTATGTCCATCAGTACCAGGTCGACAGAGGCAGGATTCTGGCAAAAGTCAACAGCCTCCCTGCCGTTAACAGCGTGGATCAGGGTAATGCAGGCATCGTTCAGGTAGGTTTTGATCAGCTGGTAGTTGTTCTTTTCATCTTCGGCCACAAGTATCGTAATTTCGCGGGTAAAGCTGTCGGAAGTTTCTGTTTCGGCGGTTACTACTTCATGATGGTCGAACTCACAGGGCAGCAGCAGGTGGAATGTGGAACCCTTACCCAGGGTTGATTCCACCCATATATTGCCATGAAGGAGTTCGGCAAAAGACTTGGAAATAGAAAGACCCAACCCGGTTCCGCCGTATGTGCGTGCAAAACTTGTGTCGGCCTGCCTGAACCGGTCGAAGATAACCTTGTGGTTTTCGGGGGCAATGCCAATTCCGGTATCGGTGACAAAAAATCCGATCTTATCTTTTTTCAGGGTGTATCCGAAGGTAATGGAACCTTCGTGTGTGTATTTGAAAGCGTTGTTGAGCAGGTTGGTGAGGATTTGCACCAGCTTGGTCTCGTCGGTCATGATGGCCAGGTTGCGGTCGCTGTTTTCTTTGCTGACAGTGAAGTTGATGTTATTCTGCTGTGCCTGTGATTTAAAAATAGTATGCAGGTCTTCGAGCACGCTGTTGATGAATACTTCGCCGATGGCAACAATTTCCTGGCCCGTTTGGATTCTTGAGATGGTCAGGATGTCGTTGACGATTGAAAGCAACTGGTTGCTGCTGCCCAGGATGATTGAGGTATATTCCTTCAGGCTCTCGGGGAAGCCATCAGCTTCGTTGAGCAAAGAGGAGAATCCGACGATGGCATTGAGCGGGGTCCGGATTTCGTGGGAGAGGTTTTGAAGGAAGGCATCCTTCAGCTTATCAGACCGTTCCGCCTTGTTGCGGGCTTTGATGAGCTCCTGAACCATTCTCTTGCGGGGTGTGATGTCTTCCTTGAAAATGATGTAGTGCGTAATCTCGCCCAGGTCATTTATCAGGGGTGAAACCGATACCGACTCCCAATAGGACACCCCGTTTTTCTTTTTGCTTTGTACCTCGCCACGCCAGTTGGCCGGTGAATCAGACTGCAATTTCAATACATGAAAGTATTTCTCGGGCAGTTCTTCCAGTATCAGGCTCCAGCTGTTGCTTCCTTTCAGGTCATCCATGGTGTAACCTGTGTCTTCGGTGAAGCGTTTGTTTACATATTCGATTTCATGGCTGACGTTCATGACCACAATATGAACAGGGCTTTGCTCAATGGCTTTGAGCAGTTTGCGCGATTCGAGCTCGGCTTTCAGCACGTTCAACCGCTCTTCGCGCAACTGAAGAGCACCTTTGATAGCCAGGGGGAGCCTGACCAGCCTGTCTTTCACCACGTAATCCCATGCACCTGCCTTGATGGTATTTACTGCAGTTTCTTCATCAAGGGCGCCGGTAACGAAGATAAAAGGAACCAGCATTTTTCTTTCATTCACAATTTTCAGGGCTTCGAGTCCGTTGAAGCCCATCAGGTTGTAGTCGCTCAGGATGATGTCGGGGCAACCGGAGTCAAGGGCAGCGACAAAAGTATCGTGGTCCCTGGCCCAGGCGATGTCGCATGCAAAGTCATCAAGCGTCCTGAGTTGCTCTTTGATCAGCTCTGCATCAAAGGGCTCGTCTTCGAGCAATAATATGGAAAGCCGTTTGGGACTCATAAACTCATTGGTGAAGTGTTCACAATGGCCCAGAAAAAGCCTATACTTTTGATGGCTTTAACAAAATCCGTGAAATCGATGGGTTTGATAACAAATCCATTGGCTCCCAGGCTGTAACTTTTCAGGATGTCGGATTCCATTTTGGAGGCCGTAAGCATCACAACGGGGAGGTTTCTGTATTCTTCAGATTCACGGATTGTTTTCAACACTTCTACGCCGTCGAGCTTGGGCATTTTGATATCAAGCAGGACGAAGGCCGGCACGGATTTTTCGCGACTGGCAAACCTGCCCCTGAAGAAAAGGTAATCCAGCACTTCTTCACCATCGTGAACCACATCAATCTCGTTTGCCAGATTGCATTCGCTGAAAGCCGCCAGGGTGAGTTCAATATCATTCAGGCTGTCTTCGGCATACAGTATCCGGGGGATTTTGGTCATGTTGTTATTTATGTAAGGTTAGAAAAAAGGTAGCTCCTTCGTTGACAATTCCTTCGGCTCTTACTTTGCCATTATGCCGCGAGATGATTTGCTTCACGTTGGCAAGGCCGATACCGGTGCCTGAAAAATCCTCACTGGCATGGAGCCGCTGGAACACCCTGAACAACCGGTTGGTGTACAGCGAATTGAAGCCAACGCCGTTGTCTTTTACGAACACTTCAGTCAGGTTGTCGGGAAGATCACGTGCGCCAATTTCAATTACAGCAAGAGGCTTTTTGGAGGTATATTTGACGGCATTGGCAATCAGGTTTTCAAATACGGTTTTGAACAGGTTGGCATCGCAGGGGATGGTGGGCAGCAGGCTGACCTTCCATTCAATTTCGCGGTTTTGGTGGATAATTTTGAATTGTTCGATTAACTCATTAACCAGGATGTTCAGATCGGTCGGTTTGATGTCGAGCTCTTTACGGCCCAGGCGTGAAAAGAGGAGGAGGTCGTCAATCATGGCGGACATGCGGCTGGAGGCCATATAGATCTTCTCAAAATAGTTTTTAACAACATCATCCTGGGTGTCCATTTTGTTGATCAGCAGGCGAAGGAATCCGTCGATGTGCCTTAATGGCGATCTCAGATCATGGGAAATGCTGTAAGCAAAGGCCTCCTGGTCTTCCATGGCTTGTTTCAGCTGTGCGGTTCGTTCCTCGATTTTTTTCTCGAGTTCCGCATTCAACGCGGCTTGACGTTCTTCAGCCAGCGCCGGCCCGGAACGCAGGGGTGTTACAAGTTCATGATCACCGGCAGTACGATGGGTGATAAACAGGAGGCAATCTGTGTTTTCATAAAAAATTCTCTGCGCTGATATGAGCAGGTTGACTGACTGTCCGTTTCGCGTTCTGATCACCGGTTCATAATTGCGAAGGGTTTCATCTTTTTTAAGCCGATCAAGCAATTCGGCCATGTTTTCGGGTATATCAGCCAAGCCCAGTTCAAAGGGTGTTTTACCGGTATATTCTTCGGGAGTATAACCGGTAATTTGGGTAAATGCAGGATTGCATTCAACAAATTGCAGGTTGTCCAAACGGATAATGCCTGCCGTATCGCGCAAAAGGGTGTAGATGCTTAATAATTTTTCACGGGATGACTGCAATTCGCTTTCCGCTGACAGCAGATCGGTGAGATCGTTGTCGAACCGGATGAACTGATTGTTCTCGGCTTTGTGGATCACGCTTTCAACATACCTGTCGGATCCCATTCGTGTGACGCGGGTATACGATTTACCTGTGGCAGTTACTGCGTATGCCTTGGCTGAAAGTTCTTTCCAGTCTTCGGGGAAGAGTTCCGAATAGCGTTTGTGCGAAATATCATGAACATCAAGCCGGCATAGTTTTATAAACATGTCGTTGGCATACAGGATACGGATGTCGGCGGGATTTCCAGAACTGTCGAAAATCAGTTCGTTCAGGGAGAAGCCGCTGTGAATACTTTCAACCATGGTGCGGTATTTGGCTTCGCTCTGCCGGAGCAACTCATTGGCTTTGGTTTGTTCTGTAACGTCAACAGCAATACCCAATACCGAAATCACTTTTTTCTCACTGTCAAAAATCGGGGTGAATCGGGAGTCGAAGTACAATTCATTCAGGCTGACGATTATTTCAACCGGATTTCCGTCGAGACATTTTTTTAGCGCCTCGGTAAGGGTGGTATGATCACTGAAAATATCGAAAGCGCTTTTGCCTTTCAGCGATTCCGGTGTCATGTTGATCCGGGTCAGTGCAAGTCCCTCTGCAACTGTAAAAATGCCATGGTTGTTGATGGCAAAGAACAATCCGTTGATGTTGGTGATGATGTTGCGGAAGTATTGTTCAGATTTCACCCAGTTGTTGATGTCGTGAAAAGTACCTCCCAACATGTTGTTGCCAATGGGGAACAAAGTCAGTTCATAATAAAAATCCATCAGGTGGTTGTAGCCATTCCGCTGGAGATGCTTACCAGTACGCACAACCTGATCGAATTCCTCGATCCAATGCTGAGCGGCATAAGGCACCACTTCCAGTATACCTTTTCCGATGACGTCTCTGGTCAGTTGAAAAAGTTTCAGGAATTGTTCGTTGACTTCGATGTATTTAGCATCAACCGGGTTTCCGGCCTGATCATAAATCATTTCATGAATGGCCAGTCCGTCGTATGAATTTTCCGACAGCAACCTGTATTTGTACTCAAATTCTTCGGCTCTGCTGCGGGTTTCTTCCTCTTTTAAAATGGAGTTTTTGAGACGGTTGTGCATCGGGTACCGGCCCAAAATCCCCCCTGCAATCAAAAAAAAGAGGGATATAACAATGAGCATAAGTAAAGAAAATTCCATCGGGTGAAGCATCTGATGAAATTATGATCACATTCATATATGTTCTTAAATTACAAAAAAAAAGAATAGATCGGGCTTGCAGGTGCATATTATTTGCAATGCATTCAATAAAATGAGCGTACAAAGCAGGATGATGGAAAAAATGCGGTAAAAAGCTGTCCCGATGCAACCTTTTGGTATGGAATCCCATCTTTATTACAGTTGCAGTTGGGCAATTTCGTTACGGAAGTCAAGAAAAGGATATTGTTCCTGAAGCTGGGTGATTAGTTTCAGGGTGTTTTTTTTGAAGGTTTTATGGTTGGTTGTATCAGTGTGCAATGGCCGGTGATTCAAAGCTTTAATAACAGCTTCAACGCCGGCCATAGTTTTTTTTGCAGATTCGTCTATCCGGTAATCGCAGAATCTTTCCCACACATAGCGGGTTCCCTGTTCTGACGGGTGCAGCATATCACCGGCATAGAAACGGTAATCGCGCAGTTCGTCCATGAAGATCTCGTAAGCCGGGAAATAGGATGCCAGGCTGTTGTTTTTCAATATTTCATGAATGCTGTAATGAAGCACTGATTTGCTCAGCTGGTTGTTAACGGCGCCGTTTGCCCAATGCCTCACGGGACTCAATGTAAAGATCACCCGGATACCGGGGTTCATCAATTGGAGTTTTCTGAGCAGATCGTTGTAATGTTCAATAATGGCACCGGGCTGCAACAGAACCTGGTTGAAATGTGAAGAAGGCAATTTGTGGCAGTTGGCTACCAGTTTCCCGGTTTCTTTATACTGATATGCCCATGCTGTGCCGAAGGTAAGCAGCAGGTAGTGACAATTTTCAAGCCAGGCCGCAGCCCTGGTTGCTGCCTGATTCACCAAAGACAGGCAGGTTTCGGGATCGGGGTGTGAGAAGGCGGTATAGTGGTTCAGGCTGAACCAAAGATCATTATGATGCAGGAGGTCATCGCGGGTGAAAGTTTTACCCGTGATCAGCAGGCTGATATTCTGTGCGATTGATGCAGGGTTGAATAGTGTTCCAAAGGGGTTGAGCAATACGGGGAACTGATAACCGGCCATGATTTTCCCGATGTTGTCGGCGAAGCATGATCCCATAAACAGGCACTTTGTATGGTAGCTGATCTTGTCAGCCGATTCGGGAATGGTGACCGGTGTTCTGAATTGATCCATGGCTAAACAGGAACTAAGTTCAGGTTGTTCAGCCAGTTGAGCAGGTAATTGAAAACCTCTTGTTCATTGGGTTCATTATGAAGTTCATGGTACGCCCCGGGCCATTGCTTAGCCGTGGTATGGTTACCGGCATTTCTTACAAAACAGGCAGTTTGCCTGAATGAGGTGATGGGGTCGGCGTTGCCGTGCATGACCAACAACGGGATGTTGATTTTGTAAATGCTTTGAGATGCCTTCATGCCGTATTGTTCGATTTCAAAGAACAACCGGGGCAGGATGGCATGATGCACCAGCGGATCGCTGTTATATGCATCGACCACTTCCTGGTCGTGTGATAATCCTTGCGGGTCGAGATCACTTTTTACCGTAATGCCGGGAAGCAAATATCTCATTATGCCTGCCATGAGGTATTTAACCATTGGGGGCTTATGAGTCAGGGTAAACCAGGGTGAAGAAATCACAGCGGCTTCAGGAAGCGGGCTTTCGCTGATCAGGTAATTGGCAACCAGGTTGCCGCCCAGGCTGTGGCCATATAAAACAGAACGGCAGTGAGGGAAAAGGAGTTGTGAGTTTTCGCATAAGGTATGGACATCCTGCAGGTAAGATGAAAAATTCGCAGCATATCCCCTTCGTCCTTCCGACCGACCGTGGCCGCGCAGGTCGACAGCTGCAATTCCATATCCGTTGTAGCACAGGCGGTCTGCCCAATTAGCGAACCTGCTGCTGTGGTCCATGAAACCATGAACATAGTTAATTAGCGCGCGGGGAGGTTCGTCTGGTACCCAGCTTTGGCCAAAAAGCTTGGTTCCGTCTTTGCTTTTCCAGTAATACTCCTGATGAACCATAATAATAGCAGGGTGTCACGATTTGTGGATGTATGACTTGATATGCCGTTCAATTTTTTCATCGTACATATCGTCAACCGTGATCATGATGGCAGTTTCCTCCACATCGCCAAAGGAATAATTCATGGCGGTTCCGAAAACTTTCATGGTGGGGGAGAGGTTCATATAGGCGTTGATCAGCGGCGGGATGTTCTCACCTCTTGCCCGAACATTTTGTGAAAGCAGTTTATAGTCTTCACGGTATGACGATCCGCAAAGAATGCTGTCGAGGACTTTGCGATCTGTAGTGATCTGAAGCGGCTCGAAGGGTTGCATCAGGCTGTCTTTATCGCCGAAGTACTTGTTCAGAAAATGCAGGATCAGATCGCGTGCCTCGCGGTGGTAGGTGGTGTACATGGTTACTTTACCGAAGAAGTATTTGATGTGGGGGTGTTGCATCCACACAGCTCCCAAACCGTCCCAGAGGTTGTCCATGGCATAAATGCCTTTCCCCTGGCGGCTGGTTGACTGATAAGCGGGCTGAACAAATGATCTTCCGAGCTCGATCATGTGGGGCATGTATTGTTCCCTGAAAACCTTGGAAAACCGGAATAACCGGGCAGTTGCCAGGTTGCAGTTGCCGTCGGCATCGGTAGCGGCTTCAGAACAGATGAAGTAGCGGTAACCACCCAGGATTTCCCTGTCCTGAGGATCCCACACGAGAATTTGCTTGTAAGCATTGGGCAAGGTGTCGTAAATGTCGATATCAAGTTCCTTGCCGGTACCACCTCCGGCTACACGGAATGATATTTCACGAAGTCTTCCTATCTCCCTCATGATATTGGGAGAATCATGGCTGGTAACAACGTACAGCAAATTGTTTCCGTTATTCGTTTTCCGCAACAGCTTTTCTTCGGTCAGCTCTTTCTCAATCAGGTTCCGGTCGACAGGTGGTATTATTGGTTTCATGAAGAATGAATAAAATTACGTTATAGTTCAGGCATTGATCATGGCAGCATAGGCGCCTGCATCCATCAGCTCATTTACCTGTGAAGGGTTGTCGATCTCAATTTTAACCAGCCAGCCGGCCCCGTAAGGGTCCTTGTTGATCGTATCGGGCTTGTCGTTGACACTGGTGTTCACTTCAACAATTTTACCCGTTACAGGGATGAACAGGTCAGAAACAGTTTTAACAGCCTCGATGGTGCCAAAAGTACTTCCTTTTTCAAGGTGGCTTCCGAGCGTTTCAATTTCAACAAAAACGATGTCTCCCAGTTCTCCCTGGGCGAAATCGGTTATACCAACAATACCGGTGTTGCCGGTGACTTTGATCCACTCGTGATCGGTTGTGTAGCGCAAATCGGTTGGGATGTTCATTGTATATTGCTTTTTGGTTAAAGGTCTGAAATCAGCTATGAGCTGTGAGCTGTGAGTTTATTGTAACTGTCTTGAATCTTGGTTCTTGGTTCTTGGCTCTTGGTTCTTGGCTCTTTTCCGTCGTAAAAGTAAGCAATATTCATGACAGGGAGGATTGTTTTTTGCTAAAATCAGCAGGGGTTATTGTGTAAGTGTAAACCGCAGGCTGAAACCGATATTGGTATCCACACGAAGGAATGAACGTGAAGTGTGGGGCTTATTCAGGGTACGGTCGAAAAACAGCTGCAGGTTAAACCGGGGAGAAAGCAGGTAGTCCGCGGTCATGGCCATTTTAAATATTCTGTCGCCCGAAGTAATCTGGTCATTTTCGTCATCTTCAGATATGGCCAGGTAGCGGATGATGGTTTTATTATCTCTGACTGACAGGTCAAAACGGATATTCAGATCACTTTCATAGGCTTTTTCGCCAATTTTAACAGCAACCTTGTTGAACCGGTAACCGGCACCGATGATCAGGTCGTTATTGCTTGATTCGGTCAGCTGGTTATTGGCCATGCTGAGCGACAACAGGCGTGATTTCCGGATCTCAAACCGGGTTATCAGGCTGTTTATCCAGGTAGCGTCGATTCCAAAGAGCGGACTGATTTCCTCTTTAATGGAAACGGTGTTGAGTTGAAGTTCAGGCACAAAATTATCCTGGTAATCCCTAACGTAACCCAAACCATCGAGATCATCCCTGACAAAAAGCAGGTGGCTGTTGAATGAATTGATGCTGTATATGGATTTGTAGGAGTGCTGAATGGTAAGCGATTTCAGGTACCTTTTCACCAGGTCGAATTTGGTCAGCCCGTCGATCGAAATCCGCCAGTTGGGCATGATGCTTTTGAATCCGGGAAAGGTTTCGAGCGACATCTGGTGGGGATCTTTGCCCGTGTATGCAGCAAGGAATGCCGGAATAAGCACTTCAGGAGAAGTAGAGCCATAGCCATCGGTGTAGCCCGGTTCCATGCGGTTCTGAATGTTTCCCTGATAATTGTATGCACTTTGTTCCACGCGGTTGTTGTATAACCGGTGTGAAATGATCTGGCGGTATCTTTTAAAACGTTCAAAGGAGGGCGACCTGAAAGCATCGTCACTCTTCAGCTTTTCAAAAGCCGAACCAATGGTGATCACAGATATGGAGAATCCGCCGTTGACCATGTGGTTGTTGAAGTTGTAACCGTTTTGTGTGGTGGTGGTATCGCTATAATGAAAGTATTCGCTGTCGAACTGTGTGTAGCTTCGCTGACCGGAAAGCTCAATCCGGAATCCCCTGTAAGGTTCAAAAGTACCTTTGATATTCAGGTTTTCGGTTTTTGACATGGTAAACGGATCGGTAAATGCGGAGTTCTGTGTGAGCCATCCGTTTGCAGCAGCCTGTCTGACAAAGTCCTTATCCTGCATCCCGATCAGGAAAGGCAACCCGGGAGCTCCTTTATATTTGTCATTGATGTAGAAACCAGCCATTCCGGGAGTGGGCATAAAGCCCATAACCGTGCTGCCGCCGCTAAGTGAGTAAGATACCGTGATGTTTTTGAGCCCGGTAAGAAAACGCAATGAGTTTTCGCCCAGGTAAACCAGCGGGTTGGCAGCTTTCTCAATTTGGCCTTCCACCACCACAACCAGACCGGTGTAATTGCTGTCGGCCTGTATGCTGATCCGGTTTTCATCGAGCACCGTAAAGCTGGTTTTTACCTCATTGCCTTCTTCATCGGTTACCCGAATCTGGACATCTTCGGTTTTGAGTTTGTGGGTAATATTTCTTGGTGTATTGGGTTTCAGGTAGAAATTCTCACGGGTGAAGGTAACGGTTTTGAAATCTTTGGGTTGCTGTTGTTTTTTTCCGGCATCTGAATATTTGGCATCCAGTTTTTTCAGGTATTTCGACTTGTTGTACAAGGAAGCCAGGTTGAATGTGTTATTGGCCTGGATGGTATTTGAATTGCGGATGGTATTGCCAAGTGTTCTTTCTCCGTTGAAAATATCACCCTGATCCCAGGAGTAGGAGGCATTGTATCTGAGTGATGATGAGGTCCAGCTCAGGATTGGAAATTTATTCAAGGGCAGGTTATAGGTAGCATTCAGCGAGTGCTCGTAAGCAATGGTTCTGCCGCTGTTCCAGATGCTGTTCCAAACCGACCGGGACCACTCTTTATTGTCTCCTTTGCGGAACCAGTCATAGGCACCGGGAAGCTCATTGATGCGTGACAGGTTGTTGAATGTCAGGTCAAACTTGAGTGACCGGGTAAGATCCCAGTTGACTTCGTACGCGCGGTTCCACATGAAATCTTTGCTTACGGTTGAATCAAGCAGAATATCTCTGTCGGTGTATACATTCCGCAATTTGGTTTCGTTGTACCTGCGGTCGAAATTGGTACGAAACGCCAGTCTGCTGGGTAGCAACGACACATTGAAATCTTTGATGAAACGCAGGTAGGGCGATTTCATCCTGGCTTTCTTGAAGGGGGTTATGCTTTTTGGCCGGGAGCTGTAAATGTAATTCAGGGCCAGTCCGTATTCAATGTTGTTATTACGTTCCACCTCGTAGTTATGCGCCTCGGATTCGGCATAATCTGCGGTAACCGAGAAGTTGGATGGCGAAAGCGGACGGAACTTTTTAAATTCCTGGTTAACCTTAACATTGGTGAGGTTGATGCTATGGCGCTTAATCACATCCTGCGACATTTCTTTGATGTCTCTTCTTTCCTCGGCTGTTTCGGCTTCCCTGATGGCGTCTTTGAGCAGCCGGTCGGGTTCTTTCGGAGAATATTCAGGGGTGACCGTTATATTGGAGTATCCCACAAAGAGGGGAACAGACACCTTAGCTTTTTCGGGAAACAGTTTACCCAGTTCCAGGTTGGTAGAGATGTCAATCTGGTTGGTTTCTTCCTTGTTGCGATCATCCACCTTCTGTTCAATACTGCCGAATCCGGGTTTCGATGTGCTTCCGGCCACTGACAAAGTTCCCAGGTCGGCCATTCGGATCTGGGCACGGGCGTTGGCCGCCCATCCGCCTTTGTTGTTAAAATCGGTTAGCCTGAGCTCGTTGAACCATATTTCGCCTGATTTGGGCAATCCGTCGTTGGGCAGGTTATCGGCATCGCTGGCATTGCGCACACCAAGCATCATCGTTCTCACATTGCTCAGGTTGGGAGTTCCCCGTACCTTCATGGTATTCCTGCCCTTTTGTTTCCGGAATACCTTTGATTTGTCATACAGGTCGGGACGTTCAGCAATGGCATGATCGCGTGCCACCTTCAAATCAACCAGTTCTTCGAGCACAATATCCATGAAGTTGCTGTCGGGCCATACAACATGCCTGTCGTTGTCGGTATAGTTTCCCGGGGATGTAATTTTCAGGGGAACCTCGTATTCATAATAGTTGTCTGTCTGGTCGGAGCCGAAACGGATGAAAGCGGTGAGGTCATTATCGCCCAGCGTTTCATCAACAAGGGCTTCGGCATGAACGAACATTTTTAGTTTCTGATACTGCCGCAGGTCAATGCTCAGATTTTTATAGGCAACACGTGAGTCGCCGTCGGGCAGGTCATGAATTTTGAAAACCATTGACTGCTCATTGAGCTGAGCTACCTGGGGCTGGCTGGGATCGATAACGCGGTCGATGCCGGGGGGCAAGATGTAATTGACAGGTTTCTTGGCGGCATTTTCTTCGATATTGACCGAGGTGATTTCAAAGGATCCTTTTTCAACCTGGGTGGTCACAGAAGGTCCTCCTTCAGAAATATTCCCCGAATATTTTCTCCATTCCGATCTTACCAGGTGGAGTTCGGCGAATCGCAGGATGACCGGACTGGCGAAACCGGTGAGGTACATACGCATGAACCGGATGGATTTGAAATCTTCAATATTGCCATATTTGCTCTCGAAATCATCGATGGGTATGCGAAACTGATACCACCGGGCAACTTTCCCGTCAACTGTTTTGCCGTCAACCCTGTCGGTTATATAAGGATTGTTGAAATTCATCTGTTGCGGCTTCAGTGAGACGTGGTATTCATAATAGGCATCGGTTTCGTTGAGTGTATTGTCGCGGTTGATATCTTCGGTATTGGGCAATGTGGTAGCAGCGGCAAAGTTGCCACCGCTTTGTTCGGTAGCTGGCGAATTGCCCTGGGTATTGTTGTAATTCAGGTATCGTGAAATCACTCCCGCAGAAGTGTCGTCATAAGCGCTGCTTAGAAAGTAAGTGAAATTGTCGTTGGAGGGATCCTCATATGCCTTTTGGTAATACGGAGTGCCGGCGAGACTGTTCAGCCAGGGGCTAAACTTGAGGCGCTCTTCCTCATCGCTGAGTCCGTCGAGCCCCACATCCTGCATTACCCGGTTATCGGGGTCGGTATCGAATGTATTCACCACCATGGGAACATCGGGAACCTTACCCCAGGCGGTGGAGGAATCAACTTTTATAGGGTTGTTGGCAGTGGGCAAACCATTTTCGAAAAACTTCCGGGAATCTTTCAGCACATCTTCTGATATTTCACCCAGGTTGAAGTAGAGGTCACCTCCCGGATGATTTTCATCGAGAACGAAGGGATCCATGAGCCAGAATTCGATGTATTCGATGTTGGAGGTTTCAAAATCACTGGTTTGTATTTCTCTCATGATGCCTCCCCAGCGGTTTTGCGGATTCGGAAGTTTGCCGTCATCAGAAATACCGGGATCGAAATTGTAGGACCCTCTTTCTTGTGGAAAATAGGACAGGTTCAGAACGGAAAGCGTGCTTTCAAATCCGGTGCCGCTTTCCCGGTTTTTAAAAATTTCGGTTTCCAGGATTTCGCGGACAAAATGACTTTCCTGTTCATTGGTGGTGATGTTGTCGGGGGTGCGGCTGTCGTTGCGGGTGAACAGCGGATCAATCGTATACCAGGCCAGTTTGGCTCGGTTATAACCATACCGGAGGTCGTTGAGGGTTCCGGAATTGGGGTATTTGCGCGGGGTGCTTGCAAGGGTCCATGATTGAACCGTTTTGAGTTCAACCGTTGTTTCGGTTCCTTCGAAATCATCGATGTAGGCAACGCCTCCTTTACCGATAATCTTAGCTTGTCCGGGAACCAGGTGGGCAAATTCGGCATCCAGTGAAATGGTGGAAATCTCTTTGGTTTCAATGAGCGGCAGCTTGTCAATCATTTTAGTCAGCAGGCGTGACTCGGTGCGGTAATTGGTATTCAGCCCCCAGATGGTATTGGAGATGGGCTCGTCGCCCATATTGACTTTTTGGGTGAGTGGCCGTTCGGTCAGGTTCATCACAGTGGCACCCACGTTGAAGTTGTCGGAAAACCTGTAATCCAGGTGAGTCCCCAACAGGGTTTTAGTCTGCATGTTAAAGAGTGCGTTGTTCTCGAGTGAAACGGAGAGGGGGGAACCCGACTGAATAAGGCCCTGGTTGATGATCTTCACGCGTCCCAGGGTGTAATCCACGGTATAATCCTGTCCTTCAACCAGGGCGATGCCACCTGAAGACACTTTCACCGAATTCGGCGGTATGTTCATGGCATTCAGCTGGATTTCGGAACCCGAGGCAGCCTGGTAGTTTCCTGCCAGGAAGAACTTGTTTTTCCGTGATAATTGACGGGCCTTGGTTTGGGTGGAATCATACAACTCACTGTAGATGTATTTTTTTGCAATCTGATCGCGTACTTTATATAATTCAGTTCCCGGCACTGCTTTTCCTATGATGGCTTTTCTCAGGTCTTTTCCGAAGGGTTCTTTTTGTGTAAAAAAGATACGGCCATCGCGGGATGTAATGGTTGTTCCCTCAATGAAGTCGAAACGGCCATCGGGAATGGGTTCATTGCGGGAGTCGAGGTTATCCATTTTGAGTACCCGAAGCAGAATTTTCCTGCTGAAGGCGCTGTCGGCCTGACTTTCCACAATGTAATTAACCGGTATGCCGGTTTCATCCTTGCGATACAGCACATCGAGAATGAAGTCTCTGTTTGAAACCTGGTAGGCGCCAATGGCATACACGTTTTTCATCATGAGATCCCATGTGGGCGACTTGGGAGTCAGGCTGGTACCCTTGATGAGTTTTACCAGGAGCGTGTTGGGAGCGCTCACCCCGTCGGTGGATAATTCTCCAACGCGGTAAGTTCTGCCCAGGTATGTATAAACGTAAGCAACAGCGAGGACCTCATCGGATCGAAGTGAAGAATTCAGAGAGATATAGCCCAGTTCCTTGTTGACTTTGTATTCTGATTCATTCAGCCTGCGGGCATTGTCAATTTTTTCATAATCTTTTCCGCCGTAAAAAGAATAAGCTGACTCAAGCGGTGCGAGCGTGGCGGCAATCCGGTTGAAGGTCCTGAAATCGCCATATTCGTTGATTATTCTCGAGTAGAGTTCATTCAGGTCGTTGCTTGCAGGGCCATTAACAACAGAAGCCGGCTGAATAAAACCCAGAGCGCCAAATACATTGGTATCTCCTTCGGGGCCATAGCCTTCGGCCATGTCGGCAAGGGCAAGGATATTCCGTGTGTCGGTGGTGATGCTGGATTTATTGGTTACCCAAACTTCAATTTGCTCAATGCGTACACCTGAATTCACATAAGGGAGTGTGGAAAGCCAGGAGTTATAATTGTCTTCAAAAAAATGAGAAAGGAAGAAATGCCGGTTGGCATCGTATTCAGAGGCGTCAATTTCAAATTCGCTCACCTGGGCACCGCCTTTCACTTCGATAACCTGTGACTGGCTTCGCTGGTGGCTGATCACCGAACTCACGAACAGTTTTCCGAACTGCAGGTCGGTTTTCAGTCCGAATAAACTCTGGGTACCGGTAATCAGGGTTCCCGGAAGGGAAAAGGACACATTTCCGGCTTCAATTTTTTTGATGATTTCATCTTCTTTGCCGGTATATTCCAGCTTGGTTTTATTTTCGAAGTCAAACGACGCTTCAGTATTGTAATTAATGCCCAGTTGCATTTTATCGCCAATGCTTCCGGTGACGTTCATCTGAATTTTCTCTTTGAAAATAAAGGATGGGTTTCGCCTGTTTTTCTCGGAAAGAGAAGGGTTATCAATACGCGACATGTTGTATCCGAAGATCAGTTCGGCGGATCCCTGGGGAACAATATTGATCACATCGGTACCAAACACTTTATCGAACGTTTCGCCCATTTTAAAATTGCTGAGAAGCGGTGACTGTTGCGGGGCAATCATTTCACGTGATTTCTGGTGCCAGTAATTCTTTACGGCAGCTTCCCGTTCATAGTTCATGTATTCCTGCAACGACATGGATGAAGGCGGCCTGAAATCGAAACTGCCTATCTTTTCAGTGAACTCGTATCTTCCGGTAGCCGGGTTATACTGAATGGTTTGTTTTACGTTTTTGGGATTGCTGAGGAAAAGCGGGGAACGAACACCCGAGTTTGAAAAGGGATAACGGATTTCATCGCGGAACGGGAAGCGCAGCGAAGAGTCTCCCTGAGCGGCACTGCGTGTTTGAGAAAAGACAGCCGTCATGGACAGGGCTGACAGACAAAAAATCAAAACGAGGCGTATGATTACACTGTTAAGCAGTTTACATTTGATGATATGTTTAACAGGCGTATGGGTCAAATCCTTTTTTATTATAGCGGGTTACAATTGTTTCAGGGCTCTTTTGATCAGGTCTTCCAGCGGAAGGTTTTTTTCAGAAAGGAGTATTTTACTGATCACCTTATCAGCTTCCCCTTTGCTGAATCCCAAAATCACCAAAGCTGATAACGCTTCATCTTTCATTCTATTGTCTTTTAACGGTAATATTTCACCGGAGCCTTTTTCTTTGCTGATCTTGTCGCGCAGGTCGAGGATCACGCGCTGTGCTGTTTTGGTTCCTATGCCCTTGATGCTTTGCAACAATGAAGTATTACTGGTGAGAATTGCCTGTTGCAGGTCATCAGGTGTCAGGGAGGAGAGCATCATGCGAGCCGTGTTGGCCCCAATGCCCGATACCGTAAGTAACAACCGGAACAGTTCACGTTCCTGCTTAGTGAAAAAGCCATAAAGCAGGTGTGCATCCTCGCGCACTACCTGGTGAATGAACAAGCGGGCTTTGGAGAGCGGCTCAAGCATGCCGAAAGAGGTGAGCGAGATCTGGATGCTATAGCCTACTCCTGCCACATCTATTACACAATAGGCCGGATTTTTTTCAACCAGGGGGCCTTCGATATATTCATACATAAACCGGAATTTAATCGTCAGGATTCATTGATGTCAGCAGCATCCAGCGGATTGGCCGAAATCTGCCTGTATTGTTGCCTGTTGCGGAATATGTCGCATGCCAGGTAAATCGCTTTGCGAAACGAATCGGGTGAGGCCTGGTTTTTTCCGGCCAGGTCATAAGCTGTTCCGTGAGCCGGGGAAGTGCGCACAACGGGCAATCCGGCAGTGAAGTTGATACCGCCTTCATAGGTAAGTGCTTTAAAGGGGATCAGTCCCTGATCATGATACATGGCCAGGATGGCATCATAGGCTTTGAAAGAACCTGCGCCGAAAAATCCGTCAGCAGGGAATGGCCCGAATGCCAAAATTCCCTCTTCTTTTGCTGATTGAATGGCAGGTATGATTTCTCTGATTTCCTCCTCGCCGATCACTCCCTGTTCGCCGGCATGCGGGTTGAGTCCGAGTACGGCAATCCTGGGCCTGCGGATGTTGAAATCAGTCAGGAGTGATTTGTTTATGATCCTCAGTTTATTGAGGATGGTGCTGTGCACAATATACTCGTTCACTTTGGACAGGGGGACATGGGAGGTGACCACTCCTATGCGCATGAGCTCGTTGACCATCAGCATCAGTGCTCCTTCACTTTTGAAGTGGGCCTCAAAGAATTCAGTATGGCCGTTGAAGTTGAACTTTTCCGATTTGATATTTGATTTGTTGATGGGCCCGGTAACCACCACATCAATTTTACCTTCGGCAAGATCTCTAACAGCAGCTTCGAGAGCCTGAAGAGAAGCTTCTCCTGCGTATGGCGTGGACTTCCCCAGTTCAACCCGGGCTGAATCGTCAATGCAGTTGATCAGGTTGGCTTTTTTACTGACTGCTTCTTCAGCATTGCGAACCGTATTGAAACTGAAACCTTCCAGGTCAAGTGCTTTTCTGTGGTAGGCAGCCACTTTGGGAGATCCGTAAACAACCGGCGTACACAGGTCGAAGATGCGGTTATCACCCAGTGCCTTCATAATCACCTCATAGCTGATGCTGTTGATGTCGCCCTGTGTGATACCCAATATGATTTTATCGCCTTTCATCTTACAAGTTGGTTTTTTAGTCGGCCTAAAGGTAGTAAAAAATAGAACCAAGAACCAAGAGTCAGGAACCAAGATAGTAGCAGTAAGTCGCACTTCGACCTGCCTACCGGCAGGCAAGCTCAGTGTGACTCGCGCTGTCATAAAGAGTAGTAGAAGCGTAGTTTCAAACTACGCTTAGCCTGGGTAGCAGAGAAAGCAACAGTAGCAGTGGCAATAGCAGTGAAGTGGCCGTCATTGCGAGGGAGGAACGACCGAAGCAATCTATTGTTGTACACCAGGTAAGAGATTGCCACGGTCGTCGTACCTCCTCCCTCGCAATGACGCGTTTCGGCAGTGGCAGTTGCAAAGGAGTGGCAGTGAGTGTATTTTTTTGTATTTTTGCAAAAAGAAAAATCAGATGGGATTTTTGAGAACCCTGCTCATTATCATTATTGTTTACTATGTGATCAGGCTGTTTACACGTTATATACTCCCCGGCCTTTTTGTGAATTACATGGATAAGAAGATGAATGAATTCTCAAGGCAGCAGATGAAGGAGCAGCAGCGTCAGCGCCAGAAGGCACAACAGCACGAAGGCGAGGTGACCATTGACTACAGCCCCGGCAGTTCATCAAAGGATAAGCCTTCGAAAGGGGAATATGTGGATTATGTGGAGGTGAAGGAGTAGCCTTTGCCGGAGTCTCGGCACAAGCATGATTAGTGTAACACATTTCAATAGGCTGCTCATTATTGCAAATAGGTATTCTATTGAAAACTACTTTTGTCACTTTTCCCTATAGCTGGAAAAGTGACCAACCTGCCTGCCGGCAGGCAGGAAGAGCCGCCGCTGCTGATAAAAGGCTAAAAATCAATTCATGCGCTGCACAAGAAAATAAACTCGGCCGTAGCCTGCCTGTAGGCAGGGCACCGGCCTCAGACATATTTTCTTACAAGCAATTGTATAGCAGGCATAGCCTGCAATGAATTGATTTTCTTAACCTGCCTGCGCTGCCGCTCCGGCAGGCAGGCGCCTTTTCTCAGAGGCGGGTTTCGCTACTTCAGGTGTGTTGTATCAATGTCTCATGTTTGGCATAGTTTGAGAGGCACTAGGTTTGCAAAAGTTTAGGCAATTAGGAAACCAATTACATTGCCACAACGAGTGCGGAGCAAAACATAAAATACCAAATTGAGACGTTGTGCCGTTCAAACCTGCCTGCGCCGAGGCTTCGGCAGGCAGGCGGAGTCGAGGTACGAGGCGGAGTGCGTTCACAACGTCAGTCTTCTTGCGCCACCGCTAAAGCTAAGGCGGCACGCGGTTGGTTACTTTCTGTGACGACAGAAAGTGACAGAAAGTAAGCTTCGTTCTTTGCATCAAGTCTGCAGCATGAAGTGGGGATTCGGGGCGAAGCTCCGGCTGCGTGTTGAAGATGTATAACTAATAAAACATGCCAGGTGAAAGAAGACAATAATGGTTGCAGAATCTGCGACGGGCAACAAATAAATTTATTTTGAAAACGATTTGATTTTTTTGGCAAAGTTGGAGGCAAAAACAAAATCGTTCAGGTTCTCGTCATTGCTGTCGAATATGCCCTCACGATTTCCTTCCCAGCCTTTGCGGCCTTCATGAATGAACACCACCTTTTCACCGATTTCCATTACCGAATTCATATCGTGCGTGTTGATCACGGTGGTGATGTTGTATTCGTGGGTGATTTCGCTGATCAGATCGTCAATAACCAGGGCTGTTTTGGGATCGAGTCCGGAATTGGGTTCGTCGCAAAACAGGTAGCGTGGATTCTCCACGATGGCGCGCGCTATGGCAACCCTTTTTTTCATACCCCCGCTGATTTCGCCGGGATAGAGTTTGTTCACATCGGTTAGATTCACTCTTTTCAGGCAGGTATTGGTGCGTTCAAGCTTTTCTTCAAGGCTCATGCGGGTGAACATGTTGAGCGGGAACATCACGTTTTCTTCTACGTTCAGCGAGTCGAACAGCGCACTTCCCTGAAAAAGCATACCTATTTCACGGCGAATTGCTTTTCGCTGGTCGAAGTTCATTTTCACGAAATTCCTGTCGTTATAAAGCACCGATCCTTCATCGATTTCATGCAGGCCCACCAGGCATTTCATAAGCACGGTCTTGCCCGATCCGCTTTTGCCAATAATCAGGTTGGTTTTGCCATTTTCAAAGGTAACGGAGATGTCATCGAGAACCCTGACATCGTTGAAAGTTTTAACCAGGTTTTCGACTCGTATCATCAGGCAAGCATCATTTGTGTTAATACCAGGTCGGCCAGCAGAATGAGAATGCTGCTGTAAACAACGCCTCTGGTGCTTGAACGGCCTACTTCAAGGGCTCCACCCTCAACGTTGTAGCCGTAAAAGGCCGAAACGGAAGTAATGATAAAGGCGTAAACCACAGTTTTTACCAGGGCGTATGTGATGTAAAACGGAACAAAGAGGTACTGGATACCAAAAATATAGTCAGATGATGGCAGGGCACCGGTAATGATCACCGCCAGCCAGCCTCCGATCAGGCCCACAAACATGCTGATCAGCGTAAGAAAGGGATTGAACACCATGGAAGCCACAATCTTTGGCAATACCAGGTAGCTGGCCGAGTTGATGCCCATCATCTCGAGGGCATCAATTTGTTCTGTAATGCGCATGGTACCTATTTCCGATGCAATATTCGACCCAACCTTTCCGGCCAGTATGAGGCCCACCATGGTGGAAGAAAACTCAAGCAGCAGCGTGTCACGGGCGGTGAGGCCAATGAGGTAAAGCGGTATCCAGGAGCTTTCGAGATTATAGCGTGTTTGTAAAGTAATAACGGCACCTATGAACACAGAAATAATGATTACGATGCCCACAGAATTGAGCCCGAGGTTCTCAATTTCCCGGACCGTTTGCTTCAGATATATTTTAGGCTTTTCCGGTTTTGCAAAAACCCGCGACAGGAAAATGACATACCGGCCGAATATGTTGAAGAAATTCATGAACACAAAAATAGTGATATAAAATCAAAATAAAACCCCAGTTAATCGTTCTATTATTTATCTACATCAAAATAGCATCGGCTTCAATACTTAATTTGTTAAATTTGTCTGATACATCAAACCAACAACTATTTTTCATGAACCAGGATTACTATTGCATCATTATGGCCGGGGGGATCGGAAGCCGTTTCTGGCCGTTAAGCAGAACCAAAAAACCGAAACAATTCCTTGACATTCTGGGAACGGGCCGCACCCTGCTGCAGCAAACCTTTGACCGCTTGAGCAAGGTGGTTCCGGCCGGAAATATTCTGATTGTCACCAATGAGGATTATGATGAACTGGTCAGAAAGCAATTGCCGGAAATATCGTCGCAACAGGTATTGCTGGAACCTTTGCGCAGGAACACAGCTCCTTGTATTGCATACGCCAATCATAAGATCAGCCTGCTGAATCCCAACGCCCGGATTCTGGTAGCTCCTTCAGACCATATCATCATGAAGGAACAGGAGTTTCTGGACGTAGTAAAAAAGGGACTGGAATTTGTGACTGACAACGACTGCCTGCTTACCCTGGGTTTGCAACCCAGCCGTCCCGAAACCGGGTACGGGTACATCCAGATCAACGGGGACAAAACAGGCATTGAGCTGAATAAAAGCATCCGGAGGGTAAAAACGTTTACTGAAAAACCCGACCTGCCCATGGCTGAGGTGTTTTTGCAAAGCGGCGACTTTTTCTGGAATTCCGGCATGTTTTTCTGGTCATTGAAGACCATCATGCAGGCTTTTAACAAGTATCTTCCCGATGTTGACCAGCTTTTCAGCCAGGGGAGCAAGTTTTACAACACCGAAAAAGAGCCCGAATTCATCGGGAAGGTGTATCCCAATTGCAAGAATATTTCGATCGACTACGGCATTATGGAGAAGGCCGAGAATGTCTTTGTGCTGTGTTCCGATTTCGGTTGGTCGGACCTGGGGACCTGGGGATCGTTGTACGACATGCTGTGTAAAGACGGGGATAACAATTCGGTAACCGGAACCAGTGTGTTTACCTACAATACCAAAAACTGCCTGATCAACCTGCCCAACAACAAGCTGGCGGTGATTCAGGGGCTTGATGATTACATTGTGGTTGAATCCGACAACATCCTGCTGGTATGCAGGAAGCAGGACGAGCAGAAGATCAAGAATTTCGTGAATGACGTGAAGCTGGAGAAGGGGGAGAATTATATTTAGTGACAAGGGACGAGAGACACAAGAGCTGCGAGCCACGAGCTTCGAGCTTCGAGCCAGAATAGTGACAGCAGCAGTGGCAGTGAAGTAGCCGTCATTGCGAGCGGAACGGAGTGGAGCGTGGCAATCTCAATTGAGTAGCGAATAACAAGAGATTGCAGCGGTCGTCGTGCCTCCTCCCTCGCAATGACGCATTTCGGCAGAAGCAATAACAGCAGAAGTAAATCGCACTGCGACAGGCTCAGTGTGACTTGCATTGTCATACAAAATAAAAAAAGCCGCAAGATCATCGCGGCTTTTTTTTAGATCATTACTATTAATATTCCCAAAGGTCGTGTTCGGTTTCAAACAGGTATTCTTTTACCCTTTCGGCTTCGAGCAGGGCGTCCATACCCAGGGCGTATGAACCGATATGACGGTTTGAATACACGTTGGATTCGGCATAGATGTAACTGTTGAACCTGCGTTGTGAGAAAAAGTCATCGAATGAAATGCGCTGTGCATCGTTGTTCTCGTTGAACATTTCGTGGCGTGCCAGCAGCGGTCTCAGTTCGGGGAAGTAAACCCAAATGGTTTTTCTTCTCAGAATGGTTTCGGTGGGCATGCCCTGGTCGTCGAGCTGGTAATATACACGAATGGGGCAAAGTCCGACAATTCTCACGTTCATCACGGAGTGGTTTTTATCAAAGAACCATTTTTCCTTTACCATGATTTGTTTCACCTCATCCATTCTTCTTTCATTGTAGATGGTGGTATCCGAAACAAAACCCGTGTTCATATCGGTTTTTTGGATCACATCGGTTCCGGCGCCAAAAGATTCATCAATCTTGGTGCGGTCGAGCGGAATGGTGAATTCATTTTTCGGATCGTCGGAAGAAAAGGCACGGATGCCTTCGTTGTCGATTCCCCAAAGTATCAACTGTACCAGGTTATACCTGTCGTTGATTGGCCTGAGGGGGTAGTACATAGGCAGGTTTTGTTTCTGCTTCAGGTCGATGATCCTGTAGATATCCTTGGCCCACATCACGTCGGCTTCGCGCAGGTAGGAGTAAGGTACCGGAGTTTTATTGGGAATGTGCTCACGGGTATACACTTCGGTAAGGATATCCTGGGTTTTCGCTTTCTGCGGTGCAACCAGGATCATCGCCAATCCCATCATTAAAAAAGCAACTCGTTTCATTCGACTATGGTTTAATAAATTAATTCAGCTTGAAGTTAATTGTAGAAAGGCTTCTTGGCATGCCATCCGGGCCAACTGCTTTGATATCCTGTATATAAACGGGGTTTCCTTTTGACAGGTTGTTGATCAGGTTCCGGACTTCCTGGTTGAACAGGTTGCCCTTCACCTTTCGTTCCTGAACAAATCCCTGGATAACGGCCATCACAGTGAATTCAGTTACATTGAATTTGAGGTCGAAATCGAAATCGGGAGGCATGGCGGCCATCACGCCCTGCTGAGCCAGCAGCACGTTTTTGGCTATCATCCCGCCTTTTTGTCCGGCAACGGTTGCCACGGGGTCGGGAACGGCTTTTACGCGGAAATCCTTGGTTCCGACATTTGACCATTTGCCATCGAGTTCAGCGGAAACAAAGATCACGCAATTCCCCAGTCTTTTGGCTTTCATAATATAAGAATTGCCACGCTGTTCGAGCACGCCGTTTGAAGCGGTGGCGCGGATCTTATTACTGGCCACACCGGATACGGATATTTCAACCGGGTTGTCGACACCCAGGTAGAATACGTTCATCTTGGTAGGAGAAACCACAACAGCGCCTTCAGCTACGGTATATTCAGCCGAGAAAGGCCGGATGATGGGTTCGCCACCGGGGCCTTTGATTTCGATAATACCACCCCAGGTGCGTTGTCCGATTGAATTGCCTGAGCGTTCGAAGACACCTTTGCCGGTTCCTTTTTCAGTTGGCACCTTGGTATAGTTGAGGCCTTCACGGCGTTCGTATTTTTTCACTCCGGTAGTGGGATCAACAGTTTCCGTCCAGGGCTGGCTCACGCCTTCCACCACGTAAATGTCGGGTGCCTGCGTGGTATCGCGGGCAGCGAGGAAGATGTTGGCCTTGTATGGGTTACCCTTGATGATGTAATTGGAATTGGGGATGACCACGGCCTCGAGTTCGTTGAATTTAACTTCACCGGCGCTGATCTGGGCGTAGAGGTAATTGATCATTTCCGATTCGGCGTTCCGCAGGTCGATCTGCAATGACGACATGATGGCCAGGAAGCCCATCAGCGGGGAATGTCCGAATTTATGGTATTCCCAGGTATTCAGGGAAGGATCTTTCTTTTTACCTTTTCCAACCACCGGAGGTTCCGTATCAAGACTCTTGGATATCGACTGCTTCAGCTGGTCGGGCAATTCTTTTTCAGTTACCACGGTGAGCATGAATTCGCGCAGGGCGGCAATTTCATTTTTCAGCTTGCGGGACTCGCTTTTGTCATTGAGCTCGCTACCGATCATCACGTTATGCGGGGTGTCATAATCGGTGGTAGCCTCAATTTCATCGCGGTGAATGGTTTTTCCTTCAATAGCCGGAGATTTGCCGCGTTCGGCCTGGTTCAATGTTTTCAGTTTCAGGTCCTGGATGTAATCGTAAACTTTCTGTGTTCTTTCCTGCACCTGAAGTGCCCTGTCGCGCCAAACTTTGGTTTTGTTCTGATTTAACTGGTAGGCCTGGTCAAACTCGGTATAGATGTCTTTGTTTTTATTGAACATGGTGATCCCGGTCTTCTCCAGCCCTTCATCAATGATCTTGAATGCGTCGAGCACACTGGTTGATACATTCAGTGCCAACAATGCTGTCAGCACCAAATACATCATACCGATCATTTTTTGTCTGGGAGTTTCTTTGCCGTGTGCCATAATTGTGATGCGCTGATTAATTACTTATTAATAATCACGTTCATGGCTGACAACATATTGCCATAGATGTTATTGAGAGATGAAAGGTTGTCACGAAGTTTTACCACTTCTTCTTTATACCTGCCGGTTTCGTCGATAGAATCCTTCAGTTTTGCAATCATATCCTCAATGCCTGAGTATACCTGCTGGGTTCCTTTAAGGTGGTTGGAGCCTTCCTTCACCTGCAGTTCGTAAACGGCATTCAGTGCGGCCAGGTTTTTATTCAGGGCTTCGAGGTGTTCTTCGTGTGCCTTACCACTCTGAGAAATCATATCGTGCTCGCCCTTAAGGGAATCAGCAATTTTTTGGTACGATCCGGCAACTTCGCTGCCAGATTTGGAAACCTGTTCAGCTGATGAAAGGTATGCTGCGGCAAGTGAGCCTGCAGATTCCTTGATCGACTGAACGGTGGTGGTATAGGCTTCGTTCATGCTGCCCACAGATCCTGAGGCAGTTTGTAAATTCTTCAGGAATTCCTGCGTGGCAGCTGTTGCGCCTGATATTTCGGCAATACCGGAGGCAGCCGTATTCAGTTTTTTCAGGCCGTCGCCAATATTCTTCAGGGTATCCTCATTGAGGCTGGCTTCACCAAGCAGGTTCTCAATACGTTCCACAGGTCTTCCGCCCATGCCTCCGCCCAGTTCCTTCATTTCTTCCATCTCATCCTGTTCCGACATGCCTGCCAGTTCGGGATAAACCAGGGTCCAGTCGAGTTCTTCATGAAGCGGTTCGAATGCAGAAAAGAAGAAGATGATTGCTTCTGTCAACAGACCCAGCGTCAGGAACAATCCGGCAAATTTCCAGTGCTGAATTTTAAAAAGGGCACCGATAATCACAACTGAGGCTCCCCAGCCGTACAACTTGGCCATGAATTTTTTCCAGCCGGAACTTGCGGTAATATCTGCTAAGCTTGCCATAATAATTTGAGCGTTAAATTGGATTAGTTATGTATTGTATTATGTGTTGTTTCTTTTAAATGCCTCCGAGTACAGGTCTTACGCAACGGAAACCGATGTAGGATTTGGAGGTGTCCTGGTATTCGTAAGAGCGGGTACCGTTTTGCATGAAGTAGCCGATGTCCTTCCATGAGCCGCCACGGATCACTTTTCTTTTCATAACCGGGGGGTCATCGGGACGGGCATTATAACGGTAATCGGGGTTGAGGTCGTGTGAGAATGCATAGGATGATTCATCGAATGCGGTTAAGGTCCATTCTGCCACGTTACCTGCCATATCGTACAAGCCGTATTCGTTGGGTTGGTAAGTGCCAACCGGAACGGTTGTTACACCACCGTCATCGGCATAATTACCACGAAGGGGTTTGAAGTTAGCCAAAAAGCAACCGTCTTTGTTCCTGGTGTAGTAGCCTCCCCAGGGGTACATGGAGTTTTCCAGACCACCGCGGGCGGCATATTCCCATTCAGCCTCGAGAGGAAGGCGGTAATCGTGTGCGCCTGAACCTCCACCTGCTCTCAGAGCGGCATTCAGCAACATGGATCTCCAGATACAGAATGCTGTAGCCTGTTTCCAGGTAACTCCAACAACAGGATAGTTGTCGTATGAAGGATGCCAGAAGTACATGAGCGTCATGGGCTCATTGAATGAGTAGGTAAAGTCGGCGATCCAAACCAGTGTGTCGGGATAAACATTGACCATGTCGCGAATTACAAAGCTCGAACGGTCTTTAATCTCAACCTTTTCACCCTGGTTGTCAATGATGAAACCTTCGTACTTCTTGGTGTCGAAGTTATAACGGTTTTGCTTACGCGAAGCCTGTTTCAGGTCGATCCAGAAATACTCGTAGTTGAGCTTCCGGGTATCCAGCTCTTTTTTGTTGTAGAAACGTTCCTGTTGATTGAGATACATCTCACTCAGGATTTCGTTAACGTCCTCTTCGCGGGTGTCAATTCTTGGTTCCCAGTTGATGGCCGGGGGCTCAATAGGATTTCCGAAATCGTCTTCGGTAATTACATAATCATCAAGTTGTTCTCCCAGCATACGGCGGAAAATGGAATCACGCACCCAGAATACAAACTGCCGGTACTCGTTGTTGGTGATTTCAGTTTCGTCCATCCAGAATGGCTCTACTGTAACAGTCTTGGTTTGTGATGACTGAGCCCAGGCAACTTCCTGGTCATTGACCCCCATGTTGAAGCTTCCCTGGGGTATGAAAACCATACCGAAAGGATCGGGCTCAGCATAAGCTTTTGGCCTTCCTTCTACACCTGTAAGCTCGCCACTGCCTGAGCCTCCTCTGGAACAACTACTAATAACAAACAGTGCCAGCACAAATACTAAAGAAAATAACTTTTTCATACTCAATGATGTTTATCCGAAATAAGAAGCCGTTTTTTTATATTAAAGATACCTTATACTCTTGTATTTTTGAGGAATTTTTTCCACTCCTAAATTAAAGCTGTAACCGATCATCACTTCATGTGAGCCCGATGAGAATTTTGTAATGGCTGATGTTGCAAAATCGTAGGCGTAACCTACGCGAACACCGTTGAATATATTTAAGCCCACCATTCCGACTACAGCGCTGCCAACCCGATAAGAAACGCCGCCCCAGAACTTTTTATTGTACATGAGGGTGGCATTCACATCAATTTTTGTTGAAACGGCATCGGACTGGATGAAAACAGAAGGCTGGAACTCAAGCAAAGGATTTGACAATGGCAGATTATATCCGGCAGTCAGGAAATAGTGCCGTATCATTTTTTCACTGGCAGTACCACCTGCCGGAACGTCAGATGAATAGTTAAACTCGCTTTCCAGCAAATGGGTGGAGGAAATACCCACATATAATTCATCGGTCTGGTAAAACAATCCGAAACCCATATCAATCTTTGCTTCTTTCTGATTTCCCTGGGGAATGGCGCCATCACTTCCCGGATCCACATGTGCAGGGGTAGAGGGAACATACCATTCGGGATCAAGCTGACGGATCACATAGTCACCGCTGACTCCGATTCCAAGTCTTCCGCTGCCAACAGAGAACTGATAGGCATATGAGAGAGAAAAATCACCATCAGTGGTGAATCCAAGCTGGTCTTTCCAAATGGACAAGCCAACACCATGATGTGTTGAACCCAGCTTGAATGGTGCGCTCAGGTTACCTACCAGATTATTGGGCGCGCCATCCATGCCAACCCACTGTTCCCGCCAAATGACTGTGGTGGAGATCATGTCGGTACTTCCTGCCGAACCCGGATTAATTGAAATGTGATCGTACATATAATGACTTACCTGTCTTTCTTGCTGCGTAAAGGCTACTGACCCAAAAGTCAAGGTAAAAAAGACGATGATTAATTTTTTCATTTTCTGTTATCCTACTTTTAAACTGTTTTACAGCCGGCCATAACCCGCCTACATAAAAGGTAAAATAAGCAAAAATATTGTATAACAGCAAATCAAAATTAACACTAATCTGTTAATAACCTTTTTCGCAATTCTGCATATTATACTGAAATGATTTTAGAATGTTACTTCTGCCCGGGAAATTTTCAATATTTTTTTCCGGTTGCCACAAAGAGTGTCTTGTCTTGACAATGAATATTCAGAAAATCAACAAGATATGCTGTTTCCTTTACGGGAGAATTTTTTACTTATATTCATTTGCAGCAGCAGTTATTCATCATTTCACCCGGTAGTTATACAGGAAATTGTCCTGACTTCCGACTACCAGATTGAAACGGGACAGTGAATCGCCGAAGTTTCCGATGCTGAATGGCGTATTGCCCTGCAGGGGGAAGCCGGAATAAAGCTCACCTGTATTGTTGAACAGGTAGATCAGATTATCACCGGATGATGCAATTCCCAGCTTGCGGTCAGAAGCAGAAAACTGGTAGGTAATTGGTTTCACGGTGATGGGTTCCTTAAACTTATAGGTAAATAAGACTGAATGATCGTTATTGAAAACAGCAAGCAATTCGCTATCGACAAAGATAAATTCTGATCGGCCATCTCCGTTCAGGTCTTTATAATCAAAGAAGTGGTTGTTTGAAAAACTGCGGTTCACGGTAGCGGTTTTAACTGTCCCATTGAAACCGATGAAGTATATTTTTCCGGTGGTGTCTGTAGTGACCACTGATGGCCCTGTTCCGTCACGGGGAATGTTGAGTATGTAATTGTTTTTGGCTGACCTGGGGAAGTAGGTGTCAATGTTCACACGGGTATCTCCCTTGCGGTCGAGTATATAGGTTTTCAGCCGGTCACCGAACACCAGAAAATCCTTATCGCCCAATCTAAAGTGATTGACGGGTTGTGTGACTTCACTTTCGGTTTCACCGAAATGCCAGCCGGTCAGCAGGTTCCCCTCCTTGGTATAGGCGTAAATGTGCCTGTCTTCGCAGGCGACAAATAAACGGTAGTTTTTGTTGTTGTCGTAATCGAATACCGATAATCCGCTGGTTGCCGGAGATCTCAGCTGCACGGGATATTTTTCCACGAAATTACCATTGCGGTCCACCATGTAAATCAGGTTTCTTGTGCTGAAGAGCAGTTGCAGTTTTCCGTTTCTGAAATAATCCACCTGAAAGATGTCGCTGTTAATGGCTTCAGGCAATCCGATCTTCCACAAAATACGGCCCACATGGTTGATCAGGTAAATGTTGTTCTTCAGGTCCTGCACAAAGACTTCATTTTGGCCTGTGCGGTGATTTAATACAAATACCGGCTTGAATGCAGCCAGTGTATCCAGTTTGCTTTCCCAAACCGTTTGTGCCGAAGAGTTGTACCCTTCGAGGCATTTCAGAAGCAGATTGGTATAAAGCATGCTGTTGCTGTTATATAGTTGAATGCCAACAGCCTGTGCTTTTTGAAAAGCGGAAAGGTTTGACATCCAGAAACGGTTGATTTCAGAAGTGAGATATTCCGAGAAAACGCCGTTGCCTTTCAGCAGGTTGCAGTAAAGAAAGAGATTTGACCGTGGTGAGAGGCTGTTCTTAAAGTCTTTGTATGCGGGATCGTTTTTGAGTGTTTTGTTGAGCACATAATTGTGCGTCAATGATTTTAGCGATTCAGGGGTTTCGGAAAAGATCAGGTAGTTTTCGATGATGATGAAGCAGTGTTTTTCTACGGGGGTAAACAAGTTTCCGAAAATCTTGGAAACGAATTTGTTAATCGGCAGGCTGTAGATTTTGAAGGAGAGTTCTGCATCAAGTTTATAATCTGAGATATAGGAAGAAAGCGGAAGCGATTCCACGGCTGCTATTTTAGCCAGCAGCCTGGTCATTCTTTCCTCAGCCTGAGCTTTGCTTTTAACACGCATCAGGATGTATTTTTGCGGCGGAGCATCTTCGCGTACACCGGGTTCAAAAGCCACGGTCAGCTCGTTATCCATAAATTCGAGCAGGTCATCAGGGAAGTTGGTGCTGTATGCGTTGTTGAGTGATCGCAGTGTATTGTCGTATCCGCTGAGTGAATTGCGGTCGCGCAGAAAGGTCCGATAATCTTCAAGATACCTCTTGGCGTCAGACAGGCTGATAGTAAACAGGGCAGCGGTTGAAGCCGGGAGCATTTCATCGGCGGTGACACGCTGGGGTGACTGTGACAGGAAAACATGTGACAGGGAAGACAGGGAATCTGGCGGACTTACAAATCCGTTCATCAGCAGCATATCCGATAACAGGTTCACATCGAGTTCGGCCCAGCCCGCGAAATTTTTCACAGAACGCACTTCTGATTTGAAATCGGATTTGACAAGAATGGAAAAACTCCGGGGAGACTCTTTAAAATTGACAAACACATTGGCATCCACATTTTTCCCGGCCATTTCATAAAGCCTTTGGAATTCAGGATCGGCAACCAGTGATTCGCCGGATATGAGTTGCCGGATGGCATCTTCGAGCAGGATGGTTGAAAAGCTTACCATTAAAATATCCTGGTAGAAAGCAAAGGAAAAGTTGCCAACCTGCTTCTCGTTCAAAAGAGCCACTTCATGAATATCGTTTCCTTCATAGTTACGCACCTTAATCGTACCGGAACGGACCACGCTGTTGCTGATCAGATCAGTAATTTTTTTTGCCTGCTGTCGTTGGGAAAGGCTAAGCACATGCATCAGCCCGATACGGTCTTTACCTGTGAGGTGAGCTGAAATAAAGAAGGGGGTGTTATCGAGCACCTGCTTAACTTCAGGTGCCGACAGGTAAAGCGAATCGAGAAAACGAAGCTGATGATCCATCCGCCTGATTTCTGCAATGGAAAGAAACTCGTTCCACAGGGCATTGTTCATGGTAATGCTCCGATGAAAGTCTTGGAAATCATTTATTTTAATAATGAAGGAAGCATTGACCGGAATGGCCTTAAGCGGTTCTGCCGGGGCGCTGTGCTTACGAATCGCAAGGTAATACAGCGATGAAAAAATAATTGTTGCAATAATAATAAATGGTATGATGGTCCATTTATGCTTCTTCAACATGATTCCGCACGTGTTGGTATATTTCCAAAATTAAGAAATCTTTTGCTAATTTTATTGGCAGTTACAAGGTGCGTCATGCACCGGAACAGTGAAATACTTGCTATTACTAAGGCCTCTGTTGGTTGCCTTGTTGAAAAGTTTGTCAGATAAAGCATTTCAGGGAATTATTTTAAGATAAAAAAATGGAAATCAATCCTCAGATTGAATCAAGCTGGAAAGAAATTCTCAGGGAGGAATTCAGCAAACAATACTTCCTGGAGCTCAAGGAGTTTCTAATGGATGAAAAATCGAAGCATACCGTATATCCTCCGGGAAGCCAGATTTTCAATGCGTTTAACCTGACCCCGTTTGAAGAGGTAAGGGTGGTGTTGCTCGGCCAGGACCCGTATCACGGTCAGGGCCAGGCGCATGGCTTATGTTTTTCAGTTTCACGTGGTATCAAACCACCCCCATCACTGGTAAACGTTTTCAAGGAAATCGAAAGCGATTTGGGAATACCCGTTCCCAATCACGGGTGTCTTGAGAAGTGGGCTCGCCAGGGTGTGATGTTGCTCAATGCCACATTAACGGTGCGGGCGAATCAGCCCGGTTCGCATCAGCGGAAGGGATGGGAGACATTCACCAATGCGGTGATTGAAAAGCTTTCGGCAAAGCGCGTGGGATTGGTATTCCTGTTGTGGGGCAAGTTTGCCCAGGAAAAGGAGGCAATTATCGATACGAACCGTCATTATATACTGAAGGCGGCACATCCGTCGCCGTATTCGGCCTACAACGGATTCTTCGGGAGCAGGCATTTTTCCAAAACAAACGAAATATTGGCGCGTCATGGGCTGCAGGAGATTGACTGGAGGGTATAAGCTGGGGTAAAAAAGCTTAGTCTCCCAACTTAGTTTAGCTTGGGGGTGTAGGCAAGCAACGAAATAAAAACAGGCGCGGAGGTGGTCCGCGCCTGGCAATATGATGTGTGTGTCTGTTGAGACTCAATTATCATCATCCTCGGAGACATCGTCACCGATTTCGAGGCTTTCAAAATTGTCGAATTCATCAAACGAGGAGGATTCCTGTTCTTCTTCCTCTTCAGCCGGATTAACCCTGGGAAGCTTGATCAGATAATAGATATCGTCGGTTTCGAATGGAATGGCCACTTCAATTTCGCCTCTCGGGTTGGTGAAGGTGATGGTCCGATCCTCATAACCGTCGGGGTATTTTTCTTTTAATTTTTCTACCAGCTCCTCCGACAGTTGCTCATACGATTTTATAATACGCTTTTTCGCCACGCTTTACAAGTCATTTAGGTTATCCTTACTAACGGGGTAAATTTATATAAATTTTATTTTTTTATGCAAGCGCATTCCTGTATATTTTTTTCGGGGCCCGCATTATTTTCCTACAAGTTATTTTCGGTGAGCAGAAGGCTTACAGACGGGTGGTTAATCCATTCAGCATGAATAAGATTCATTAGGTTGATCCGGCCAATCAGGTAATTGAACCCGGGCGATTCGTGCTTAACCGAAACCGAGATGAAGTCGCCTGTCTCCGGTTTGATTTCCCCATGGTAACTTGCATAGATCTCCACTTCAACGTCTTGGGTATATGCATGATTCAATTGTTGCCCCAGCTTTTTGTATTCATAGCGGTAATCGTAGGTAAGTGCCGAGATATCGGATAACACCGCAGACCCGGTGGCATTTCCGCCGGCTCCTTTGCCCATGAAGAACTGGTGTTCGGCAAAAGCACCCTCGAGCAGCAAACCGTTGTATTCATAGTTTACCTTGTTCAGGGTATCGGATTCGGGCACGATATGGGGCATAACATAGGCGAATACCCGGTCATTGACTTTGGCGCAACGGGCAATCAGCCTGATACGGGCATTTTTTTCGCGCACATACCTGATGTCGGCTTCTTTCAGTTTTTGTATGCCATAGTTGAAAATATCCTCGGGTTTCAGTAAAATGCCGAAAGCGTGCACCAGGATAATCAACAGTTTGTATTTGGGATCCAGGGCCATGACGTCCAAACTGGGATCGCTCTCGGCATAACCGAGTTGCTGGGCATCACGGAGAGCCACATCAAAAGCCTTGTTGTTTTCAAAGATATGGGTGAGAATGTAATTGGTGGAACCGTTGAGAATTCCTGCCACGCTGGTCAGCAAATCGTTGTCGTAATATTCCTCCAGGTTCCTGATTACGGGTATGCTGGCGCAACAGGATGCCTCGTAAAGAAATGGCGTATTGTATTGCTGCTGCAGGTGCAACAGTTCGGCGAAATTTTCAGCGATCATCTTTTTATTGGCCGATACCACCGCTTTCCCTTTTTTCAGTGCCGATGTCACAATTTCGAATGCGGCATCCACTTCGTCGATCAGTTCGACCACCACGTCAATTTCGGGATCATTCAGGATCTCATCGCGGTGGGTTGTGAAAAACGAGGGATCAATCGGGCGATCCTTATCGGGATGTTTGATACAGATCTTTTTAATGCGGGCATCAATTCCCCGCGTCTGATGCAATACATTATACAAACCCTGACCCACGCAGCCAAAACCAAAAACACCCAGTACAATGCTCTTTTTCATTTGAAATCGTTTTTAAACCAGTCAGGCAGGCGGGAAAGAATCACCTGTAAAACAAAAAAATCCCTTCTGATAAGCCAAAAGAGATTTCCTGCAAATGACTTATCTTTCTCCGGAAAACCGGAGCAGGATTTAGCACCTTCTTCCGGCATGCCGGAAGGGTTGCTAAGGTTTCACAGGGCCTTACCCTCCACCTTTCTGGATAAGAAAATTAATAATGAACTCGGGACAAATGTAATATGGTTTTTGAAATAAAAAACAACCAATTCTCATTTTCTCCGTTAAAGGCAATTACTTTTGCGCAATTGATTTTTTACCATGAGAACCATAATCACAGTTGTAATAGGATTGACCTGCAGCAATTTATTCATGACTTTTGCCTGGTACGGGCATTTGAAAAATATGAAAACCAGCCATTGGTTTATTGCAGCGCTGTTGAGTTGGGGAATTGCCTTGTTTGAATACCTGATCCAGGTGCCCACCAATCGCATAGGTTCGAGTCAGCTGACGGTAGGGCAGCTAAAAATTATCCAGGAAGTGATTACGTTAAGTGTTTTTATACCATTCAGTTTTCTTTACCTCAAGGAGCCCTTGAAAACCAATTACCTCTACGCAGGTATCTGCATGATCGGGGCGGTATACTTCATGTTTAAGGCGTAGGTGCGTTATGAAACCGCTTACTTAATCATTATTTTTTCGGTGTGGTTTACCTTGGTTGAAAAACCGATTCTGACCAGGTAAATTCCTTTCTGCAATTTATCAAGTTCGATCACTTCAGATGCAGTTCCGGAAGGATATTCCCGGGCAAAAACAATTTCACCTGTAATGTTCATTATTTGAACGGATTGGAAGCTTTCAGAAGATTTGATGGTTATTCTGCCTTCAGTAACCGGGTTGGGAAAGATTTCAATGTCTTTATCAGGCTGGTCAAATTCTTCCGAAATGTAAAACGGATTGAGCGAATACGACTCGGAATAAGGGGGCAGATTGCTACCCCATGCTGAGGATGCCCATATAACGAGAATGGCTGTTAAGGGTAATATTTTTTTCATAGGCTTAACTTTGAATACAAATATACCACAAAAATCATTCCTTTTCAGTATAAAAAAGTTAAAGTTCACTAAAGCATACCCAGTTCAAACAGGGCTTCTTCCGACATCATCGACTGGTTCCAGGGCGGATCGAAAACCAGGTTGATATCCACACCGGCGACTCCGGGGATGGATTCCACCTTTTCTTTGATTTCATTCGGAAGCACGTCGGCAACCGGACAATTGGGAGCTGTCAGCGTCATGGTGATCTTGACATGTTGCTGCTCGTCGGTTTCAATATCGTATATCAACCCCAGATCGTAAATATTCACCGGAATTTCCGGGTCAAAGATGTTTTTCAGGACGTTGACAATTTCTACCTCGAGGGATAATATGTTTTCGTTTGGTGACATTGTGGAAAATGCTTTTGGCCGTTGGCTATTGGCTGTTAGCTAAAGGCTAACGGCTTCTTCTTATTGATATTTCGTCTGGTATGCCAGTGCATACAATTTCATTTGTTTGATCATGGAAAGCAATCCGTTTGACCGGGTAGGGGACAGGTTCTGACGCAGTCCGATGCGATCGATAAAATACAGATCCACATCCAGTATTTCCGTCGGTGTCCGTCCGGACAATACCCGGATCAGCAGGGCAACAATTCCTTTTGTAATGATGGCATCACTGTCGGCGCTGAAATCAATTTTGCCCTGGTTGTATGCTGCATTGAGCCACACTTTCGACTGGCATCCGTTGATCAGGTTCTCTTTTATTTTCAGTTTGGGATCAATGACGGGCAGCTCCCTGCTGATTTCGATCAGGTAGTTGTATTTATCCATCCAGTCGTCATATACCTCAAATTCTTCAATGATCTCGTTTTGAATATCGGCGATGCTTTTCACATGTATAACATTAACAAATGACATATTAATTGGTTGTGAATATACGAAAATTAGCCAAACAGGGTTTTTACCTTTTTCACCCCCTCAATCAGGGCATCGATTTCCCCGCCGGTGTTATAGAGCGCCAGGGAAGCCCTGACAGTGCCTTCAATGCCGTAGTGCTGCATGACAGGCTGTGCGCAATGGGTTCCGGTTCGCACGGCGATGCCCATTTTATCAAGAACCATTCCGGTATCATAAGGATGCACTCCGTTAACGGTGAATGAAAGGATGGAACTTTTGTGAGGCGCGGTACCATAAAGTTTTACATAGCCAAGTTCAAGCAGTTTTCCTGTTCCCTGGTGCAGCAGTTTTTGTTCATGTTGTGCAATATTTTCAATTCCCAGGCCTGTGATGTAATCCAGGGCCCTGGCAAGTCCGGTTGCCCCTATATAATTAGGTGTGCCGGCTTCGAATTTGAATGGAAGCACGTTATAAGTGGTTTTTTCAAAAGTGACCACATCCACCATATCACCGCCTCCCTGGAAGGGAGGTAGTTCTTCGAGCCATTTTTCCTTGCCATAAAGGATGCCGATTCCTGTTGGGGCGTAAATCTTATGTCCGGAAAACGCGAAGAAATCGCAATCCATCTGCTGCACGTCAATCGAAGTGTGCTGTACCGACTGGGCTCCGTCAACCAGAACCGGGATGTTGTGCTGATGCGCCTTTCGGATAATGTCGTCAACAGGATTGATTGTTCCCAGGGTATTGGAAACATGAATCACGCAAATCAACCTGGTTTTTTCATTGATCATGCGGTCCACTTCTTCCATTCTGAGGACGCCGTCATCGGAAAACGGGATCACCCGGAGCCTGGATTTTTTGCGCTCGCAGAGCATCTGCCAGGGAACAATGTTGGCATGGTGTTCCATTTCGGTAACAATGATTTCATCGCCTTCACGGATGTATCGTTCGCCGAATGAGAAGGCCAGTCCGTTTATGGATGAAGTGGTGCCTGGTGTGAAGATAATTTCATTGGGAGATGCAGCATGGATAAAATGTTGCACTGTTTTCCGGGCATTTTCATAATCTTCCGTGGCCTGTTCGCTCAGGTAGTGAACTCCGCGGTGTATGCTGCTGTTGCGTTGCAGGTGATATTCGTTGATGCAGTCAATCACACACCGGGGCTTTTGGGTTGTGGCGCCGTTGTCGAAATAAACCAGGGGTTTGCCGTAAACCTGCTGACTGAGAATGGGAAAATCCTTACGAATATGATCAATATTGAAACTCATGGAAAACGTTTTTAGCCGCAATTGATGTTGCAGTCGTTGCATTTGGAAAGTTCGCCTTTCAGCCTTTTGTCAACCAGGTCGATGATCCTTTCCTTTAAAACCGGAATGGAAATGCGGCTTACAATTTCATTGGCAAAAGCATACATCAGCAGGTGCCGGGCCTCGGCTTCGGGAATACCGCGTGAACGCAGGTAGAAAAGAGATTCTTTGTCGAGCTGCCCCACAGTTGCCCCATGGCTGCATTTGACATCATCGGCATATATTTCGAGGTGTGGCTTGGTATTCATTCTGGCGGTGGAGGACAGCAGGATGTTGTTGTTTTTCTGGTAGGCCTGTGTTTTTTGGGCGTCTTTGCGCACCAGGATTTTCCCGTTAAAAGCACCGGTGGCTTCCTCATCAAGGATACCCTTAAAAAGCTGGTTTGAGGTGCAAAGCGGACTGGCATGGTCGATGAGTACGAAATTGGCAACATGTTGCCGGTCGTCACACAGGAAAAGTCCGTTCAGGTTTGCTTCGGCACGCGTGCCATTGAGGGTCACATAAAAGCTGTTTCGGATGAGTCCGCCATGCAGCGATATGCTGTTGCTGTTGAACCGGCTGTTTTCGAGCTGATGGATGAAGAGGTTGTTGATCTGGGTGGAATGGCTGTTTTCGTTCTGGAGCCTGTCAAAAGCCAGCGAGGCATTCTTTCCTGTGTGGATTTCTGTAAGTGTATTGGCCAGATAACTGTGGCTGCAAAGCGTATGATCGCAAACCACAATGTTTGAGGAACTGTTTTCTTCGGCAATGATCAGGTTGCGCCGGGTGATCCTCAGGTTTTTAAAAGAATGGCTCAGGTTGATGATTTGAATGGGCTTTTCAACGGTTACATTTTCGGGAATGTAAACAAAAACGCCATCCTGGGCAAAAAGGGTGTTGAGTGCAACAAGCCCGTCAGTTGACGTATCGGCATATTTTGAATAATGCGCTTCGAAAAGGCGGGGGTATTTTACTGAGGCTTCACTCAGGCTGCATACAACAACTCCTTCGGGCAGGCCGCCGACCTGTATGCCGGTGGCATAGAATCCGTTCAAAACCAATGCCACATGGGTGTCGAGTTCAGGAACATCGCATTGGAATATGCTCCGGATGTCGATTTTAAAGGGGTTGGGATTAAGTTCGACCTCATACTGCCCGTTGAAGTATTGTTCGAGGGGTGTGTAGCGGTAATTTTCACTCTTCGTGGTGGGAATTCCCAGCCTTTCGAAATCACTGAAAGCCTTTTCCCTGTATAGGTTCATAAAATGTCCGGATCCCGATTCAAGTTCTCCGTTGTTCTTTTCAAACAGGCTGATCAGGTCACTTTTCAATGTAGCAGAAACAGTATCATTCATAGGTCAACAGCCGATTATTCATTATCCTCCTTAATCCAGTCGTATCCTTTTTCCTCGAGTTCAAGTGCGAGTTCCCTGCCACTTGATTTGACGATCTTTCCTTTATATAATACATGCACAAAATCGGGCACAATATATTCAAGCAACCGCTGATAATGGGTAATTACGATGGTGGCGTTATCCGGCCGGCGCAGTTTGTTCACACCCTGGGCAACAATACGGAGTGCGTCGATGTCGAGCCCGGAATCGGTTTCATCGAGTATGGCCAGGGTGGGTTCGAGCATGGCCATCTGGAAGATCTCGTTCTTCTTTTTTTCACCTCCTGAAAAGCCTTCGTTTACCGAACGGTTGGTGAGGCTGCTGGTGAGTCCGACCAGGTCTTTCTTGTCGCGCATGAGTTTAAGGAAATCAGAAGCAGATATCGGGTCGAGGCCTTTGAATTTCCGGTGCTCGTTGATGGCTGTTTTCATGAAGTTGACAATGGAAACGCCCGGAATTTCAACCGGGTACTGGAAGCCCAGGAACAATCCCCTGCGGGCCCTGTCTTCAGGGCTCATCCCGAGCAGGTTCTCATTCAGGAAGGCAACCGATCCGCCGGTGATTTCAAAAATATCCCTTCCGGCCAATGCGGCAGCCAGGGTACTTTTGCCGGAACCGTTGGGGCCCATGATGGCATGAACTTCTCCGGCTTTTACTTCGAGGTTGATTCCCTTGAGGATTTCCTTGCCGTCGATGGAAACGTGTAAATCTTTAATCTGTAGCATAATTTATTATATATATTTTATTGGTACGGACAGGTCGCGACCTGTCCTTACGTGATATATACGGACAGGTCGCGACCTGTCCCTACCACATTTATCCGACACTGCCCTCCAGGC
>CAZLLD010000010.1:52195-62106 GCA_964560225.1 uncultured Bacteroidales bacterium
TACGGACAGGTCGCGACCTGTCCCTACCACATTTATCCGACACTGCCCTCCAGGCTGATTTGCAATAATTTCTGGGCTTCCACGGCAAATTCCATGGGCAGCTTGTTCAGCACTTCACGAGCATAGCCATTGATGATCAGCCCAACTGCATTTTCGGTATCAATTCCGCGCTGGTTGCAGTAAAATATCTGGTCTTCGCCTATTTTCGAAGTAGTGGCTTCATGTTCAATGACGGCCGACTGGTTTTCCACTTCGATATAAGGGAAGGTGTGTGCGCCGCATTTGTCGCCCATGAGCATGGAATCGCACTGGGTAAAATTTCTTACGTTTTCGGCAGTCTTCAGCACTTTCACCAGGCTTCGGAAGCTGTTCTGGCCGTGTCCGGCGGAAATACCCTTGGATATGATGGTGCTGCGGCTGTTTTTCCCTATATGGATCATTTTGGTTCCGGTGTCGGCCTGCTGGTAGTTGTTGGTAACAGCCACCGAATAGAACTCACCCGTGGTGTTGTTTCCGCGCAGGATGCAGCTCGGATATTTCCAGGTGATGGCTGATCCGGTTTCCACCTGGGTCCAGGAGATTTTGGAATGGTCGCCTTTACACATTCCGCGTTTGGTGACAAAGTTGTAGATGCCTCCCTTGCCGTTTTTATCGCCGGGATACCAGTTTTGCACGGTGGAATACTTCACTTCGGCGTTTTCCAGGGCCAGGATCTCCACAACTGCTGCATGCAGCTGGTTTTCGTCGCGCATGGGAGCCGTGCATCCTTCCAGGTAGCTCACATAGCTGTCATCATCAGCAACCAGCAGTGTCCGCTCAAACTGGCCGGTATTGGCCGCGTTAATCCGGAAATAGGTGGAGAGTTCCATGGGACAGCGCACTCCTTTGGGAATATAGCAAAACGAACCATCGCTGAAAACAGCTGAATTCAAAGTGGCAAAGTAATTATCGGTATAGGGCACCACAGTTCCCAGGTATTTTTTGACCAGCTCGGGATATTCACGTATGGCCTCGCTCATGGAACAGAATATAATGCCCAGTTCAGCCAGTGTTTCGCGAAAGGTGGTTTTAACCGAAATGCTGTCCATTACAGCATCCACGGCAACTCCTGAAAGCAATTTCTGCTCTTCGAGCGGAATACCCAGCTTGTCGAAAGTCCTTAGCAATTCCGGGTCCACCTCGTCCAGGCTTGCGGGGCCGGCCTTTTGCTTTGGAGCAGCATAAAAAATGATGTCCTGATAATTGATTTCGGGTATGGTAAGATGAGCCCAGGCAGGCATTTTCATGGTCTGCCAGTGTCTGAAGGCTTTTAGCCGAAATTCAAGCATGAATTCAGGTTCGTTCTTTTTTGCCGAAATCAGCCGGACGACATCTTCATTCAGTCCTTTGGGTATGATTTCCGTGTCAATATCGGTAACGAAGCCATATTTATAAACACCGCCGGTAACCTCATTCAGCAGATTATCCTGTGATTCTTCCATCGTAACTCTTGTTTATGCGCGCAGATTCAACCAATCAATGTATTTAGACTAATTCTAAATAATGGCAAATATAATAAATCTGTATCAATTTATACAGATATTTGCAGCGTTTTAGGATTTAACAACAGGAACAACGTGAAGCAGCATAGTGATGAGATATCGGGGCTTGGAGAGTTCGGGCTGATCAGGCATCTGACGGCGGGACTGGAAAACCGGAATGAAAGCACCATTAAGGGTGTAGGTGATGATGCTGCAGTGCTTGGCTTCGGAAACCGAAAGGTTTTGATTTCCACCGACATGCTTGCAGAAGGAGTACATTTCAACCTGGTATACACCCCATTGAAGCATTTGGGGTATAAAGCTGCCGTGGTCAATTTTTCAGATATCTATGCCATGAATGCGCAACCCCGGCAGCTGCTGGTTTCCATGGCGTTGTCGGCCAAATTCAAACTGAGCATGGTAGAGGAGATTTACGCAGGGATCAGGCTGGCTTGTGAGCAATATGGCGTGGATCTGGTAGGCGGTGACACCACTTCATCGATGACAGGGCTGGTGCTCAGTCTCACTGTGGTTGGTGATGCGGCTGAGGAGGAACTGGTATACCGTTCGGGTGCAGGGATCAATGACCTGATTTGTGTTTCCGGAAACCTGGGTGGAGCTTACATCGGCTTGCAGGTGCTTGAGCGGGAACGGATGATGTTTGAGAAGCATCATGACATGCAGCCAGCCCTGATGGGGTATGACTATGTGCTGGAAAGGCAACTCAAGCCCGAGGCCCGGAAAGATATTATTGCCCTCTTGAAGGAATTGGGATTGAAGCCAACCTCGATGATTGATATTTCCGATGGTTTGTCGTCGGAGCTGATGCATATCTGCCAGCAATCGGGCAGTGGATGCAAGATATATTCAGACAAGGTGCCTGTTCACGAGGAGACAAGGCGAATTTCGCAGGAATTCGGGATTGATCCGCTTATTGCAGCCCTGAACGGGGGAGAGGATTATGAGCTGCTATTCACTGTTCCGGTGAGCCAGTTTGACCAGGTAGGAAACAGGCAGGAAATTTCCGTTATCGGGCATGTGGTTGAGGCTGATGAGGGAGCCCGGATGATTGATTCACACGGGAGTGTTATTGAGCTGCAGGCTCAGGGTTGGAATGCCCTGAGTTGATCAGTCAGTTTCGTCAAGAAGGCCTTTAATAATACCTCTTTCCGAGTTTTTAACAAAGGTGATCACATGGTCACGTTCTTCTCCTTGCGGAATGCTGGCTTCAATGGCGCGCAGTGCGTCGGAGTTGTTGAGTCCTTTCATGTAAAGTGTGCGATAGATCTCCTGCAATTCCTGAATCTTTTCGGAAGAGAAATTTCTGCGTCTCAGTCCCACCAGGTTCAAACCGGCATAAACAACGGGATCTCGGCCTGCCATTACATAGGGCGGAACATCTTTCACCACCTTGCAGCCACCCTGAACCATAACGTGAGTGCCGATGCGGACAAACTGATGCACCAGGCTTCCGCCGCCCAGTATGGCCCAGTCTTCGATCACCACTTCGCCCCCCAGGCCAACATATCCTGAAAGGATGCAATGGTTGCCCACTTTGCAATCGTGTGCAATATGAACATATGATTGCAGCAGGCAGTCGTTTCCGACTATGGTGGTGCCTTTTGATTTGGTGCCGCGGTTGACGGTGACGTATTCCCGAATGGTGGTGTTGTCACCGATAACGGCTGTGGTTTCCTCACCCTGGAATTTCAGATCCTGCGGAATGCCTGAAATAACTGCACCGGGGAATATCCGGCAGTTTTTACCGATTCGGGCGCCATCCATGATGGTGACATTCGGACCGATCCAGGTGTTGTCGCCAATGACTACATCTCCATAAATGGTTGTGAATGGGCTGATCTCAACCTGTTTGCCTATTCTGGCATTGGGATGCAGGGAATACAATACTTGGTTATTCATTGAGATACAATATCTTATAATAAGTTCATATTAAGTACCTGGTTTTCTGGCGAGCTGTGCCATAAATGAAGCTTCGATCACCAGTTGTTCGCCTACGAAGCCTTCGCCGCGGCAAAGCGCGATGCCGCGCTTGATGGGTTCGGTAAGGACCATGCGGATATTGAGTGTATCGCCCGGAACGACTTTACGTTTAAACCTCACGGTATCGATGCGCATGAAATACAACAGGTAATTTTCCGGATCGGGCACGGAGCTGAGCAAAAGCACGCCGCCTACCTGGGCAAGTGCCTCTATCTGGAGCACACCTGGCATGATGGGTTCCTCGGGGAAATGGCCCACGAAGAAAGCTTCATTCATGGTCACATTTTTCACGCCGGTGACAACCCATTCGTCCATATGGGTAATTTTATCCACCAAAAGGAATGGATTCCGATGGGGCAAGATTTTCTGGATCTGGTTGATGTCATACAGGGGAGTCACATCGGGGTTATAGTCGGGAGGAAGAGGTTTGTTGTGGCTGGCCTTAATTTGTTTGCGAAGCATTTTGGCAAACTCAACATTGGCATTGTGGCCGGGTTTATTGGCAATGATGCGGCCTTTCAGCCTGACACCGCAAAGGGCCAGGTCGCCGATGACATCAAGAAGTTTGTGACGGGCAGGTTCGTTGGAAAATGCCAGGTCAACATTATTTAAAATGCCTTCGGGTTTTACTTTGATGCTGGGTTTGTGAAACAATTGGGCCAGCCGGTCGATTTCCTCCTGTGAAACAGGCCTGTCCATGATCACGATGGCGTTATCCAGGTCGCCTCCCTTGATCAGGTTGTTTTTCTGGAGAAATTCCAGTTCATGTAAAAACACAAAGGTACGGCAGGCGGCAAAACCGGTTTCAAATTCCCGGATGTCCTTCAGCGAGGCATATTGATGTCCGATTACCTTGGAATTGTAATCGATATGTACATCCACAAAAAAATCGTCATCAGGATATCCGATGATTTCAATACCCTTTGAATTATCGCAGTATTCGTATTTTTCCCTGAGCTGAAAGTATTGGCGGTCGGCTTCCTGTTCCACGATACCGGCAGCAAGAATGGCCTCTACGAATGGTTTGGCGCTGCCGTCGATGATGGGCACTTCGGGACCGTTGATTTCCATAAGGGCATTGTCGACTCCCAGGCCGTATAATGCAGCAAGCAAATGTTCAACCGTGGTGATGGAGGCCCCCTTATCGACTATGGTGGTGCTGCGTTCCGTGATTTTCACATATTCGGCCAGCGCCCTGATAACAGGACTGTCCTCCAAGTCTGTTCTTTTAAACTGATACCCGTGATTTTCGTCGGCAGGATTAATGGTCACCTCAACTTCAATACCTGAATGCAATCCCTTGCCCTTTAAACTTACCGGTTTGGCGACTGTCCTTTGCTTCTCGGCCATTTATTGTTTTGCTAATATTACACCAATATAAAAACAGGGCGAAATTATAAAAAATTATTTAATAGCAAGGTATGTTTATAGGTTGAGGTTGAAGATCAGGAGGGTAAATAGCGAAATATTCCGGATAAGTTGCGGTTTTCGGGAGGCGGGTGGTGGAGTCAGGATATCTGGTTTCCGAAAAACGGAAATAAAAGGTTGTTGATACCAGCAAGACAGGATTATTTATTAGGATCTTTCAGCCGGCTGATTTCCTTTTCAATATCGGCAATTCGTTTACTCATTTCGGGGAGTGACTTGTAAACGATCATGGCTTTGATTTGCTTGGTCACATCGAGAGCCGGAGAACCGAGCACTGTTTCACCGTTTTTAATGCTGTTGCTGACACCCGACTGAGCGCCTATTTTTACATTATCGCCAATTTTAAGGTGTCCGGCGAGGCCAACCTGTCCGCCAATCTGGCAATTTCTTCCCACTTTGGTGGAACCGGCAATGCCTGCCTGGGAAACGATTACGGTGTTTTCGCCAACTTCAACATTGTGCCCGATCTGGATCAGGTTGTCGAACTTGACACCTTTCCGGATGATGGTAGAACCCATGGTGGCCCTGTCAATGGTGACATTAGCCCCTATTTCAACATTGTCTTCGATGATCACATTGCCTACCTGAGGGATTTTCCGGTACTGCTGGTCGGGTTGCTGAACAAAACCGAAGCCGTCACCTCCGATGACAACACCGGAATGAATGGTGCAGCTGGTTCCGATATAGCATCCGTGATAAATCCGGACACCGGGATAGACGATGGTGTTATTCTGAACCTGGGTAAAGTCTCCTATGTAGCACTGGGGATAGATCTTAACATTATTGCCAAGTGTAACTCCGGGGCCGATGTAAGAGAAGGCACCGATATACACATTGTCACCGATTTTTGCGGTAGGATCAATGAATGAAGGTTGTTCAATCCCTTTTTTCTCAGGGATCATTTTGGTGTAAAGTTCAAGAAGTGAAGTGAACGCGTCATAAGCGTTGTCAACCCGGATCAGGGTGGGTTTCACTTTACCGTCGACGGGAAGATCTTTGTTGATCAGAACAATGGAAGCTTCCGTTGTGTAAAGGTACTTCTCATATTTTGGATTGGCCAGGAAAGCCAGGGTGCCTTTTTTGCCTTCTTCTATCTTGGAAACATCAGTAACAACTTCGTCGGGATTTCCAATCAGTTCGCCTTTGGTAAAATCAGCAACAATTTTAGCGGTAACCTTCATGCGTTTTATATTTTCGCCGGGCACAAAATTAGTAATTTAAGCCAAGATCTTTCGGATAACAAAGGAAATATTTTTTCTTGGTCTCCATAAGGTTCTGCAAATGAAAAATATCAGATGCTTCAGACAGGTCTTTCATTTCGCCGGTATTGTAACAGATCCGGATGGTATCGGACTTTTCGCTGTAAGCCTTATTGGCAATGAGTCCCGAGAAAACAAGGTAATCCGCTTCCTGCCGGTTCAGCTGATATTGTTTGCATGCAGCTTGTATGAGCTCGTCAAGGCTGTCTTCACTGAAAGGCTCATCACTGATTTTAACTCTTGGGAGGATGCGCCGGGTAAGGTTCATCGACATGATGGAAAGCAGCCTGTCGGGATGGGTCATCCAGGATTTAGCGGAGGCCATGATGTCGTCATCATCGAGGTTTGTAAAGTGGTGAAGAACTTCGTTACGCGAGGTTTCCAGTTCATTTTTCCGGATATGCCGTTTCAGAAAGTAATTCAGGGAGGTTGTGGCAAAAAGATCGGGATCGGATGCTGCTGTATCTTTAGCGCGTTTCAGCAGTTTCACGAGCAGGTTTTCAGCTGCAATCACGGTTTTGTGATAGTAAACCTGCCAGTACATCAGGCGCCGTGAGATCAGGAATTTCTCGATTGAGTAAATGCCCTTGGCTTCAACCACCAGTTGCCCGTTCACCACGTTGAGCATTTTGATTATTCTTTCGGTGCCAATGGTGCCTTCGGCAACACCGGCATAAAAGCTGTCGCGCATCAGGTAGTCCATCCTGTCCATATCCAATTGTCCCGATACCAGCTGATGCAGGAACTTCTTGCTGTAGTTGTTGTTAAAAATGCGGATTGCCATGTCGAGCCTTCCCCCGAACTCCTTATTCAGGTTGTTCATCAGCATTACGGTAAGGTTCTCGTGTGAAATGCCGGGGATGATGCTTTCTTCAAGGGCGTGGGAAAAGGGGCCGTGACCGATATCATGAAGCAGGATAGCAGCCGTAACGGCCTCGGCTTCTTCTTCGGAAATAACGGTTCCTTTCTGCCGCAGGTTTTCAATGGCCTGGCTCATCAGATGCACAGCACCGAGTGCATGCTGAAAGCGGGTGTGGGTGGCCCCGGGATATACAAAACTGGTGAGGCCAAGCTGCTTGATCCGACGCAACCTTTGCAGGTAGGGGTGTTCCAGCAGATCAAAAATAAAATCAGTGGGAATGATGATGAATCCGTGAACCGGGTCATTAACTATTTTTCGTTTGTTGGTATTGAAAGTTGCTGCTGACATGAATCCTGGTTACATTACATGATGGTTGCAAATTACTGAATATTCCTTCATAAAATCAACATGATTTGTCATACACTTTTGCACGGGTTTGTATATTCAATTATTATTTCTATCTTTGCAACAAGATTTTTCAGGATAGGGGACACTTCAGTCCCCTATTTTATTAAGCTGGTGTAACCATGATCAAAGCAGCATCAATCAGAAGCTTCCTGGAAGCAGAGCTGGCGCAAAGCGGCAAATTCCTGGTAGATGTTACTGTGAGTGCCGGGAACAAGATCACGGTGTACATAGACAGCCTGAAGGGAGTTACGCTGGATGATTGCATTGAGGTAAGCCGGTTTTTGGAGAGCAAGCTGGATCGTGAAGTTGAGGATTTTGAGCTGGAGGTTTCATCACCCGGGCTTGACAAACCGCTGAAACTGCCGGTTCAGTTTGAGAAGAATCTGGGCCGCATGCTGGATATAGTAAAATCCGATGGGATCAAGATCACCGGCAAGCTGGAATCGGTAATTCCGGATGCCGGGATCAGGCTGGGAACGGAAAAAACAGTTAAGAACGGCAAGACGGGAAAAAAGAAACAGGAATCGGAAATACACGAGATTAAGTTTGATGAGATCAAAACGGCAAAAATTGTAATTAGTTTAAAAAAGTAAAATAAAACATGGAAAACCTGAATTTGATCGAAACGTTTTCGGAGTTTAAGGAACTGAAAAGCATTGACCGGGCCACCATGATGAGTGTGCTTGAAGATGTTTTCCGCGGTATGCTGGTAAAAATGTTCGGGTCGGCAGACAATTATGATATCATTATCAATATTGACAAGGGCGATTTTGAGATATGGAGAAACCGGGAGGTAGTGGAAAACGGAGAAGTATTGGATCCCAACCAGCAGATATCACTTGCTGAGGCCAAATTAATCGATGAGGATTATGAGGTGGGAGAAGAAGTTACGGATGAAGTGAAACTGCTTGATTTTGGAAGACGTGCCATCCTGGCACTTCGTCAGAATCTGACCGCCCGGATTCTTGATCTTGAAAAGAACAATATATTCCAGAAATACCGTGACCGCATTGGAGATATAATAACCGGTGAGGTTTACCAGGTTTGGAAAAGAGAAATCCTGGTGCTGGATGAAGAAGGCAATGAATTAATTCTGCCCAAAACGGAACAGATACCCACCGATTATTTCCGCAAGGGTGACAGTATCAGGGCTGTGGTAGTGCGGGTTGAAATGAGGAACAATACCCCTCTGATTATCCTTTCGCGCACATCGCCCATTTTCCTGGAGCGGTTGTTTGAACTTGAGGTTCCTGAAATATTTGACGGGCTGATCATCATCAAGAAGATCGTTCGCATTCCCGGCGAAAGAGCCAAGGTTGCCGTTGAGTCATATGACGAGCGCATTGACCCCGTGGGTGCCTGTGTGGGAATGAAGGGCTCGAGAATACATGGCATAGTCAGGGAATTGAAAAATGAAAACATTGATGTGATCAATTTCACCAATAACCTGCAGCTGTTTATTACGCGTGCCCTGAGTCCGGCCAAGATATCATCCATCAAGATCGATGAGAAGAGCAAGAAAGCTGACGTATACCTCAAACCCAATGAGGTTTCGCTGGCTATAGGGAAGGGCGGGCTGAACATCAAGCTGGCCAGCCAACTTACCGGTTATGAGATTGATGTTTACCGCGAGAACGATCTGGCCGATGAAGAAGATGTGAACCTCGATGAATTCTCAGATGAAATTGACGGCTGGATCATTGACGAGCTGAAGGCCATCGGCTGCGACACAGCCCGGAGTGTGCTGAATCTGAATATGGATGACCTGGTTAAACGTACCGATTTGGAAGAGGAAACCATTAAAGAAGTTCTCAAAATATTGAAGGCGGAATTTGAATAGTTATCAGAATATTTTATATTGAATGATTTACTAATTTTGGCTTTGCCAAAACAACTAAAATCAGCGGATGTCAGATACTAAAACAACACGATTAAATAAGATTGCCAGGGAGCTCAATGTGGGCATATCCACCATTGTGGATTTCCTGCATAAGAAAGGAGTGAAGATTGATTCGAGTCCGAATGAAAAAATCACTTCCGAGCAGTATGAGCTGCTGTTAAAGGAATTTAGTACTGACCTTAACGCAAAGAAAGAGTCAGAGAAACTGAATTTGCGCAACAAGAGAGAGAAACTGGAAACAGTTTCACTGACTGATATGCCGTATGGCGCTGATCATGCAAAGCAGGAAGAGGAGGATGAGGTTTTTGTAAAAGATCTCCGCCCCACTCACCATGAACCTGAACCCGAGCGCACTGCAGAAAAAGAAACCATTAAAATCAATGTTCTTGGTAAGATTGACGTTGAAAAACTCAGTCCCCCCAAAAAACAGTTGCGCAAAAAGGAGGAAAAAGAAGCCGGAGAGGTCAAAGAGGCAAAGGAAGTAAAAGAAGTAAAAGAAGTAAAAGAAGTAAAAGAAGTAAAAGAAGTAAAAG
>CAZLLD010000011.1:0-61319 GCA_964560225.1 uncultured Bacteroidales bacterium
AGGACCTGTGGTTTAAGCAACCTGTATTAACCGGGTATGGCAGGGACAGGCTTTATTCGGTATGTCCTATGGATGAAATTTCACGGTTGTGTCCCGACTTCGTGGTAAATATCGCTGCATCACCTTTTTCGCACCTTCAGGGTGAAATCAAATCTGAAATTCTCACTGATAACGCATCGCGATACAAGATCCCCATTTACTATGCCAATCAGGTTGGTGCTCAAACTGATCTGATCTTCGACGGGGGATCCATGGTGGTCAATCCCTCAGGGATTGTAGGCCGGATGAAGATGTTTGAGGAGGATTTCGCTGTTTATGAATCGGATGACATTATTACCGCTCCTGCGTCTTCCTTGCTGATTCCGCCACACGACGATATTTCGCAGATTCATGATGCCCTCGTCTTGGGTATCCGCGATTATTTTGTCAAAACAGGATTGAAATCTGCAATTCTGGGTTTATCAGGGGGTATTGATTCTGCCGTTACACTCGTATTGGCTGTCAGGGCGCTTGGAGCAACAAATCTCAGAGTCCTTTTGATGCCATCGCAGTACTCTTCGGGCCATTCGGTCACTGATGCCATAACACTTGCCGACAACCTGGGCGTACGTTATGATACTGTTGATATCAGAAACATTTTTGATGAATACAACCGGTCGCTTGAAGGTTTGTTTAAAGGGTATCCGGCTGACGTGACTGAGGAGAATATTCAGGCCAGGGTAAGGGGAAACCTGCTGATGGCCTTATCCAACAAATTCGGCCATATGTTGCTGAACACCTCAAACAAAAGCGAAAGTGCCGTGGGTTATGGAACTCTTTACGGCGACATGAGCGGTGGTCTGTCGGTGCTGGGTGATATATACAAGACCGATGTATATCGGCTTGCCCGTTTTATAAACCAGGAGCGGGAGATCATACCGGAGAACAGCATTACCAAACCACCTTCTGCTGAATTGCGACCCGGCCAGCAGGATTCAGATTCGCTTCCTGAATATGATCTGCTCGACAAGATACTATTCAGTTATATTGAGATGAAAAAGTCAGAAGAGGAAATCATCGCGGAAGGATCTCCGGCTGAGATGGTCCGAAAAACGCTGCGGATGGTGAATAACAACGAGTTTAAGAGATACCAGAGTCCGCCGGTATTGAGAATATCCACCAAGGCATTTGGTCCGGGCCGGAAGATGCCGCTGGTAGCAAAATATTAGCTTGCTTTGATCAGCAGCTGGTCAGGGTTAAATTTCACCAGGTTGTTATCCATCATCCACTGTAACACCTCAATGAGTTTTTCACGTTTTACAGGCACTTTTTCTATCAGGTTTTCCAGTGAAATGGGTTCAAGCGCAATAACGCTGAGCAAATCATCACGAATGATACGGAATTCTTCGCGGTTGAGTTTGTTTTCACCTCTTTCACGGCATACATCGCATTCTTCACAAGGTGGTGAGTTCATTTCACCGAAATATTCGAGTATCGCCTGACTCCGGCATTTGTCTTTTTGTCGTGCATAATCCAGCATGGCATTGGCTCGTTCCTCATATTTTTCCCTGCGTGTCTGGTAATTTTCGCGGGAGATGTAAATTGACTTCTCATCGAGCCTTTCTTCAAAAAACACCACCATGGGCGTTCGCTTCTGGGGCAGGTAGTTAATAACATGCAAGGTGACCAGCTTGTTCAGGTATTGTCTTACCACTTCCTGTTCTACATTGGCCCGCTTTGCCAGCATGTTTTCATCGATGGTGGTGTATTCGGTGAAAACACCCGTATATGAACGCAGGAGCAGTTTGATGAAGGAATCGAAACGTGAATTCGACACCTGGAAGCGGTAGAGGTCATCGCGGTCAAGTATAAACCTGATGCGGGAGGGATTATTAATTTCTTCGGTGAGTTCAATATACCCCTCAAGCTCAATAATTTTCAATGCGCTAAAGGAGGTGAACACAGAGAGCCGGTAAGAGCGCGCAAAGTCGTTAATGTCAAAATCGAATGACATGCCCTTTCCGCCTCCTACGGGGATTTGCAGGTAGTTGCACAGTGCCGAGTAAGTGTTTTTAATGGTGGTGATATCGGGAAAATTAACCTGGATGCGCTGGCTGACTGCGGTAACATCGGAAGCTGACGATAAAAGGATCGCGAATGACTTGTTGCCGTCTCTTCCGGCACGTCCTGCTTCCTGAAAGTAGGCTTCAGGTGAATCAGGCATGTCGGCGTGGATTACAAATCGTACGTCAGACTTGTCGATACCCATTCCAAAAGCGTTGGTGGCGACGATGATTCTGGTTTTCCCGATAGTCCAGTTGCGCTGAACCTCGTTTCTTACGGCATGTTCCAGGCCTGCATTGTAATACGCGGCAGAAATGCCTTCTTGCTGCAGAAAGCGTGAGATATCGATGCTTTTACGTCGACTTCTGACATAAATGATACCGCTGCCCCTGAGTTTTTTAACCATATCCACCACGTCGCGGTCCTTGTTTTCGGAATTTTTCACTGCATAAATCAGGTTTTCACGAAGGAAACTTGTTTTCAAGAGGTTTTTTGCACGAAACTGCAGCTTTTGCTGGATGTCATCAATAACGCGGTGAGTTGCAGTTGCGGTGAGTGCGAGCAGAGGCACCCGGGGATGATACTGTCGAAGCTCTGCAATTCTCATATAAGAAGGTCTGAAATCATAACCCCATTGTGAAATGCAGTGAGCCTCATCCACAGTGATCAGGTTCACCTGCATTTCCTGGAAGCGGATACGGAAAAGCTCGGTAACCAGTCGTTCAGGAGATACGTACAGGAATTTATAGCCTCCATACAGGCAGTTATTCAATGCCACGTCAATTTCCTCGCGGGTACAACCTGAATGCACAGCCACAGCTTTGATTTCGAGCTTCTTCAGATTTTCAACCTGGTCTTTCATCAGGGCAATCAGCGGGGTGATGACCAGGCAAATGCCGGGCATGGTCATGGCCGGAACCTGGAAGGTGAGTGATTTGCCTCCGCCGGTAGGCATCAGTCCAAGCGTGTCTTTCCCTGCAAGCACCGAACGAATGATTTCTTCCTGTAACGGCCTGAAGGAATCATATCCCCAAAACTTTTTTAATGTTGCCTGATAGTCAGTTATCATAGGCCAGTCGCATCAGGTATGCCAAAAAACGATGCAGACCGGAAGGCCTGCTGCAAATATTTAAATTCAATATTACTTCTTTTTTTGTAATTTCGCACAATTTATAATTTCCGTCATGAAAAACCTCACCGATAAGATTGTTACTGAAGCGCTGACTTTCGACGACGTACTTTTGGTACCTGCATACTCTCAGGTGCTTCCCCGTGATGTCAATATTTGCACCATGTTAACACGAAACATCAGGCTGAATGCGCCTATTGTTTCAGCGGCCATGGATACGGTTACGGAGGCCACACTCGCAATTGCCATTGCCAGGGAGGGAGGTATAGGCGTGGTTCATAAGAATATGAGCATTGAAGATCAGGCTAAGCAGGTTAAAACGGTGAAAAGGGCGGAAAACGGCATGATCTATGACCCAATCACCATTAAGCCCAATGCTACTGTTGCGGATGCCAAGAACCTGATGAAGGAATACAAGATAGGAGGCATACCGGTGGTTGATGCACATCATAAACTCATCGGCATTGTTACCAACCGCGATCTCCGGTTCGAGCAGGAGCTGAAACGTCCTATCAGGGAAATCATGACCAGGGAGAATCTCATTACAACCAGTCAGGAAACGGACCTTGAAAAGGCTGCTGACATCCTTCAGAATTATAAAATTGAAAAACTTCCCGTGGTGGATGAGAATTACAGGCTTATCGGCCTGATTACTTATAAAGACATTACCAAGGCAAAGGATCGACCCAATGCCTGCAAAGATTCAATGGGAAGACTCAGGGTTGCTGCTGCTGTAGGCGTTACCGCAGATACCTTTGAAAGAATTGATGCACTGGTCAGATCAGATGTGGATGCCATTGTTATTGACACGGCACACGGGCACTCCAAAGGAGTGATCGATACCCTGAAAAAGGCCAAAAAACATTATACCAATCTTGATATTATTGTGGGCAACATAGCCACTGCTGAGGCTGCCAAAGATTTGCTTAAGGCAGGCGCCGATGGAGTTAAGGTTGGAATCGGCCCCGGCTCTATATGCACCACGCGCGTGATTGCCGGTGTGGGTGTTCCCCAGCTTTCTGCCATTTTTAACGTAGCCAGTGCCTTGAAGGAGGCCGGGTTGCCCATCATTGCTGATGGAGGTATCCGTTATTCGGGTGACATGGTTAAAGCCATAGCTGCCGGAGCCAGTTCCATAATGGCCGGCTCATTGTTTGCCGGTGTTGAGGAATCACCAGGGGAAACAATTATTTACAATGGCCGCAAATACAAATCGTATCGCGGTATGGGTTCCATCGAGGCCATGCAACAGGGATCGGGCGACCGGTATTTCCAGGATCCCGAGGAAGATATAAAAAAGCTTGTTCCGGAAGGCATTGTTGCACAGGTCCCGTTCAAAGGTTCCTTGTCAGAAGTGGTTTACCAGATGATTGGCGGACTGAGAGCTGGAATGGGATATTGCGGTGCAGGAAGCATTCCGGAGATGATGAACGCCAAATTTGTAAGGGTAACCACTTCGGGAGTCGCCGAAAGTCATCCGCACGATGTAACCATTACACGTGAAGCACCTAATTACAGCCGATAAACGATAATCCCAAAACTGATGAAATACCTCATTCTTGCTTTGGTTTTTGTCAATTTGTGGTCCTATGCAGTTTTTTCGCAAGATGCAGTGCTGCTGACAATTGACAATCAGCCCGTGATGAAGTCTGAATTTGAACGAATTTATTACAAGAACAACAACGTTCCGGGCTACGACAACAAGTCGCCTGCCGAGTACCTGGAAATGTTCATTAACTTTAAACTTAAAGTCAATGAAGCCAGAAAACTCGGTTATGATACCCTTGAATCATTTGTGAATGAACTTGCCGGGTATCGTGAACAATTATCAAAGCCTTACCTGCAGGACCGAAACCTGATTGACCGGCTTGTTCTGGAAGCATACAACCGGACGCTTAATGAGGTAGATGCCAGTCATATCATGGTGAGATTAGCAGCTGATGCAACCCCGTCTGATACTTTTGCCGCTTATAATAAGGCGATGAATATCCGGAAAAGGTTGCTGGCTGGCGAAGCATTTGAAAAAATAGCCAAAGAAGAATCTGATGATCCTTCTGCAAAGGTCAATAACGGTAACCTGGGTTGGTTCTCTGCTTTTTCCATGGTGTATCCGTTTGAAAATGCTGCATATAACACTCCGGTTGGTGAGTTCTCATTGCCTGTGAGGTCAAAGTATGGTTACCACATCATCCGTGTTAACGGCCGAAGACCTGCACTTGGCGAAATCAGGCTGGCCCACATCCTGATACGTTCAGGTAGAAATGAAAATCAGGATGCAGATAATAAAGCTTTTGAGAAAATCAATGCATGCCATAAACAGCTTCAGGATGGCGCTTCATTTGCAGATATGGTGAAGCAGTATTCAGAAGATGCGGGTTCATCGCGCAACGCGGGACAAATGAGATGGCTGCGCTCGGGTGAACTACCGGCCGATATTGAGGAAAAAGTTTTTGCACTTCAAGACAGTGGTTCCTGTACATTACCGGTTCGATCAGATTACGGATGGCATATATTTCAACTTCTTGGCAAACGCCGGCTGGCTTCTTTTGATCAGATCAAAACACAGATCGAGGAGCGGATCATGATGGATGAAAGAGGCAAACAAACGCAGGAGGCATTTCTTGCCATGCTGATGAAGGAATATAAAGTAACAAAATATCCCGAAAATATTGCCGATATTGCAGGGATGCTTGACAGTGCAATTTACTCAGGAGGATGGAATCCAGTGATGGTTACAGATCTTGTTGAACCGGTTTTTACCATTGATAACAGGGACTATTCTCAGAAAGAACTGGTTGAGTTTATACAAGAAACCAAACGTTACAGTAAAAAACTTGGCTTTGACGATGTTGTGAATTCCAGGTGCGATGAATTGGTTCAGAAAACACTTCTGGAAACTGAAAAACAGCAACTCGAACAAAAGTACCCCAATTTTAAATACCTGATGGAGGAGTACCACGATGGAATACTTCTTTTCAATATTATGGACAGGAATGTGTGGAACAAGGCCATAAATGACACTGCCGGACTGAAAGCCTTCTACAGGCAACATGAAATGGAATATGTGTGGAATGAAAGAGCAGACATATCCCTTTATACGGTCCGAGATCCGCAATACCTCATACCAGCCATCAAATATGCCAAAAGAAGAACTAAGGTTTTCTGCACAATTCCTGAATATTTGAAGAGTGTATGCTCAAATGATTCCATAAATTGTGTTGAAGTCATTGACCGCAGAATCGAAAAGGGTGAATCAACACCTGTGGGGGAGTTTGATTGGAAAAAAGGAACTGTTAAAATCATATCACAGGTAACTGTTAGTCAACTGCTTGCTGTAAATGCCATCATACAGCCTTCGATTAAGGCTTTTGAGGAGGTGCAGGGCCAGGTTACTGCCGATTATCAGAATTTTCTTGACAAGCAGTGGATCGATACACTGCGTGCCAAATATGCGGTTGTTGTCAATCAGGATGTTTTAAAACAGGTGAAATGAATATGCACTCAATAAATTACTTGTTGCTGATCATTGCAGCTGTGTCATTTGCGGCATGCAATAAGGCTCCCGAAAAAAAAGAAGGGAAACTGCTTGCAAAAGTTAATAATCAGTACTTATACAGTGATGATCTGAAAGGTGTGATTCCTGCTGAGATTTCCGATTCTGACAGTGTTTCCCTGGCAAGGGACTTTATTGAAAAGTGGATTCGCAACGAATTGCTGTTGAACAAGGCTGAGATGAATCTTTCTGATGAGGAGAAAGATGTTGAAAGGCAAATTGATAATTACAGGAGCTCGCTTCTTATTTATGCATATCAACAGCGTTATCTTGGGCAGAATTTGGACACGTTAGTTACAGAACAGGAAATAGAAGCCTATTATCAAGCCAATCAATCCAATTTCCTGCTGGGAGAACCCCTGATGAAAGGCTATTATATCAAAGTTCCTGTTAATGCTCCTGAAATATATAAGCTCAGACAATGGTACCGGTCAGATGATAAGGAGACCATGAATAAGCTGGAGGGCTATTGCTTTGCCCATGCAACAGTTTATGACCATTTCAATGATGGCTGGGTTAACCTGAACGAGGTGCTGAGAATGATTCCCGGCAACGCAGAGTCTTTCATTAACACCTTAAAATATCGCAACTACCTGGAAGTTAAGGATGACAATTTTTACTACTTCCTTTTCGTTAAAGAAACAGCTGCAGAAGGAAGTGTTAGTCCGTTTGATCTTGTAAGAAACGATATACACTACATCATACTGAATAAGCGAAAAGTAAAGCTAATAGATGAGCTCGAAAGAAATATTTATTCGGATGCACAGAACCGTAAACATTTTATCATATACCAATAAATCAATGATACGCATTTCCTGCATTGTACTTTTTTTATCCGTAGCCAGCCTCATGAATCTTTCAGGCCAGGCCAGAATAATAGATGAAGTGGTTGCCGTTGTGGGTGACAAAAAAATACTTTTTTCAGATATTGAGAAGAATGTACTTCAAATGCTGCAGCAAGGCGATGAGGTAAACGAGCAAACCAAATGCGCCATTTTGGAGAGCATGCTGGTGAATAAGTTGCTTCTAAACCAGGCGGAGGTAGACAGTATTGAGGTGACCGAATCGGAGATCAGCGGAGAAATAGAAGGCCGCATGCGGTATTTTGTCAGTATCTTTGGCTCAGAACAAAAACTGGAGGAGTATTTCCAGAAAACAATGATAGAAATCAGGCAGGATCTTCATGATGAAGTCAAGGATCTGATATTATCAAGGAAGATGCGGAACAACATCACCGAAGGTTTGTCGGTGACACCTTCGGAAGTACGATCCTATTTCAGGAGTCTTCCTGCCGACAGTCTCCCGTACATCAACGCCGAGGTTGAATTCAACCAGATACTGATTTATCCCAAGTCAAGCGAACAGTCAGTTGCTGATGTAAGGGAAAAGTTACTCTCAATCAGGGAAAGGATACTGAATGGAGAGAGTTTCGTAACGTTGGCTGTGGTTCATTCCGAAGATGGAGCGTCGATGAAGGGAGGCGACATCGGATGGATGGCAAAAACTGACTTGGACCCGGAGTATGCTAAGGTTGCATTTGCCCTAAAGAAGGGAGCAATTTCCAAAATTGTGGAATCCTCCTTTGGATTTCACATTATTCAATGCCTCGATAAAACTGAGGATCGGATTCATACGCGGCATATTGTCATGATGCCAAAAATATCTATTGACGAAAAGAATTCTACCATTGGCCGTCTCGACAGCATTGTCAGACTTGTCAGGCTTGATTCCATTAAATTCGAAATGGCCGCATTAAGATTCAGCCAGGACAATGATACCCGTTTGAACGGCGGTCAGGCAGTGAATCCTTTCAGGGGAGGCATCAGGTGGCAAATGGATGAATTTAAACCCACGGAATATGAGATTATTAACAACCTCAAAATAGGAGAGATCTCTGACCCGTATGAAGCAAATGATAATGAAGGAAGACTGGTTTTCAAGGTGATTTGGCTGAAAAACCGGACAAATCCTCATGTTGGCAATTTGAAAGAAGATTATAATCTTTTCAAAGAAAAGGCAATGTCAATCAAGGAAAATGAAAAGGTCAATGAATGGGTAAATGACAAAATGAAAATGACCTATATCCGCATTTCTGACAATTATAGGAAATGTGACTTTAAAATTTCGGGTTGGTATAAATAGCATATATTTCGTGCCTCATTGGGCAATTAATAAATAATGGCAACACTAAGAAATGCCTGGTTTGGCTTGCTGGTTGTATTATCTGCACTGTTTCAGGGAAGCAGTTTTGCACAAAATAAGCAACTCGATATTTCAGCTGTGGTTATGGAACAGGCTGAAGATATTGCTGATGGAGCGCTCAGGTTTATCGGCAATGTGATTCTGAATCGTGAAGGAGCCATCATGTATTGTGACAGTGCTTATTATTACACCCCTACCGATGTATTTGAAGCATTCAGCCGTGTTCATCTGATACAGGGTGATACCATTGACCTTTATGGTGATTATCTTCATTATGACGGAATCTCAAGGCTGGCTCAAATCAGGAGAAACGTAAGACTGGTGGGCAGAAATATGGAGCTGACAACATCCGAACTCGATTACAACCTGGGTACAAGTGTGGGATTCTATACCAAACATGCTGATATCCGGAGCGGAGAGAACAAGTTGAAAAGCAGGGTTGGATACTATTATTCACGAAATGAAATGTATTATTTCAGGGATTCGGTTGTGCTCCGGAACCCTGATTACACAATCTATTCAGATACTCTCAGGTATCACACCCCAACCCGGATTGCGTATTTTTACGGCCCCACAGAAATAATCGGCGACAGCAGTTATATTTATTGCGAGCATGGCTGGTACAACACAGCAACCAATATCAGCAAACTGAAAGACCATGCGCTTGTAAGAAATAAAAACCAAACCATTAAGGGTGACAGCTTGTACTATGAGAGAGAGACTGGTTATGGTGAAGGTTTTTCAAATATTGAAATTACAGATGAAGAACAAAATGTAATACTCAGAGGAGACCATGCCTATATTCAGCAAAAACATGACAGTGCGCTGATTACCCGGAATGCAGTTTTTATTTATGTTACCGGTGAAACTGATTCCTTGTACATTCATGCCGATACCTTGCAGTCACTACCCGATTTGGAAAAAGGCAAACAGCTGAAAGCATATTACGGGGTGAAACTCTTCAAATCGGATATGCAGGGGATTTGTGATTCACTGTACTATTCAACACGTGATTCCATCATCAGGCTGTATGATGAACCTGTTCTCTGGTCGGGTGAGAATCAGCTTTCAGCGGATTATATGGAGATCTGGACCAGGAACAAAGAGGTTGATCAGTTACACATGAAACAACTGGCCTTTCTGATTAACCGGGCTGATACCGGAAAATTCAATCAGATCAAAGGTAAAACCATGACAGGATATTTTAAAAACAATGAACCTTATAAGATTGATGTAAAGGGAAACGGACAGACTGTTTATTATGTGCCGGACAATAATGAACTTATCGGAGTAAATATACTGCAAAGCTCAAACCTGACCATTTACCTGAAAAACAAAAAGCCCGACGATATTCGCTTTTACATAAAACCCACCGGAATCACTTATCCCATCGACCAGGTTCCTGAAGATGCGGTAATACTCAAAGATTTCAAGTGGCTTGACGCAAAACGGCCGAAAAACAAAGAGGATATTTTTAGATGATTGGGTATATAATGCAAAAGAGGCTGTCATCTGACAGCCTCTTTTGTTTAGTATTCGTCTTCGTTGAAAAAGAAGTCGTCCTTGCTTGGATAATCGGGCCACAAATCTTCTATACTTTCATAGATTTCACCTTCATCTTCAATTTCCTGCAAATTCTCAATAACCTCAAGTGGTGCACCTGAACGGATGCCAAAATCAATCAGCTCTTCTTTAGTGGCCGGCCAGGGGGCATCTTCCAGTTTAGACGCTAATTCAAGGGTCCAGTACATAGGGTATAACTTTAGTGTGACCTTATCTTAAAATTGTGCAAATATAAAAAAATATATAAATAAACTACAATTTAGGATTCCAGGGCGTATCTTCTCTGTTATTATCGTGTAACACCTTGCGTGACAGCACGAAATAATAATCTGACAGCCGGTTGATGTACCTTATTACGGTATCGGGCACAAAAAGTTCGGATGACAACCTGATAATTTGTCTTTCTGCCCGGCGACAGACGGTACGGGCAATATGACATTGCGACGATAATATATGTCCTCCAGGTAAAACAAAAGACCTGAGCGGTGGCAAGACGACTTCCATACGGTCGATTTCGTTTTCCAGTGTGCTGATATCCTGTTCTCTGATTTCGGGAATGCTGACGCGGCAGTTTTCGCAATCAGAGGCCAGTATAGCTGCGCATGTCATTAATCTGTCCTGGATTTCATTGAGTATCGTATCCATTTCCGGATTGTTCCACATGTCCTTAATCATGCCGGTATGGGCAATCAATTCATCAACTGTTCCGTATGCCTCAATACGGATATGTGTTTTGGGTACCTGTTTGCCTCCCACAAGGGTGGTATTGCCCTTATCGCCGGTACGTGTATAGATCTTCATAAAGCAAATTTGTCCGTGTGGTCTTTTACAGCTTATAGGAGAAACCGATCAGAAAATTGAATCTTTGTGAAGGATACTGGTTCCAAATTTCATAGCTCCGTTCAGTTATGTTATAGAATTCGGCGAATACCGTAAACAATTTGGAATAGTGATAGTTCAGACTGAAATTGGCATCCATAACAACATCCAGCTCTTTCATGTTGTCGGGTTGTGAGTAATCCTTCACCCAGCGTTTCCCCACCAAACCGATACCTGCACCGATTTCCGTCTTTTTCCCAGGTTTGTAACTTGCATCCACGCCGATCACCAGATTTGGTTTGTGCCATGGTTTTGATTCTTCAAAAGTTTTGTAATCCAAATATTTGGCATCAATGATCATTTCAAGCTTTTCTGATGGCTGTAAGGCAAGCTGACCGTGATATGTGATCAGGTTGATATCGTCATATACACCTGTAAACTGGTTATGCAGTGGCAAAAGCGGTGATATTGTGATCGTATCGTTCACAAAGAAGTGGTAGTTTTTGAAAACGGTATAGCTTACATCGGCCCTGAAACGGAGTACTGAATTGATGTTCCCTTTGAGTCCACCATAAACAATGATATTGCTTGAAGTATTTTTGAGATACAGACCGGGTTTGATAAACTGGTTTTCATTATACAGGTTGCGGTAACTGTTCTTTTGAAGCTCCCCTGTAAGGCCAATAAATGGAACCAGAACATCTTCAATAATGATGATGTCGAGATTTGCTCTCGGATAGAAGTAAAAGTTGGTAATATTTGCTGCGTCGATAACTGCCTCAAACCCCAGTTTGAAGTTCCAATCGGTGCTGCGCTTGCTGATCCAGGGATTGATCCGGACCATTGTGTTGGACAAGGTGTCGGTTCCTTTTAAATTAGAATAGTCAACCGACAAATCAATACCTCCGAGCAGTTCGTTAAAATTCTTGCTGAGTGTTGATTTGATCAGCAGGCTGCTTTCCTTGTTTTTCTGCTTATCAAAGAAGTAATCATAGCTTGCATCAACATCATAATTGAGTTGTTCGTAGTTGTTCATGTTCGATGTGATGCTGGCATCAAATCCCGGGTTAAAGATCCTTTGCTTCAGGCTGTCGCGATCGAGATCAAGTGGGCCTGACACACGCTGTGTGTTGTAGCCGTAATAATTGAACCCATCCTGATTGAAGCGCAGGTTACCTGAAATTGTGAATTCTTTCAGGAACCTTTTCAAATAAAGGTTTATCCGGTTTACCGCATAGCCTGCTTTTACTTTGTCTTCGTTGGTCAAACTTATCTTTCCGTGTGATGATTTATGATATAGGTAGGCCCCGTATGCATATTCCTTTGACCGGAGGTTGCTGATGTTGAATTCGGCCATTGGTGTGGAAAAATTTCCCATGCCCAGTTTAATCCAGGTATTGTAAATTCTGGGTAGCGATGTGGTTACTGTTTTAGCAGCCTTAATGGGATCGGGCTCAAAAGGGTTTGCAATACGAATGGGTGTGATGGAATACCGGAATTTCGGCGTAGTGGTTTCAAAATCGTTGGTTTCCGGCAGGAAATTGTATTTGTTTGCATCTGACAGTGTGGGTTCGTAAGGTCGAACCACATATACTTCCTTGTTCAATTCCTGAGCTGACAATGGATATGCACTATACATCAGAAGTGCTGAAACAAGGAATCCTGGTTTATATTTGAATATTGCCCTGATCATAGTCTTATGTTCTATTGTTATTCTTGATTATTTTTAACTTCACTCCCTGATCTCAATCTCTTCCTCGGTTTCCTCAACGCCTGCTTTCTTGGTCATGGGTTGCTTTTCAGTCAGAGCCTTCTTTTTTGCCCTGGCTTCATCAAGGATTCCATCATCATTTTTCTCATAATAGTCGATCAGACTTTGTAAGGTTTGTGTAGCCTGAAAAACATCACCCTTGTCCTTGAAAATATCGGCCCATAACAGAAAACTTTTTGCCATCCAAAACTGGTGCTGTGTTGTTTTATCGGCAAAATCAGCAATTACCTTTTCGGCATTTTCAGTTTCTTTTCGTTTGTAGTATATTTCGGCGATCCTAAATTTTGATTCAGCACCTTCAGCGCTCTTGACTTCAACAGCTACTTTCTTGAATTCGTCCAGGGCAAGCATCTGCCTGTCATTTGCCAACAGAGCTTTGGCTTTGGCAAAACGTGTTTCCCGTTCCTGTTCCTGTGAAAGTCTTTCAGACAGGAGAATTTTGTCGGCAAGTTCAATTACTTTACCCTGGTCTTCGAGCAAGGAATAGCACTTCAACAGTCCCATGCGTGCTTCAAGAAGATTGCTTTTCACTTCGGCTACTTCTTCGAGTTTCTGGTAATAACCGGCAGCAGCGGCGTAATCTTTCAGCCGGAATTTGATTCTGGATGCGCCCAGGAGAGCTGGTTCGGTAAAGCGGCTCCGGGGTTTGGAAACTACATAATCAAACGACGTCAGGGCCTCAGTATATTCGTTCGCCCTGTAATTGCAGTCGCCTTTATAAAAATGGGCATTCAGCAGGAATCTGCCATCGGGATGCTTTTCAATATAGCTCTTGAGGCTTTGCGAAGCACGTGCGTAATCACCGCTCATATAAGTTCTTTCAGCAGTGAGGTAGCTGAGTGAATCCTGTTCGATCAGGTCTGACGAGGTCAGAACACCCTTGTTGTTCATGTATGAGAAATAACCATCTACGTCTTTGTTGTCAATATACACATTCTTCAGTCCGATCATCGCATTCTGTGATTCCTCGGTACCGGGGTAGTCTTCGATTACTTTCTTGTAGCAGGATATGGCATCGCTGTTGCGGTTCTGATTGAAGTAGATCATGCCCAGGTTCAGCAATGACTTCTTCACATAACTGCTGGCCGGGAAGTCGCTGATCACCTTCCGGTAATTTACAATTGCTTTGTCGGGCTGGTTGAGTTTCACGTAGCTTTCAGCCATCTGATAATAAACATCTGCCTTATAGGCCGACTTGGGAAAGGAGGTGAGCAGTTGATTCAATGTGTTGATTTTCTCGTTGTCTTTCCCGTTCACACCAAGGGCTACTGCTTTCTGAAAAAGGGCATAATCGTTGGTCCCTGTACCGGTTTTCAGAGCGTTGTCATAATACTGGATTGCCTTGGTGTATTGCGCCTGAACAAAGTAACAATCGGCCAGTCTGTTATATGCATCATTCAGCACATCTTTGCGTTTGATGTCAGACATGGCCGTGAATTTGGAAAACCAGACGGCTGCATTATCATATTGTTTCATCGAAAAATAAGCATATCCCAGGTTGTAATGTGCCATCCGGTATTCTTCGAAGGCGGTCATGCCGGGTTGGGCCAAGAATGCATTGAGATGATCGGCGACTTCGCCGTAAACACCCTTCCGGTAATAAGCTTCTCCCATCCAGTAATGGCTGAAGGCGTATATCTTGTTGTCAAAATTTCCGTACTTGCCTGATGATTTGAACATGCCGATTGCCTCGTCAAAATTCAGATTGCTGAAGAGTTCAAGACCCCTGTAATAGGCAATCTTCTGATAGGCTTTTTTGATATCGGAACTCATATTCCTGAGTTTTTCAATAGAAGCCAGTGCCAGCCGGTAGTTTTTGGCGTTCAGGTAAGCCATAACGAGGTAATTGGTAGCTTCTTCGCTTCTTTTTGAGTTGGGATACAGGTCGAGATACTCATTCAGGGCCTGAACAGCTTCATTGAAAGGTGAGAAATCGAGTTCATAAGTAAGCAATGCATAATTGAAAAGTGCATCTTCACGAATTTCCGGCACAAATTCCATTTTCGAGGCGGATGCAAAGGCCATCCTGGCCTTGTTTTTATCGTTCAGTTTCAACTGGCAGTCGGCCAGGTGGTAGAGTGCATTCTGGCTCAGAGGAGATTCACCACCCGAAATCTGGCCAAACAAATTCGCGGCTTTATCATAGGCCTGTGTCTGGTAATAGGCATAGGCAAGACTGTACTTGTTTTCAGAACTAATAGAGCCACCTGTTTCAAGGTATTTTTCAAAATAAGGAATGGCTTCTTCATACAGGTTGAGTTGTACATAGGATTCACCTATGATGCGGGCAATTTCGGGTTCTCTTTTTTCCGAAACGCTTTCCATGAGTGAGGGAGCATATTTCACTACCTCGTCATACTTCTTCTGTTTGTAATAGATCTGGGTCAGATAATAGGGTACTATGGGCCCGAAATTGCCGTCGTCTCGTAAACGAAGAAATCCTTCGAGGGCGGTTTCATAATTGCCCTGTGTGTAATTGATGTGCGAGTAATAGTACAGGGCAGGGGAGGCATATTTAGTTTGCTGGTCCTTGATCAGGCTAAAATCCAACCGGGCTTTGTCAGGTTCATCCTTGAGAAAAAAGCAATACCCTCTTTTAAAATGGAATTCCGACTGTTCCTCACTGCTTAACCTGGTATTATCAACCTGTTCATAATAGATCAGGGCGTTGTTATAACTTTTGCGCTGAAAGAAATAGTTGGCCAGGTTAACCATGGCTTCATTCCGGTGCGGATTTTCAGGATTGTGGTGAAGAAAACGGATGGTCCGGGTTTCAGCATCGTTGTTGAAAAGTTTTATAGCACACATTGCTGAATAAAACTCGCTGTTTGAAAGCTGGTCAGAATTATCACCAGCATGATCCCTGGCATAACTGTCGAAAAACTGTTGTGCAGCGCTGTATTTCCCATTTTTGTATAGTTCCAGCGCGTGCAGGTATCCCTGGTCTTCCCGGGTGTGATAAAACGACTGCTGTGCGCCGGTGACAAGGCACAGAAATAACATAACCAGCATGCTTACAGTGTGTTTCCTGTTCATAGTTGATATTTTACGATCTAAAATTACTGATTAATAACGTATGAATTGTTCGGCTTATTCTGTTATAATTAACATCGGGTTGTTAATTAACAGAAATATTTATTGATGATTAATGCCTACTTTTGGGTTTTACTAATTTTCAATATTTTCTTGCCGATGCCAGAAGAGTATGTAGTTCAGTTTGAAAATGCCTCAATCTTTCAGGATGACCATTTGGTTCTGACCGGTGTGAATTTTACGCTTTCGCGGGGCGAATTTGTATATCTTATTGGCACTGTTGGTAGCGGAAAGTCAAGCCTGATAAAAACAATTAATGCTGAAGTGCCTCTTAAAACAGGTTCAGCCACCGTTGTGGGTTTTTCACTTGAAGACCTGAAACCAGGCCAGGTTCCTTACCTGAGAAGAAAACTGGGAATCGTTTTTCAGGATTTTCAGTTGCTTACAGACCGCACGATACATGATAATCTGCATTTTGTTTTGCATGCCACCGGATGGAAAGACAAGGAAGCTGTGGAGGAAAGGATCAGCCAGGTGCTTGGGAAGGTTGGGCTTGAAAATAAAGGCTTCAAAATGCCCCATCAGCTGTCGGGAGGAGAGCAGCAGCGCGTGGTTATTGCCAGAGCCCTGCTGAACGACCCTGAAGTAATACTTGCTGATGAACCCACCGGAAATCTTGATCCGGATACATCAGAGACAATCATGTCGCTGCTCAAGGAAATTAGCGGAAGCGGCAGAGCTGTGCTGATGGCCACCCATAATTATACCCTGCTGAAAAAATACCCGGCACGAACGCTGAAGTGCGATGACGGCAAACTGGTGCAGATTGAGGATAACACCGAGATCGATTTTACCATGCTGGAATAACCTGGCTCCCAGATTTATGAATATATTCCGAGGTCCTCTGTTGAAAATCAGGAACACCGAGATTTTAAAGAATATTCTGTTTTTATTGAGCAGCAACGGGCTTGCCCAATTGTTTCCGTTTCTTGTATATCCCTTTATTTCACGTTTGTTTACCACAGATGCGTTTGGTCAGCTGGCCATTATCGTCAGCATCCACAGCCTGCTGGTATCGTTGGCAACCGGAAAATTTGATCAGGCAATTGCCATCCCCAACAGCAATGACCAGGCCATTCACCTTTTTAACATAGGTATCCGGATTGCCCTTGGAATCTCATTCCTGATTCTTCCTGTTGTATTTATTGTCAGGCTGACAGGAACTTACTTCAGCTTTGGCTCACAGGTTAACAGCTGGTTTTATGTGCTGGTCATAACCGTTTTCTGCTCTGCCAGTGTTCAGTTGATCAACGGGTGGAGTCTGCGTCATAAAATGTTTTCAATTATTGCCGGTTCTGTTGTTGTTCTGAGCCTGTTGACATCAGCTTTAAAGCTGGTATTTGGTTTTCTCAATGTAAATGACGGATTGCTGATAGCTTTTGTGACAGCCCAGGTGCTCACCATGATATATGCCACCATCAGGGTAACACGGAGCCATTATCCACCCGTTATTGAAAAGAATTCGAAAGAAGCCTTTAAAACAGCCGCCGTATATTCGGGTTTTCCAAAATTCCACATGATCAATTCCCTGCTGAACACGTTTTCAAGCAACCTGCCCGTTTATCTGTTTGCTTTCTATTTCTCAAATGATATCATCGGTCAGTTTTCTGTTGCTTCTGCACTTTTGTTCACACCTGTAAATGCGTTTTGCAATTCGTTCAGCCAGGTGCTTTATAAAAAAACGCTCGAACTGAAGCATTCCGGAGCCCCGGTTTGGCCCTTAATAAGGAGCTTTATCCGTAAGATTCTTGCCTTTTCAGTCCTGCCCGGAATTCTTCTGATCATATTGCTGCCCCGGGTTCTTGGTGTTTACCTGGGCGATCAGTGGACTGTCACCGGCAGGTTTGGTCAATTCCTTATACCTTATGCCATTGGTGCCATGTTGAGCGGATCTCTTGCTTTTATACCCAATGTTTTTGACAAACAACTTGCTTCATTGCTTATTTATACGGTATACCTCACTCTGCGGATCGCAGCCCTTGGTGCCGGAATACTCATGGACAACGTTTATGTCTCTGTGGGTCTTTACGCTTTGATGAGCCTTCTGTCGGTTTCATACCAGGTTTACTGGTACCGCAACCTGATCATTAAAGGTGATAAGAACCGGACCTGAAAAATTGAATAACCTAAAAAACTGATTGCAAGGCGTCACATGGCAAGGGTTTCCAGGTTTGTCGCCTTTTTTTAATGCCTCGTCATAGGGTATGAGTTGCATATCGTGTCTTAATATCAGAAAAGCTTTTCAAACGAGTAATAAATTGCAGTGCCATTGAAAAAATCGATAAGTTACTAACCATACAATATTTAAGGTCATGAAAACAACTTTTAATAGTACATTGAAAAGTCTTGCATTGATGCTTATGATGATTGCATTTTCCTCAATGCAGGCAAGCGGCTCCTTCTGGGGCCCGGGAAAAGCAGCCGGCGATACAGCTTACAAGACATTTACCGGCAAGGTAATCGACAAAGCTACCAGAAAACCGGTATCTTTTGCCAACGTGTATCTGATAGGGAGCAGTTTGGGTACGGTAACCAATGCTGAAGGTGAATTTGTTTTGAAGGTTCCTGTTGAGGAAATGAACCGCAATATTGGTATTTCGAACCTGGGATATAAGAACCTGGTTATCAGTTTTGACGAACTGAACAGCAAAGAAAACCTGATCAAACTTGAACTAGCTGCCACAACACTCGAACAGGTCGTGATCCGAAGTGATGATCCGATTGAATTGCTGAAAATGGCATACAGGCGGGTCCATGAAAACTACAACAACAGTCCTGAAATGCAGGTGGGATTTTATCGTGAAACAGTAAAACAGAACAAAAGCTATGTAGCTGTTGCGGAAGCTGTGCTTGACGTATACAAGTCGCCATACTCCAGTTTCTTTGATTATGACCGTGTGCAGGTTTTTAAAGGACGTAAAAGTGAAGATGTCAAAAAAATGGATACCCTGTTATTCAAACTTCAGGGTGGACCAAGAACAAGTTTCCTGCTCGACGTAGTAAAAAATCCAGGTGAAATTCTTTCAGAAGATTACTTTGACAAATACATTTTCAAATTCGCAGGTTTTGCCAGCATTGACGGGCGCGATAACTATGTCATTGAATTTGATCAGCGACCTGACGTGGAATTACCACTCTATAAGGGAACCATTTACCTGGATACCAAGAATATGGCATTCTCCCGCATAGACTTTTCATTCAGCAATGAGGCTCTGAAGATTGCAGACGGCGAATTGGTGCGCAAAAAACCTATGGATCTGAAGATCGATGTGCTTGCTGCAGATTATATTATCAACTACAGGGTAATTGATGAAAAATGGTACCTGAATCATGTGAGATCAGAACTGGTATTCAAATGCAACTGGAAGAAAAAACGTTACAATGCCACCTATACCGCTGCGTTGGAAATGGCTGTAACCGACAGGAATGCCGATAATATCAATAAAGCCAGATACAGGGATCAGGCAAAACAGACAGATATACTTGCCGACAAGGTTTCTTCATACAAGGATGAGAATTTCTGGGGCGAATACAATTATATCAAACCCGAAGAACCAATCGAAAACATCATCAATAAACTCAATAAAAAACTCAGGTGGGAAATCATCGAGGAGGGGAATCAATAACACATATTATCATCATCACCGCATGGCCTGCTTCGGGCCATGCGGGATGATTTATTTCAAATGTTTGTGAATATTCGGCTGTGAATAGTAAATTTGCGATCCTTGAAAAGATGAAGATTGAGGACCCCATAATGAGCAGGACACATAATAGCAAAACCGGAGGGCAGTTTCCTTTCGATAACCTGCAATCATTTGAAGTATTGTTCAGACAATACTACCAGATGCTTTGTGCTTATGCTTACAGGTTTGTCAGCGATACGGAAACGGCAGAGGAAATTGTACAGGATCTCTTTTTCAAACTATGGGAACGAAGAGGAGAACTTCAGATTACTACTTCGGTGAAATCGTACTTGTATTCTGCTGTTCACAACCGCTGCCTGAAGTTCATTGAACACCGCAATGTTGAAACCAGGTATAGGAACTACTACCTGATGCACGAATCAGAGGTCGACAGCGAACCTCAACATGCTGCGGATGCTCATGAGATTCAGATCATCATTGACAATACGCTCGACTCCCTTCCCGAAAGATGCAGCAGAATCTTCAGGCTGAATCGTTTTGAAGGATTGAAATATCAGGAAATTGCCGAGAAATTGTCCATATCGATAAAAACAGTGGAGGCCAATATGGGGAAAGCACTGAAAATGCTTCGGAAGAACCTGAAAAACTATGTTGAAATTGCATAAAAATCGCATTGCTATGTTTACAAGAAATAAAACCGATTGGAACCTTCTGGCTAAATACATGGCTGGTGAGGCTAGCGATAAGGAAGCCCGCGAAGTGATGGATTGGATCGGAAAAAATCCGGGTAACCAGGCACTTTATAACGAAATAAAAACCGACTGGAAAAAGATGGATATGATGAACAAGAGATTTGATGTGGATAATGCCTGGAACAAACTTCAAAACAGAATCCTGGATCAGGAGAAACCTTTATTATTGAATGAAATACAGGAGTCCCGGAAGCCGGTAGCCAGATTTCCTGTCTTTATGCGTATTGCTGCTGCATTTCTGTTACTGGTAGCAGTGGGAGCTGTTGTTGCTTATTTTACCGGTCGTGTTCGAACTGTGAGCATAGTAGCTTCATACAATGAAAGAGGAAAAGAAGCATCTCTTCCCGACGGTTCCGTGATATATTTGAATTCCGCATCATCAGTAAAATACTCAAACCAGTTCGGCAAGAAAAACAGGGAAATCACCCTTAATGGCGAAGCTTATTTTGAGGTAACTCCCGATAAAAGCAAACCGTTTGTTATTTTTGCCAATAATGCACAAATCAAAGTGTTGGGAACAAGTTTCAATGTTGATGCAAATGATGCGAAAGACAAGGTAGAGGTTTATGTTACTTCGGGCGTTGTGGAACTTTCTGAAATGGCCAACCAGAACAACAAAGTGTTATTGCATCCGGGATATGCCGGTTTCATTGACAACAAAAAAATCAACATGACCAGTAAAGGTGATAGAAACTGTCTGGCATGGAAAACCGGTGACCTTACCTTTAATGCCGCCAGATTGAATGATGTAACTTCTGTTCTGAATGAAACCTTCAATGTACATATTGTGATTCGCGAAACCGGCATGGATACCACCCGCATCGATGGATCTTATCAGAATGATCCCCTGGACCACATCCTGCGGATAATTTGTACGCAAAATCATTTAAACATTGCAAAATCCGATGATACGATATACCTTTCACGGTAAATATTCAAGTCATGTTCACAACGGGCAGATGTCTGATTCTATTTCTCTGGCTGTTTACCTTCATACCTCCTCTGACTGCACAGGATTCATTACTATACCAGAAGATCACCATCAAGGATACATTGTTTACCGTTGAACATGCATTGAAATTCATTGAGAAACAAACCCGCCTTTCATTTTCATACAATACCGGACTGATCAATAAGAAAAAGGAAATTCTGTTTGGTGCCAAACAGGAACAGCTTATCGATGTCCTCAGACAAATTACCGATGATAATAGTCTTGAATACCAGATTATTGGGCGACACATTGTCATATACCGGCCGATTAAAACTCTTGCTGTAAATCCCGATAGCAGATCTGATTCGGTATATTTCTTCGAAGTCAGGGGAAGGGTTCTGGATAGAAAGGACGAAATTCCTTTGCCATTTTCAAGTATTTATCTTCAGGGAAAAAGCATTGGAACTGTCAGCAATGAGGAGGGAGAGTTCCTGCTCAAACTGAATTCTGCTGAAATAGGCGAAACACTGGTTATCTCTTCAATTGGTTACAAGGATTTTAGCGCACCTGTGGCATCATTGGCAAACACTACTGCTGACTATTCCCTGAAACCTGATATGGTCTCGATTCAGGAGGTAATAATCCGCAAAATTGATCCTGTGTCGTTGATAAAGAATGCCAGTGGCAGTATTAAGCAGAATTATCCGAATGAACCTGCTGTCCTTACTTCATTCTATCGCGAAACCATCAAACGTGGCAATCGTTATCTAACCGTTTCTGAGGCTATTCTTGAAAATTTTAAATCGAGCTATACCGGCTTTGGCAATGACCAGGTTAAAATTCTGAAAGGCCGTAAAAATGACGACCTGAGCAGGCAGGATACCATCATGCTTAAGATGAAAGCCGGACTTGGAACCATGCTGTTACTTGATGTGGTTCAGAATAGCCCCGAATTCCTTACACCCGAACTCCTGAATAATTACAATTTCAAACTGGCAGATATTGTAATTGACGAAGGAAAGGAAAACTATGCTATTGAATTTTCTCCCAGAATTGGTTCAGACGCCATCTATTCCGGAAGAATCCTGATTGATATACACGATATGGCATTCAGATGGATGGAATTTTATATTGGTCCCGAAAAACTTGCCCAAGCCACCAAACTTTTTATTGTAAAAAAGCCTGCCGGCCTGATTGTCAGGGTTCTCGGCGCCAATTATAAAGTAGCTTTCCGTAAATCCGGAGGTAAGTATTACCTCAATCTGATTCAGGCCGAAACAGAATTCCGTATCAGAAACAGACGCCAGATTACAGGATCAACATACAGCACCAAGCTGGAAATGGTTGTTACGGATATTGATACATTGAATGCAGACAGGTTTCCCCTTAGGCAGACTGCCAAGCTCAATGATTACTTCTCAGATCAGGTGGGTACTTATGATGAGACCTTCTGGGGTGAGTATAATTTTATTACGCCTGAGGAATCACTGGAACATGCAATAATCAAACTGCAAAAAAACCAGGTTGAAAGAAAAGAAGAAAGCGAAAAGGAACACGATGACAGCAGGAATTGATCAGCAGATGAACCAGTAACTTCCAAACTTTTGCTACCTTTAATTTGAGAAATATTACCTTTGTAGGTCTTTTAGCCAAAATGTAAAAGATTATGGAAGATATTAAGGGTCAGCAGGTGAAGAGTTTTGTTTCGGTTGCCAGTGATTTCTGCCGGTTGCTGGAAAATGCTTCCAAAAAGAGAACAGGGGAACTGTTCAGCGAACTGCAACAGATGTTGCCTTTATTGTATCTGAGAGCATCCGGTTTGCCCAAGCCGAAATATTGCTATGAGGAGGAACCGACTACATTTGTCAGAGAAGATGATTACGCGAGAATTCATGATGCCCTGCAGCAGAAATTTGATCTTTATAACGGCATCACCGGCATGTCTCCCGGCTCCCTTCCGCACCAGCCGGAATTGATCAGTTTCAGGATGGCTGAAAGTTTTGCAGATCTTTATGAAGCACTAAAAAATTTCGTAAAGCTTTACGATGTAGGCTTGCCCCAGGCAATGAACGATGCCGTTTGGGTTTGTCATAAAGGTTTTGAGTCGGGTTTCGGATTGAAACTGATAGAAAGTCTGAAATTGCTGCACGAATTGATATATAATAAAGAAAGAACAGGTTCCAGGGCCATTCAGAGAGATGATTTTGATAATGAGGCTGATGAGGAAGAACCCTGGTACTCGGATGATCAAGAAGAGGTTTACGGAGATGATGAATAACCATGGTTATTTTGCCAATATCGAAGATGAATATGTAAGGTCACTGCCTGTTATCAGCTTTCCCGGAGTCATACATGTTATTGATCATTACTCTGATTTTGAGAGGGTCAAACCCTGGCTGATTCATGAAACTTTGCTGGGATTTGATACCGAAACCAAACCCAGTTTCAAAAAAGGACAATACCACCCGGTTGCCTTGCTCCAGCTTTCAACCCGCGAACAGGCCTTTTTATTCAGATTGAATAAGGTGCGTCTTCCTGAATTCATTATTGATATTCTGGAAGACAAAAATATCACCAAAGTGGGTGTTGCTATTAAGGACGACCTGAACGGACTGAACAAAATTGTTCCTTTTGAACCCGACGGATTTATTGATATGCAGCAGTTTGTTAAACAGTTTGGCATTGAAGATAACGGACTGAAGAAGCTGGTGGCCAACATACTGAAATTCAGAATATCCAAGAAGTCACAAACGTCGAATTGGGAACAGGAAGAACTTACCCGCGAGCAGCTGGAATATGCGGCAACTGATGCATGGGTATGCAGGCAGATGTATGAATTGTTGAATAACCACCATCCAAAAATAACCTGAGTTATACGTATGGGAAACTATGTGAAGGTTGTTCTAAAACCAGGCAAGGAACAGTCGGTTATGCGCCTCCATCCCTGGATATTCTCGGGTGCTATCAGGCGAATCGACGGATCGCCTGCCGAAGGTGATGTGGTTGAGGTTTTTTCAGGCGAAGGTGAATACCTGGCAACCGGGCACTACCAGATCGGATCCATTACCGTGAGAATATTTTCGTTCCGACAGGTGAATCCCGATCATGATTTCTGGAAGAATAAAATACTGAATGCATACAGCCTGCGCCAATCTCTCAATCTGACTGATAACCCTGAGACCAATGTGTATCGTTTGGTTCATGGTGAGGGCGATGGCGCCCCCGGGCTGATTATTGACTATTACAACGGGCTGGTTGTGATGCAGATGCACTCTGTGGGCATGTACAGGATTCGCGATACCATTGCCGGGGTGATAAAAGAACTATATGGCTCTGGTTTGGCAGCCATATACGATAAAAGTGAATCTACGGTTCCTTTCAAAGCCAATCTGGGTGCCAAAAACGGGTTTCTATACGGCAATCAGCCCGCAATTGATGTTTGTGAAACCGGGTGCCTGTTTCATATTGACGTTGTTAACGGCCAAAAAACCGGTTTTTTTATTGACCAGCGCGAGAACCGCCAGCTGTTAGCCCGGTATGTAAGGAACAAGCAGGTTCTGAACGTATTCTGCTACACAGGTGGTTTTTCGGTGTATGCACTTAAAGCCGGTGCTGATTTGGTGCACTCGGTAGACAGTTCAGCACAGGCCATGGAACTTACCTCAAAGAATGTTCTGCTGAATGGTTATGACAACGACCGACACCTTTCAGTTACTACCGATGCCTTTGCCTACATGAATAACATCAGGGATGCCTATGACGTAATCATTCTCGACCCACCGGCATTTGCCAAACACCAGGATGCGTTGAACAATGCACTTCAGGGTTATAAGCGTTTGAATGCCAAGGCTATCGAACAGATTCGCCCAGGTGGTATACTTTTTACCTTTTCCTGTTCACAGGTGGTGACTAAAGATAATTTCAGGAAGTCGGTTTTTGCAGCGGCTGCCAATACCGGCAGACATGTTCGTATCCTGCATCAACTCACACAACCGCCTGACCATCCCGTGAGCATTTACCACCCCGAGGGTGAATATTTAAAAGGATTGGTGCTGCAGGTGGAGTAGTGAACAATTAACAATGAGTAATGAACAATGAGCAATATGTTGTAATGTAGCCTGACTGCCGGTCTTCTGCGTCTTGGTTCTTGGTTCTTGGCTCTCGGTTCTTGGTTCTTGGTTCTTGGTTCTTGGCTTTTGGCACTTCGATCTGCTCGTCACTCTACTTAACCAGCTCCCCCTTCGAATAAACGCCTTTCTGTGCAGAGCCGTCAGCCCAGGTATAGGTGCCTTCGCCTTCAAACAGGTTGTCTTTGAAATAGCCTGTGTATTTGTCACCGTTTGTATAGAAATAAATGCCGTATCCGTTTTGCACGCCATTAGTCCATGCGCCAATGTATTTTGCACCGTTAGGCCATACATAGGTCCCCTGGCCTTCAAATTTATCCTTAACCCACATCCCGTCATACCAACTGCCGTCGGCTCCCTTGAGCATGCCCCGGCCTTCACGAAGCCCGTTTACAAAATTCCCTTCATAGGTAAACCCATTTGAATATTCATATTTACCTTTGCCGTTCTCACAGTTGCCGTAAGTACAACCGTCTTTTTCCTGTCCGTATGCCAAACAGGGAATAATTGCCAATATGATTAATAAATGCTTGAGCATATATTTTCTGGTTAAAATTGTTTAATATTATTACGAATTTCTTGTAACTCAGTTACAACTTTCCGTTATGAAAAATAGCAGAAAAAAAGCCTATGGTTTGATCCTGGTTTTGCTGATTGCAGCATTGTCACTGCTGGTACATCTGCTTACTTATGATGTACTTGGATTTCATCGTGATGAATTGCTGTACCTGGCATTGGGCCGCCATATGGCCGCCGGGTTCTGGTCAAATCCCCCGCTTATTGGGTTAGTAAGCTTTGTATCGCAGCTTTTACCCGGTGATCCGTTACTGACTACGAGAATTCTACCCGCAATTGCCGGTGCCGTGCTGGTTGTGGTAGTCGGACTTATTACGCGTGAACTGGGGGGCGGAATTTTCGCACAGGTATTTGCCTGCCTTTCTATCACCTTGTCCCTGCTCATGTTGCGTGGGTTTTCCATGCTGCAGCCAGTGCCTTTTGACATACTTTTTTGGACACTTATTCTGTACTGGCTGCTCAGGTACCTCAAAACCGAAAAACCTGTTTTCCTCATGCTGATCGGAATAGGATTGGGACTCGGGATCATGAACAAATACATGGTGCTGTTTCTGGCCTTGGGAATAATAGTGGCGGTGACCTTTACCCCGCATCGCAAACTGTGGATCAATAAATACACCTGGTATGCCGCATTAATTGCCCTGGTTCTTATAATTCCCAATTTGGTTTGGCAATATAACCATGGATTCCCGGTTATCAACCACATGACTGAATTACGCGATACCCAGCTTGTTCATGTGAAGCGTGTTAATATTTTAATTGATCAACTGTTGATGTTTACATTCAGCTCATTGGTTTGGTTGACCGGTCTGTTCTTCCTGCTGTTCTCACCCAGGGCCAAAAGCTTTCGTGTATTTGGATTTGTTTACCTTGTTGTCATGCTGACGTTTGTGATATTACGGGGTAAAAGCTATTACTCGGCAGGTCTCTACCCATTTTTATTCGCGGCCGGTGGTGTTGCCTGGGAGGAAATCCTGAAAACTGCCAAGATTAAAGTAGTCGGGATGTTGCTTGTTATCCTGCTGTCATCCCTGAGTGTGCCACTGAGTATTCCGGTAATGCCAGCCGACAGGTTGGCTGCCCTTTATGCAAAAATTCCCGCTAATATGGGTGGAGAAGCTCTGCTTCGCTGGGAAGACGGAGATATGCATCCTTTGCCACAGGATTTTGCTGATATGATAGGATGGGATGAGCTTGCCGACATTGTCATCAGGGCAAGCGATACGATTGCAGATAAAAACCGCATCGTTATTTATGCCGAGAATTACGGCCAGGCCGGTGCTATTGAGCAATTTGGGAGATCACACGGACTTCCTGATGTGGTGAGTTTTTCCGACAACTACCTGTTGTGGATTCCTGACTCACTTTCGTCAGGAAAGGACCTGCTGTTTTATGTAAACGATGAGCTGGGCGAAGATGTGGATTCGTTGTTCGTGCAATGCGATTCTATTGGCAGTATCACCAATATTAACGCACGGGAGTATGGCACCACAGTTTATCTTTGCCGGTCGCCAAAGAACAATTTCAACAAGTTCTGGGCCGACCGGGTTTGGTGGGTGAGGAAGTGGTACGGGTTGAATGAACCTTAGAAGAGACAGGAATAAAATCTATAGACTGCATGAATTATATCAGCATGCAAACAGGCTCATCATGTTTGTTGGTGTTATGCAAAACGCGGACCTGCCGCTATCTCTTTAGTATGTTCAAAGGCCACGGCAACAGATTCCTTTTTGTTGCAAGATAGTGGCTTTTCACTGCTCCGAAACCTGCATTAAAATAGGCTACACCGGGAACCATAGAGCCGGTAAAATCAAAAATTTCGCCTTTGCCCGCACGGTTTTCTATTGCATGATCAACTAAAAGATACATTGACTGGCTATCTTTTCCTTCTTTGGTAGATGCACAAATTCCAAAAAAACACCGCCCCATATCATATACGAACCAACCGGCGGCTACCAATTTTCCGTTGGGTTTATAAACCCCTTTGATTTCTCCCACTCCTTGTTGAATACTGGCTTGTGTAATCTCACGAATGACCGGACAGATTTTCTTTCCCATATCCTGCACCTTCTTGTCAAGATTTCTTTCCACAAAAGAGGTGAAAACTGCAGGTGTCGGTCCCGATTTGACCTCAAGCCCGCTCTGAACTGCCTTTTGCAGGTTTCGGCGGCAATTTCTGTGGTATCCGGCCAGCAGGTGAACATACGACCTGGTCATGTCAAGTGTAAAGTTGTTCCTGGCAGAGTAGGTAAAGTTATGGTTTAACGGAACGTTCGTGCTGTTGAGATGGATGTCGACATACATGAATTTTTCCGGAATGGCATTCAAAAACTCGTCTACATCTTCAGGTTCAGGCTTGTTGACAGAGAACACACCCAGCTGCTGTGTCAGGTATGGTTGGTAGAGGTAGTCGATACCAAACCTGCGCCTTCCGGTTAGTGGCATCACGGCAGTATAATCATCCTGAACAAGCGCTTCCCATCCGGGACTTACTGTATCGAGCCACCATGACATTGCGTAGGTAAGCCGGTTCACCGAATGGTAAATGCACTTGTCCCACAGGTGTTTGTCAATTTCGCTATGTGTGAGATACTTGATCAACTCAACAGGGCTTTGTATTGTAACGGTGAAAATACATTGAATTTTGTATTTTAACCCGAAAAAATTCTACTTTTGAAATCAGGTTCACTACATAACCATGATTACTTTTTTCATTGCCATCCTGCTGTTGCTGACAGGCTATTTCTTATACTCCCGTTTTGTAGAAAAGGTTGCTGGTGTTGATTATAAAAAACAGACTCCGGCTTATACAATGAAAGACGGAGTGGATTATATTCCGATACCCTGGTGGCGGCTATTTCTGATTCAATTTCTGAATATCGCCGGGCTTGGACCCATCTTCGGAGCTGTGGCAGGCGCTATGTGGGGCCCTGTGGCGTTGATTTGGATCGTTTTGGGATCCATCTTTGCAGGTGCTGTGCACGATTATTTTTCGGGGATTCTTTCAATAAAACACAATGGATTGAGCATTACCGAGATTATCGGCATATACCTGGGCAGTGCTTCAAAGTATTTCATCCGGGCTTTTACTGTGATTTTGATGGTTATGGTAGGGGCGGTTTTTATCATGGGTCCGGCTAAAATACTGGCCGGCCTCACTCCCGAAGTCCTTGACATGACCTTCTGGGTATGGGCGGTGTTTATGTATTACATATTGGCGACTTTACTGCCTATTGACAAGATCATCGGAAAAATCTACCCGATTTTTGGATTTTGCATCCTGTTCATGGCGGTAGGGTTAATCACAGCTCTTTTCGCCAGAGGTTATCATATGCCTGAGCTCAATTGGGAAACATGGAAAAACAGTCATGCTGAAGCAGCCAGGTTTCCTATTTTCCCCATGCTTTTTATTACCATTGCCTGCGGCGCTATATCCGGATTTCATGCCACCCAGTCGCCTTTGGTAGCCCGATGTCTTACCAGCATACGATATGGCCGCAGGGTTTTCTATGGTGCCATGATTTCTGAAGGCATTGTAGCGCTAATCTGGGCCATGATCGGAATGAGCTTTTACGGCGGAATCAGGGAGCTCAACGACATGATGAACGCGCATCAGGGAAACGCCGCTTACCTGGTTAATGAAATATCACATTCCTTGCTCGGAAAATTTGGTGCAGCACTGGCTCTGCTCGGAGTTGTCGCTGCGCCGATCACATCGGGTGATACTGCTTTCCGCGGAGCCCGGCTGATAGTGGCTGATTTCCTTAATTTCAAACAAGGACCGATAAAGAACAGACTGATGATCAGCATACCTTTGTTTGTTATTGGATACCTGCTGACACGAATCGATTTCAGCATTATCTGGAGGTACTTCGCCTGGGCCAATCAGACTTTAGGCATGTGTGTGCTGTGGACCATTACCGTATACCTGGCACAGGAGAAAAAAATGTACTGGATTACCTTGATTCCGGCCGTTTTTATGACCGCTGTAACTGTCACCTATATCTTGTTTGCACCGGAAGGGTTTTCCCTGCCCGGTTCTCTGGCATACCTGCTGGGCGCCTTGATTACACTGGTTACGCTTGTTGCTTTTTTTCTGTACCGGAAAAAATATCATGCCGTTCACGAAACTGCTGTTTCCAGGTAAAGTGAATTAATGACCTGCTGCTTTCTTCACCATGTGATTGAACACTTCCCTCCAGCCTTTCCATTCGCCGTATTCAGAAAGTGATTCATTGTGCCAGAGACTCGTGAAAATTCCACCGGTTGTTTCCAGTTTTTCAATTAACAGCTCAATCCTTTCTCTTGCTTCATCCGGTTTTAAACCCATATACTGCCTTAGCGTAACATCCATCACAGCAAACGGGTGCAATGAAAGACCGGTTTCCTCTTCATTGATGAGGTCATAAAACCTGAACGGCAGGCTGGTACCCGCCCGAAAACCAACATGGGTGGCATATCCCATGGAATAGTCGGTTTGAATATTGAGCAAGATGAGATTCCGGAATGTTTCAGGCAACCGAAACACCAAATAGTGTTGCCTGCTGACCTCCGGCTTTTTCCCCAGCAGGCCTGTAAATCGTTCTAATTCCGATTTAAGGATATGTGGCTTTTGGTATGATTTGTATGAAGGGTGAATGCCAATGACGCGCGAGGACTTAAGAGAATTCAGCAGTTTCCTAAAAGGGATGCTGTTAATAGCATAATTGGTATCTTTTTTTCCATAATTGCCCATGAGAAAAAAAAACAGCGAACGGAAACCATACTGCTTTTCAAGTTTAAATATACGACCATAGGTGTCAAAGGGATCGGGTTGTTTTCGCCTCAAAACCCGGATACGGTATTGCCATTCTCTGAAATGCAGTTGCAGCAGGTTCTTTAACAAACCGCCTGCTGTGTGCAGGAAACCCCTGTTCAGGTATGCCCATGGATTGTCAATGTCAACTGTTGATACAAAGTTGAATTGGCGGGCAGGGAAATCAATTGCCGGGTATTTTTTTTTCAGCCCGGTTTTTAGCATTAACAGCCACTGGTCAATTACCGGCTCCCCAAGGTATCCGTTCTGGAAGGCATGGCTCTGGTTGGCCTCAAAGCGTCCGTTACGGTCTTTCTGATGTGGCAGGTACTCCTCATAACGGCTCAACAGATAAAATACTCCCGAGAAAAGATCAAAGGGCAGATCAAAACCATCAGGTGCCGGAAACAAGATGGTTTGCCCGTTGATTCTGACCGCGGTAGGAACATGTGGTGCGATACCTTGTTCTTCTGTTAAACCGGTTGAGAAGATGCTGAATGCTCCATCAACCGGCTCATGACCATAATGAATCACAATATGGCCCGCATCAATCAGGTCGTGCAATGCTTTGGGTGTCTGACCGGCCACAATTTCAACCCCCGCACCGAGGGCATATTCCGAAAGGAATTTGGCCACGTAGGCTATACGGGGAGTTGATTTTGCGCAAGTGATTTTTATACCGGGCGCTGCTTTCATTATTTCAAAAATCAAGCAAAACAACGGTTATCCCCGATCCACCAAGTTCTACATGCTCATCCTTGCAGGAGCGCACGACATCAAGGCTTTTCAGGTAGTCTCTCACCATGCTTTTCAGAATACCGTTGCCCTTTCCATGCAAAATGCGCAATTCCGATACGCCGACCACGGTGGCATCATCCACGAAATTTCTTACGATGTCAACAGCCTCTTCTCCACGCTTGCCACGAATATCAATCTCGGGTTTGAAATTAAGCTTGCGCTGGCTGATACTCCAGTCGAATTGTGAAGCCCTTCCCTGGCGCTGCCTCGAATCCTTTTCTTTGGTTGATATTTTCTCAAGGTTTGTCCTTTTCACCGATGTGATCATGCTTTCGCCATAAGTAACCAGTATATTGTCGCCGTTAATTTCAAGCACTTCCGCTTCGGTTTGCAGACTGATAATTCTTACCCGGACACCGGGTGACAACGCTGTGTCTTTTTCAATCGGTGCTTTCGGGGCGATATTCTTTTCTTCTTTGCGGAATATTCCGGCTCTCCGGATTACTTCACCTATTTTCTTCTCAAGATCCCCTGATGATGTTTCAGGTGCCTCCTGCGTTTTCTGTCTGAAGCTTTCCAGGTTCTTCCGCGCTTCCCGGGTAATTTCCTTTTCAGCCTGACTTTCCCGGATTAACCTGATGGTTTTTTCGATTTCCTTATTGCTGCTTGAAAGCAGGTTCTCTGCCTCAAGCCGCGCTTTTTCAAGAATTTCCTTCCGCATTTTTTTGGTCTGGCCCAGCTCTTCTTCATATTGTTCCAGCATGCCGGCCAGTTTCTTTTCTGCAATCCTTATTTTGTCACGCTTTTCTTCCCAGTACCTTTTGTCGCGGATGATTTCCCTGAGGTGCCTGTCGAAGTTGATGTGGTCTTCACCTGCTTTTTCCGATGCGCTTTTCAGGATATCGTCGGGCAAGCCTATTTGCCGGGCTATGTCGATGGCGAAAGAACTGCCTGGTTTGCCAATCTCAAGCCTGAAAAGCGGTTTCATTTTTCCGGTGTCGAACATCATAGCCCCGTTTGCTATGCCCGGCGTTTCAGCGGCAAAGTGTTTCAGGTTCGAGTAATGCGTGGTGATCACCCCATATGTTCCTTTTGAATTTAGCGCTTCCAGAATGGATTCCGAAATGGCACCACCGATCCTTGGCTCGGTACCTGTGCCGAACTCGTCAATCAGCACCAGGCTCTGCGGAGATGCGTTTTTAAGACAAACCTTCATGTTCAGCAAATGGGAACTGTAAGTGCTCAGGTCGTTTTCAATCGACTGCTCATCACCTATGTCAATGAGAATATCTTTAAAGATGCCTGCCTCTGAACTTTCCACGACGGGAATGAGCATGCCGCATTGCAGCATATACTGTACAAGCCCAACCGTTTTGAGGCAAACCGATTTTCCTCCTGCATTAGGTCCTGAAATCAGCAGAATTCTGTTTTGATCGTCCAGAAAAATGTCAAGCGGAACGACTTCCTTGTTCTCTTTCTTATGATGAAGGTAGAGCAGAGGATGCAAAGCCTTTTTCCAGCGAAAGCCCGGAGAATTTACCAGTGCCGGCATTCCGGCGTTGATCCTCAGGGCAAACAACGCTTTAGCCCTTATGAAATCAATGGTTCCCAGGAAATCATAAGTGGCTAGCAGATCGTCAGCATAGGGTCTGATGTCATCGGTAAAGGCAATAAGAATTTTAATGATCTCGCGGGTTTCGGCAATCTCCAGTTCCCTGATCTCGTTATTCAGCTCAACTACTTCTGCAGGTTCAACAAATGCGGTGCGACCTGTGGCTGATTCATCATGAACAATGCCGCTGATCTTCCTCTTGTTTGATGACGGCACAGGAATCACCTGGCGGCCGTTGCGGATTGAAACCGCTGTGTCTTTTTCAATGTACCCTTCATCAATGGCCCTCTTGAGAATGCTTTGAAGCTTCTTCCCTGCGCTTGCCTGCTTCTGGGCAATGTCTTCACGTATTCTTCGCAGTTCAGCCGATGCATTGTCCTTTATTTTGCCATGCTTTGACAGTATGGCATCAATCCGGTCATCGACATAACTGAAATACCTGACTTCTCCAACCATTTTCTTCAGACAGCTGTATTTTTCGGCAGCCGTGTTCTTGAAAAACCGGATAATGGCCTTGATGGTTTCCAGCGATCGTTTCAGGTCGAACACCTCTTCCGTGTCAAGATATGCACCTGCTACCTTCGCTTTCTTCAGCCCTGGCGTGAGGTCGTGGTAATTGTCGGCCGGAAAATTCTCTTCAAAAAGACAGATCTCCTTGAATTCTGCGGTCTGTTCAATAATATCCTTCAGTGAACGAAAATCCGTCAGCAGGTGCATTTCTTCTACCTTCTGCCTGCCGGGTGCAAACAAACAGTGTTCTTTGACCAGGTTTCGCACCAGGTCAAATCCGGTTTTACTTTCAAATGATTGCGGATAGATCAAAGGTTATCAGTTTTTCATTGCAAAAATAACTTAAAAACAAGGGCTTTTCCAACTGGTTGCGAATAAATTCCCTGGCTTTCGCGCTGCTGGCAGAATCTACATTAACTTCATGGTATTACAGGGTAATAATGTATCTTTGCGCGAATTTTGAAACCATAGGTTTTTGTTCAACAAATGAAATACCATATCTTGACGCTGGGCTGCCAGATGAACAGGTCAGACAGCGAGCGTGTGCGGACTGTGATTGAGGGGATGGGTTACCAGTGGACCGATAGCGAGGAGGAGGCTGCCCTGCTGGGTGTTATTGCCTGCTCGGTAAGGCAGAAATCAATCGACAAAGTATATTCCAAAATTGCCCGGTGGAACCGGCAGAAAAACAAACGAAACCTGTTGACTTTCGTATCGGGATGCGTCCTTCCGGCTGACCGGGAGAAATTCCTCAAATTGTTTGATTTTGTTTTTACCATGGCCGAATTGCCTGATTTCCCCGATATGATCCGGCAATACGGCGTACCTCACGCGCATACTCCCCAACCCAAGGAAAAAATCCGTGAATTCTGGATGGTTCATCCTACGTACGTTTCGGACTATGAAGCATTCATTCCCATACAAAACGGGTGCGACAAGTTTTGCACCTATTGCGCCGTGCCTTATACCCGGGGTCGAGAAATATCCAGGCCTTCCGGGGAAATTCTGGATGAACTGAAACGACTGGTCGGACAAGGCTATAAATCAATCACTTTGCTGGGGCAGAATGTGAATTCATACGGATTGGATAAGCAGGGCACCGAATTATCCTTCCCGGAACTGCTGAAAGCTGTCGGAGAATTTGGCCAGTCCTCCGGAAAAGAGTTCTGGGTATACTTTACCTCGCCGCATCCGCGCGACATGAATGACGATGTGTTGCATACCATTGCGCAATATGACTGCCTGGCGAAGCAAATTCATCTGCCTTTACAGTCGGGTGACAACAGCGTGCTGAAAAGAATGAACCGCAGGCATACCCTGGCTGACTACGAACGTATTGTTGATTCGATTCGCCGGATCGTGCCCGGAGCTACTCTTTTTACTGATATCATCGTGGGCTTTACCGGAGAAACCGAGGACGAGTTGGAGAATTCCCGGTTGGCTATGGAACGGTTCAAATACAACATGGCATACATCGCCTTGTATTCTCCCAGGCCTGGCGCCGCCAGTGCCAAATGGGACGATGATATTCCGCAGCAGGTCAAGAAGGAACGCCTTCATTTGCTTACCGACGAGCTTACCCGGCATACCATTGAATACAACAAGGCACTGATCGGGAAAAGAATGCGGGTGTTGGTAACGGGCTACGACCGCAAGCCGGGCTATTTTTCGGGGATTACCGAGGGCCGTATTGTGGTAAGGTTTGCCTCAGTGAACCATGTGGCACCCGGGACTTTTATCTGGCTCGACATTACTTCTGCTGCACCTTATTCTATTGAAGGGACATTGGTTAAAGAAACTGCAACAGCTCAGCCGGTATCATGAAACGAAAAGTTGCTTTCAAAACGCTTGGCTGCCGGCTCAACCAGTTTGAAACCGATGCCGTGGTGACCGACTTCTTCAGGTCGGGTTACGAAATCGTTCGTTTTACCGAAAAGGCAGATGTTTATGTGATCAACACCTGCACAGTCACCAACCAGGGCGATCACAAATCGAAAACAGCCATAAATCAAGCTGTACGGAATGCCGGAGGGGGCCTTGTTGTAGTAACCGGTTGCATGGCCGAAAGCCAGGAAAGCTATCTGAAAGAAAGAGAAGATATTGCTTATGTAGTTGACAACAGGCATAAAAGTCGTATTTTACCGCTTGTGGAAGCACATTTCAATGGAGAGATCATTGCCCCCGAACAGCTGGAATCAAATGTTTTTAGCTTTTCAGTTACCGAGAAAAGTTTACATACCCGGAGCATGATCAAGATCCAGGATGGATGCGACAATTTTTGCACCTTCTGCATTGTGCCCATGGTCAGGGGCAGGGCTGTCAGCCGGCCGGTATCTGAAATCATTGAAAACATCCGTGAGGTGATCCGGCTGGGCTATAAGGAAATAGTGCTCACCGGAGTCAACATCAGCCGGTATGATGATGCAGGTGTTGATTTTACCCGGTTGCTGGAAAAAATTATGGACATTGGCGGTGATTTCAGGGTGCGCATATCCTCCATTGAACCTGAGGGTTATGGAGCGGCATTCTTCGAACTCTTCAACAATCCGAAATTGTGCCCAAACCTGCACTTGTGCCTGCAAAGCGGTTCCGACAGGATTCTGGCGGAAATGCACAGGACTTATAAGCTTGCATCTTACATGAAGATTGTTGAGGAACTCAGGAAACGAATCTCGCTGTTCAACTTCACCACCGACATCATGGTGGGCTTTCCCGGTGAAACGGAAGCAGATTTCAGGGTAACCTGCAACGTGATCAAACAGGCCGGATTCAGTCATGTCCACACCTTCAAGTATTCCGTTCGCAAAGGTACACGTGCCGAACTCATGCCCAATCATATTCCGGAACCGGTAAAACAGGAGCGCAGCCTGATCGTCCGTCAGCTGGCTCATGAAAACAAACAAGCATACCGGAAGTCATTTATCGGAAAGCAACAAACCGTGCTGGTGGAGAAAGTGAATAAAAACGGCTTGGCCCGTGGCTATGGTGAGCATTATGTTCCTGTCGAGTTTAAGGCAGTGCAACCGGGAAATAATTATTTCGAAACAGTAAGCATCAACAGCGTCGCACCCGAATCACATGATTTTGTGTTGAGAGGGAGGTAATATAGGGTAACACACCCATCAAACGGTCATATTATGCATTGATGTTTTTTAACCAATAGGACAGCATTTTTTTTCAGATTGTATAAAATATATGCAGCATTTTTACTGAACAAACGTATGTAGTGTAACCCTTTTCCAATTTTCCTGTCGACTCGATCAAAAAAATAACTTATAACACTGATTTGATGAGATTGTTTCTGATTCTTACATTGCTGATCCCGGCAGTAATCCTGAATGCCCAGCAAAAAAAGACCGTGCAGGCTTTTTATGTCACCGAGCCCATTACCATCGACGGAATTCTGGATGAACCGGCTTATTCACAAGCCCTTCCGGCAAAAGATTTTGTCCAGTTGCAACCTTATAATGGCAGACCCTCATACCGCCCAACCGAGGTTTACATCCTCTACGACCAGGCAGCCATATATGTAGGCGGCATCATGTATGACGATCCCGACAGTATTTACAATTTTCTGTCAGCAAGGGACAATATTGGCCGGTCAGACTACTTTGGCATTTACCTCGACCCATACAACCAGGGTCAGTTGGCCTATGGCTTTTTTATCACACCGGCAGGCGTTCAAACTGATATCAAAGCCATAAAAACCAGTGGCGATTATGAAGATGGAAGTTGGGATGCAGTTTGGCAAAGTAAAACCCGCATTACCGACAAAGGATGGATTGTGGAGCTTAAAATTCCTTATTCGGCCTTAAGGTTTCCGGAAAATGGTAACGGAACCTGGGGAATGAATATGTTCAGAAATCTCAAGCGGTACAATTCCAACAATTCCTGGAATTTTATTGACCGTCAGGTGTCGGGGTTCATTCACCAGGAAGGTGAACTTGCCGGCATTAAGGATATCAGGCCACCTGTGCGACTTTCAGTAAGTCCCTATGCTGCGGCTTATACCGAATTCAAGACCGGAAAGTCGAAGCCCGATTTTACTTACAAGGGTGGGATGGATGTGAAATATGGCCTCAGCGAAAGTTTTACACTCGACATGATGCTTGTTCCCGATTTCGGGCAAATCCAGTCGGATGACAAGCGGTTGAATCTCTCCCCCTATGAGTTGTACTATTCCGAAAAAAGACAATTCTTTACCGAGGGCACCGAACTGTTTGATCGTGGCGGAATTTTTTATTCAAGAAGGATTGGCTCCAGTCCCAAGTTTTCCGGCAGAATTTGGGATGAAAAAGAAGATCAAGAAGAGGTGGATTACAATCCTACAGAAACACAACTTTTAAATGCCACCAAGGTTTCGGGAAGAACTACAAAAGGGTGGGGGCTTGGACTGCTGAATGCCATGTCGCTGCCTTCGAATGCTGAATTGAAAGATACGCTGACCGGCGAAAAACGCGATGTGCTGATTCAGCCTTTCACCAATTACAATGTTGCAGTGATCGATAAATCACTTAAAAACAACTCATACATCAGCCTCATTAACACCAACATGTTCATGGCAAATAATCCTTTTCGGGCTAACGTGACTGCTACCGATTTCCAGATCAGGAACAAGAAGAAGACATACGCAGTTAATGGCAAAGGAGGCTACAGTACCCGCACCAATGGTGAACATGAAACCGGATACTTTGCCGACCTGGAAATTGAGAAGAACAGCGGGAAACTCCAGTATGGAATTTCACAAAGCATTATTTCCGATAAATACAATCCGAACGATCTGGGATATCTGCGCCGGAACAATGAACTGGAAACCGAGGCATTCATTTATTATGGGATCGTTGAGCCTTTTGGTATTTTCAGGCAGTTGAGCGGCAATCTATGGTACAGCCACAACCGCATGTATGAACCCTGGGCAGTATCCGGTAATTCAGTTGGTATGCATTATTACAACGAGTTTAAGAATAATTATGGGTTCGAAGTCGGTTTTAATGTCAACGGTACCTATCATGATTACTATGTGACCAGGGTTGCGGGTAGATATTTCAAAGAGCCCTGGAATTACGAGTATTATTTCTGGGGTTATACAAGCGGCACCAAGCCTGTGATATTTCAATTGGGTCTTGATGTGTCCGGGCAGCCTGATACCGATCAGCGATACAGAAATGCGAATGTATATGTAAGTGCCAGAATCGGGAGGCATCTGCAGTTGAGTTATAGCAATTTCATCGAAAACCAGATAAACGACCGGGGATATATTGATAAAACAGATGCTGAGGATTCTATATTTTTCGCAAAACGGAATGTGAATACCTTTGAAAATGTGATCAATACAACCTATACATTTAACAATAAATCAGGTATCAGTTTCAGGATGCGACATTACTGGTCGGGTGCCGAAAATAAGGAATTCTTCCAATTGCAGAACGATGGCACGCTCCTGACTGATTTAAACTATAATGAGAACAAGGATAACAACTATAATGCGTTCAATATCGACCTGGTGTTTCAGTGGATATTTGCCCCCGGATCGGAACTTTCGCTTGCATGGAAAAATGCAATAAGTACCAGCGGCGAAAGAGTGATCAGCGATTACTGGAACAATTTCAGCAAAACCTGGAAGTCAGATCAGATAAATAGTTTATCACTTAAGATTCTGTATTACATCGATTACAACAGTCTGAGGGGGAAGAAGCAGCGGCAGTAGCAGTGGCAGTGGCAGTAGCAGTCAACTCCGAACTCCGAACTTCAAATATCCACCCCGGAATCTTTCAGCAACCGGTTGACTGTTTTGATGTCAATGGCCACACCGATTCCGCTTCCGGAAGCTTTATAAATTTCGGAGGCCAGTTGGAGTATTTGTTTTTGCCAGGCGATAAGCACCTGGATGGGATCGACACCTGAAACTTCAAACTCTCCCTGAGCTTTCTCGAGCATTTTGATGTTGGAACTGCTGATCTCCATCATCTTCTCGTAGGATTTGTTTTTGCGATCGAGCTTGTAGCCGATTATGCCCATAACTTCATTGGTCTTCAGGTCGATAAGCGGCCCTCCTGAATTTCCCCAGATGGTGGACCCGTCGAATTGCAGGTAGCGATTCCCATTTCGGTGAATATGTGCTGAAATGATACCCGACTTAATAGTCAGGCTCGGATTGTCATATTGGAACCCGATCAGTGCCACAGCCTGACCGATGTATATGTGCCGGTTGACTGCAAATGCCAGTGCGGGAATCTCATTGAATGAAAGATCGGCAATTGATATGAGTGAAAACCCGGTTATTTCCTGATCATATGAGGTGATGATGCGTTCCTGGAAATCATGCATCGAAAGTCGCTCCATGGCCGCCACGGTGTGCCCGTCTTCCTTTACAAATTTGATTTCAACAAACTCTGCTTTGTGAAGCCTGTTCACCATATCATGAGTCAACAGGTAATCGCCCGCTCTAAAACCGGTGGTGCATACGATTTCTATATCATTCCCGTTCAGGAACCTGATGGAGCAAACTGAGGAGTGACAAGCTTTCCAGACTTCTTTGTACAAACTTATCATCGCGGACTAGTTGGGTTCATTTTCAACTACAAAAGAAGTAAAAATTTGAATTATTTGTGGTATCCGGGTGATTAATTTGTTCTTATCTTGACCGCAAACGTTTGAATTACTATAAAAAAAAAGCAGGAGCCTTTGTAGACTCCCGCTTTTTAACCCTAACCATTAAACCTAAAATTACGAAAAAAAAACCTAGAAAAACTATTATTTAACCCAAATCAAAACTAATTATTAACCCTTGTAACTATATAACGAAAATCATGCCAGATTAGTTTCGCCAATTTTAAAAATTTAAGATTTTTTTAACTATTTTTCTTTATATGCATATTATCAGTTAATTAACAATTAGAATTTAACATTCAAGCCGGCCATGATGTGGATTCCGGCCTGGGGGTAGTAATACGGTGTATTTCCATAAACAGCGCCATTTGATTCGTACTTTTCATTGAATAAATTGTTGATCATCAGCGTGAGCTCCACATCAGGCGTATTCTTACCGCTAATCAGGTAGGCCAGTCTGAGGTTGTTCACCAGATATGGATCAAGAACCAATTCTTCATTTTCGGTATTGTCAAGGTATTGTTTGCCAACATATTTCAACATCCAATCCATTTCAAACTGTTTGAAGGGGAAAAAGCGCACCTGTGAACTTCCGGTAAGTCCTGGTGAAAATGACAGAGTTGAATTGGTGTAGTTCACCAGTTGGCCTTCTTCGTCTTCCTGTTTATAATCGGCTCTATTTGCACTCAGGCTCAGGTTACCCATAACTTCAAGCATTTTTGCGGGTTTGTATCCACCGGAGAGTTCCACTCCGGTGCGGTAGCTTTTACCTGCATTTTTTCTCACATACTGACCGTCGTCATTAATAGCCCCGGTGAGCACCAGCTGGTCTCGGTAATTCATCAGGTAGTAATTCACGGCATATTGATAATTAGGCCCTGCTTTGCGAATTCCTGCCTCCAGATTTCCCAGCATTTCGTGTTTTGGCTTTTCACCGGTAATGGCATCGGTATAGTCGTCCCTGATGGGCTCGCGGTGGGCAATGCTGTATGAAAGGTATAAGGTTCCCGGCCTGATGTTATAACTTAAACCAACTTTGGGATTGAAGAAGTGAAAGGTCTCATGGATGGTCACCGGCTCCAGATGGCTTTCAATTCCGTTGCATTTGTAAGTAATGGTGCGATACTGCAAATCGGCATACAGAGTGAGTGCATCAATAGGCGACCAGGCAGTTTTTGCAAACGCATTAAATTCGGTTTTAAACGACGTGTTTTCATAATACCGGTGGTCATTGGGAACACTTGCAAATTCGGCCCAAATGATTTCGCCGTAATGTTTGGCTTTGTCGAATTTGTTATAGGCACCCCCGATGATGATATCTGCTTTGCCGGGCTTGTAATGCAATGACCAGGTGAGCCCGTAATACTTGTTGTCGAGCCAGCGGCGGCGCACCAAATCGGTGTTGGTAACCGTATCATGGTAGAAATAGCTGTAAGAGCCTCCGTTGGAAACACTGTCCAATCCGAAATACAGGTTATCCAGCCCGTAATCGGCAAATGGTTTATTCTGCTTATATTCTTCATAGTAACCCTTTCCCGAGGTCAGGTGACCGGCAACATTCAGGTTGAGGTTTTGTGCCAGGCGTTGTGAAATGTGTAACTGGTAATGGTTTTGCACATAGTTGTCGGTTTGGTTATCATAGTATCCGGTTACATTCCAGTTTTCATCATAAATAGCACCAGCAGAATTAAAGGTACGTTCAGAGGCCATGGTAGCAGCATCAATGCCATTCCATGCCTGGTAGGTTTTTTCCTTTCCACCAAAGGCAATCGCCTTGATCAGGGTTTTATCACTGTAGTATCCTCCCTGTATGAAATATGAACTCAGGTCTGATGTGGCCCTGTCGATATAGCCATCCGATCCCAGTGCCGATGCTCTTCCTTCAAAATACCAGTGGTCGCGCATCAGTCCGGTCCCTCCCTGAAAGGAAGTTTTCCAGGTATTGAATGATCCGGCGCCGAGACTTACCAGTCCGTATGGTTTTGCCTGAATGGAATTGGTTTCCAGGTTCATCGATGCGCCAAATGCACCGGCTCCGTTGGTGGATGAGCCAACGCCGCGTTGCAGTTGCAGGCTGTTGACCGAGCTGGCAAAATCGGGAACATCTACCCAATACACTGCATGTGATTCGGGATCGTTAAGAGGTATGCCATTGATGGTTACATTGATGCGGGTGATGTCGCTTCCCCTGATCCGGAGTCCGGTGTAACCAATTCCGGTACCTGCATCAGAAGTGGCCACCACCGATGGTTCCATGTTCAGCACATAGGGAAGATCCTGGGCCGTGTTGTTTCTGCTGATATCGTCCTTGTTCATCGTGCTGAAGGTAGTGGGTGTGTTTTGCGAGGCCCTTACGGCCGACACAATAACGGCATCACCAACAACAGGCGATTCCTTTAATTCAATTTGCAAATCAACGTCAGCTCCAACTTCAACTTTTGCAGCATAGGTTTCGTAACCCACATAGCTTACCTTCATTTCATAAGGGCCCGGTTTCAGTCCGTTAAAAGCGAAACTGCCCTTGCTGTCGGTAGTTGTCTGATAATAAGTGTTTGTAATTAGTACATGAGCGCCGATCAGCAGTTCCTGATCATGTCCCGTCACCGTCCCCTTGATGGAGAATTGCGCATGGGCCTGCCATGAAAAGCAAACCAATGCAAGTAAAATGCATACCTGCTTCATAATGAAAATTTTTTATGTTAATGAAACAGCGGCAACGTTCGTCATTGCCACCAATTCCCTTCGCCGGCATTACCCGGATCAGGTTCTAAGGGTATGATCTCAGCCCGATTTTTTAGGGCACCCCCTTAGTGAAATACGGGGCAAATGTAGGCAATTTATCTGAATAAAAACAGAGCGGTTGTATGTTGGTTAAATGTTGTATGTTGTAGGTTGTGCTATGAAAATACTATTTTTGTGCCGATATACATTTCATTCATGAACATTCCGCTCAATCACAAAATTTTCCCCATACTATCGGAGGTCCTTGCTGAAAACAAGCTGCAGGGCTTTGTCATCGGGGGCTATGTCAGAGATCTGCTCCTCAGGCGCACATCAAAGGACATCGACATTGTGGTTGTGGGAAGCGGCATTGAACTGGCAAAAAGTCTGGCTAAGAAATTGGGTAAAAAGGGCCGGATCAGTGTTTATAAAAACTTCGGTACGGCCATGCTTCGTTTCGATGACCTGGAACTTGAATTCGTGGGCGCCCGCAAAGAATCCTATAATGCCGATTCACGGAAACCGGTGGTTGAAAACGGCACTCTGGAAGATGATCTGAACCGGCGCGATTTTACCATCAACGCCATGGCCATTTCGCTGAACAGCGAAACTTACGGCGAACTTCTCGATCCATTTAACGGCAGGAGCGATCTTGAAAAGAAGCTGATCCGCACCCCGCTTGATCCCGATATTACCTACTCTGATGATCCTTTACGCATGATGCGGGCCATCCGGTTTTCCACACAACTGGGTTTCACCATTGAGAACCGTTCGCTGGAAGCCATTCGCCATAACCGCGAGCGCATCAATATCATCTCTGCAGAGCGAATCATTGATGAATTGAATAAGATGATTCTTTCCGGTATGCCCTCACAGGGTTTTATCTTGCTGGAGCAAACCGGTTTGCTTCAGATCATTTTTCCGGAATTCGACAAGCTGAAGGGCGTGGCAGTAGTAGATAAAGTAAGGCATAAAGACAACTTCAAACACACGCTGCAGGTTCTCGATACGTTATCCGTGAAATCAGATAGCCTTTGGCTGCGTTGGGCCGCCATCATGCACGATATTGCCAAACCCGAAACCCGTAAGTACATTAAAGGTCACGGGTGGACATTTCATGGTCACGAATTCCTGGGTTCCAAAATGGTGCCGGGAATCTTCCGCAGGCTCCATCTCCCGCTTGGGACTTCCATGAAATATGTGCAAAAGCTGGTGCTGTTGCACCTCAGGCCCATTGCGCTTGTTGAAGAGGAAGTAACTGACTCTGCAGTCCGCCGCTTGTTGTTCGAAGCCGGTGATGATATCGACGACCTGATGATGCTCTGTGAAGCCGACATTACTTCGAAAAACGACGAAAAGGTACGGTTGTACCTGAACAACTTCCAACTGGTGAGGCAGAAGCTTAGGGAAATTGAGGAAAAGGACGCAGTGCGCAATTTTCAGCCGCCCGTTGACGGTGAGCTCATCATGAAAACATTTAATATAGGCCCCTGCCGCGAAGTGGGCATCATCAAGAATGCCATCAAGGAAGCCATCCTCGAGGGTGACATACGCAACAACTATGATGAAGCATTTCAGCTGATGATGGAAAAAGCTGCGGAGCTGGGGCTTAGGAAGAGTGACAAGTAGATCCAAGAACCAAGATCCAAGAACCAAGAACCGAGAGCCAAGAACCAAGAACCAAGAACCAAGATCTAAGACCAGAAGGCTAGAATACATTATAGATCCGCAGCAGTCAGGTTACAATACAGTATATTATTCATTGTTCATTCTTCATTGTTCATTATTCATTGTTCATTATTCATTCTTCATTGTAAACTACTCCAGCAGCTTCATCAGCTCCTCCTTATCCCCTGCCACAAACGGATTGTTGTTGTTGATGAAATTTTCGGCCAGTTGCGATTTTTTTTCCTGAAGCGTATGTATTTTCTCTTCGAGCGTATCCTTGGTGATAAACCGGTACACGAAAACCTTCTTTTTCTGACCGATGCGGTGAGCCCTGCTCAGCGCCTGCTCCTCCACAGCCGGGTTCCACCAGGGATCGAGGATGAACACGTAATCGGCTGATGTCAGGTTCAGTCCGAACCCACCCGCCTTGATGGATATAAAGAACAGGTGCACGCCCGGATCATCCTGGAATTTTTTGATGATGGCCTCGCGCTGCTGCTGCGGAATATCGCCCGTGAGCATCGCATACGGAATCCCCGCCTGATCGCAAAATGAGGCATACAATTCAAGGTTTTTCACAAACGATGAAAAAATAAGCGCTTTATGTCCTTCGGCAATCACATTCTTCATGTGGTCGATTACCAGGTCGTGTTTCCCGGAATCCTCAGTATAGCTGTTGTCAATCAGCACCGGATGGTTGGCGGCCTGCCGCAGCCGGGTGAGCGACTGCAGAATGATGAACGAGGATTTTTCAAGGCCCTGCTTGTTGATGTTGTCAAGGATCAGGTTCCGAGCTTTCGACTTTTCGGTTTCATAAAATGACTCCTGCGATTCCGACATATCGCAGTATATAACCTGTTGTGTAAGAGCAGGCAATTCGCGAGCCACCTCACTCTTGGTTCTTCTGAGCACAAAAGGCTTAATCAGCGTTCGCAGGGCGCGTGCCCTTTTCTCATCGTTCTCTTTCTCAATGGGATTGGCAAACTGATTCCGGAAGAACTCATAATTACCCAGCAATCCCGGATTCACAAAATTCATCTGTGCCCACAGGTCACCCAGCGAATTTTCTATAGGCGTTCCCGTAAGCACAATACGATGTTCAGAACTCAACCCGATCATCGCCTTGTAGGTTTTGGAATGCGGGTTTTTGATCACCTGACTTTCGTCAAGAATCAGGTAGAGGAATTCATAGGACCTGATGGCATCCAGGTCGTTGCGCACCAGTCCGTAGGAAGTGACAATCAGATCGTAGTTGTTATAATAATAATGAAATGATTTGCGGTTCTGGCCTCCGTAAAATCCCGTTTTCAACTGGGGCGCAAACCGTTCGGCCTCGTTGATCCAGTTGTGTATCAGGGTTGAGGGGACAATGATCATGGAAGGTTTTGCCTTGATGTCGGCTGCTTCGGGAGAGTCGAATATGGTAAGCTGGCGTTCGAAAACCGAGTTCACCGGACCGCGATGCCGTTTCTTTTCTTCGTTGATGACCTGTTGCATCAGGGTAAGCGTCTGGAGTGTTTTTCCAAGTCCCATATCATCTGCAAGGCAACCGCCGAAATCATTGGTGTATAGCTTCCACATCCAGCTCACACCCTTTTTCTGGTAATCGCGCAATTCAGCCTTTATTTCTTCAGGAACAGGCTGATCCTCAAAAAGAGCTGTATCAATCCATTTTTTGATTTTGCCGGCGTATGAGGTGTCAAGTCCCTGCAGACTGTCTTTCAGCAGCGGGAAATGCTGCTTTTCCAGCTGTAGCTCGTTGTTGGTTTCCCGGGCAAAAGTGAAGACATCTTTGAATCGGGCAAACCATTCATCGGGAAGTACAATGATCCTGCCGTCGGGGAGCTCAAATTCCCGCCGCCCTTCGAGTAGGTAACTTCTGAATTTGATAAAGGGAATCTCGAAATCATCAAACTCCACCACGGCATGAATATCAAACCAGTCGTTCTTGTTTTCTTTTACCTTTATTTTAAGCTCCAGATTTTGCAGGTAGTAACGGTGCGACTGGTTCGCCTGCGTTATTTCAATCCCCAGCTTTTTTAATGCTTTGCTGTTCTGATTCAGCCAGTTGACCAGCTCATACGACTGCAGGATGTTTTCAGATTTCCGCGTATTCAGGGGTGAAAAAGAAGAAGCATCCAGGTTGGCCAGGCCAAGCTCGAGCAGAGAAGTGATGATGTGGTTTTCATAAACCAGGTCCCGGTTCAGTCTCTGGAATGCCACCTGGTTGATTTCGTGCCGCAGGGTGACCAGCAGTTCCGACTTTTTTCCGGCCAGGTAAACAGCTTTGTCGTCATAGCTGAACCGGAGCATCAGCACGGGCAGTCCGTTTATATTGGCTTCTAACGAGAGCACCGGTTTGGGTTTCAGATGCTGGTCGGTTATGGTGAAACCGGTTGCCTGTACCTTGTATTTCTGGATCACCGGTTTTGCAAAGGTTTCAAGGAACTTCTTCTCGGTTTCTGTGCGTATGCTGATGGATGGCTTTTTCAGGAAGGGCAGCAGTTTTTTGCCGTCAATGTCATCGAATTGGAAAATGCGGTTACCAAGAACCAAACGGCAGGGCTCGTTCACCAGCACAAAACCGTTTTTACCGGTAAGGCTGATGGATTCGTCGTTATGTAAAACTGAGAGGTGGTATTTCACACCCTCACTGTTGCGAATGAAGTTGAACACGGCTTCGGCAGTGTCGTCTTGCAGGTATATCCTGTCGGAGTCGTAAATATTGTTGTGCTGCTTTTTCAGGTAAACGGGGATGTCGGTTCCCGAGAAGAGCTCGGTGCAGCGGAGCAGGCGGCGTTCGATATACGGGCGCAGCTGGCGTTCGTAAAGGGTTTCGTCAACGGCAGCCAGGAAGTCCTGGGCGCTGATCTTCTTCTTTGAGAAAACCTTGAGGAGCTGGTTGTCGCTGTATTCTTCAATTACCTGAACCAGTGAAATTTCTTCGGGAGAGAGCATTTGCTCGTATTGCCGGAGGTTGGCCAGCGAGAGCCGGTCGGTAACGGTGTAGTATTCCCGGTTGGCACTCGGCAATATCATTACCGGGTTGTAAACGGGACCCAAAATCCGGTGAACGGTTAGCGTTAAAGCAAATTTCCCTTTCATAATACAAAAATGAATAAAAGAAAAGGTTTCCAGAAACAAAATACCGGTAGTTTTTGAACTTTTTGTCCACAATGCATTTTGTGGATATCAAATAGTCTTTTGCATTTTTCAAAAGATGCAACCCTGTTGGGATGATTCTCATCTTTTACCAAAGAATATGAAGGGAGATGATTACTGAAATTTTCAGTTTAGCAAAAGCAATATTTCCGGTAAATGATGTAAATTGTTGCAAAAAATAAGGCAATGCAACTCAAACTGACCCGGAAGAAAGGATTCTTTTCGAATAACTATACCTTATACAAGAATGGAGAATTGATTGGAAGTAAAAGCTATAAACCTGAAAAACAAATTTACAATGCGTAATTCTTCAGCCAACATCTCCGGAAAACGGGTTAATCAGCCGGTAAACAAAGGAATACACAATTTCATGAAATCGTTGCGGAGTTATTTTAGTAAGTATTATTCTGAGGATTACTACGTAGGAAGCATCTATAACGACGACAGCACCATTACTTATTTTCCTTTCACGCCAAGGGAATTGAAAGAGCAGAAACTGAAAATTGCCATCGTATACAATTATCAAAAGGTAGCTTTTGAGATTTGGCTGGCCGCACAGAATAAGCAAATTCAGAAGATATACTGGGAAATATTCAAAAATAGCGATTGGAACAAGTATCACATACCCCAGAGCACATCTGAGGGCTTCTCCATTGTGGATGACGTATTGATAGAAAATCCAAACCTGGATGATGATTCGCTGACAGAACACATAGAATCAAAATCGCTACAGTTCATCAGGGATATTTTGGAGGTTTTTAAATGATGGATATTGAAGTGGTCTTGTTTGGCTGAAATAATCTTATATTTTGAAATAAATTTGAGTTAAATGCCATTTTATTAGTAAATTGTTAAAGCAATTACCCGGGAATTTTTCAACGTTAGGATAACTTTTAGGTTATAAAACTTATCTCAAAATAAACTAAAAATGGGAGAAGAAAATGTTTCCAAAGGGTTCATCCCTGTTCATGGAGGGTATAAAAACCTGATATCCTACCAGAAAGCTGAAATTGTTTTCGACGGAACAGTTTACTTTACAAACAGATTCTTTCGAAGAAATGACCGGACAATTGATCAGATGGTGCAAGCTGCCCGAAGTGGTAAGCAGAATATTGTTGAGGCAAGTATGGCATCGGCAACCTCCAAGGAAACTGAAATTAAACTGACCAATGTCGCACGTGCTTCTTTGGAAGAATTGTTAAAAGACTACGAAGATTTTTTAAGAACCAATAAGCTTCAGAAATGGGATAAGGACCATAGACTTGTAGCAAGGCTTCGGGAATTGAACAGAATACCCAACAGTAATTATGAAACATTTCGCAGGGCAATAGAAAATGAGAATCCCGAGATATGTGCCAATGTCATGATTGGGCTCATTAAAGTAACTGCCTACTTGCTGGATAAACAAATTGTTGCCTTGGAGGCAGCTTTCATTAAGGAAGGCGGATTAAAAGAAAGAATGACCAGGGCGAGACTCAACTATAGAAACAAAGGACTTAAATGACAACAAGGACTTAATTTTTGTCGTGTTAGTCTTTTTTGTCCTTTTTTGCCAAGCAAAAAAACCATGATTCATTAGTTGCAGCGGCAGTAACATGCCTCTACTTCGCCTGCCTGCCGTCAGACAGGCTCAGCATAGCAAAGGCAGGAGTAATATCCATAACCTTTCAAGGGTTTTCAACCGCTTGAAGGGGAGTCTGCAAAAAAATCCTGCAGAAATCCTACAAAAAAATCTGCGAAATCAGCTTACTCTGCGTGAATCTGCGAGAACTAATTCACCAGTTTGCGTGAAAATCGCACCCCCCCGTTACAACGATTCCCTGAAATCACTATCTTGCTGGCAATTGATGAATAAAGAGGATCATTCCAGACATCCGGGAACATCATGATTGAATTATCCTGCAACAGGTACCATTTGCTGTTACCGCTTCTTAATGAGGTAAGGATAAATACGCTTTTTGCACGCTTTGTACTGGAGCACAAGGTAACCGGAAAGGTGTACGTGAACCGGTTGGAAAATCCTTCGGTTTATTGCATCGGGCATCCCTATGGAATGTCGCTCTTATTCGGAGATACAGGAGATGAAGCGTTTAACCGGCGATTTGTTGAATATGCCCTGAATACAAATGGTAACAGGAAGCACTATATATGGATGCAGGCATGGCCGAAGACCTGGAATGACAAACTTGACAACTTGTTAGGCAAAAAGCTGGTTAAGGCTGGGAATCATGAAAATGAGGTTCAAAACAGGATGGTTGAGCTGAATACCCGGGTCAATTTTAAGTTTAATCCTGAAAAATACAGACGTTTTAAGAAAACCCTGACTGGAAAAAACTACGAGATCGTAAGAACCGATGAAAAAATGTATACCGCTATGGTAGGGAGTGTTGTTCCCTGTCATTTCTGGGATCATGCAGGTGAATTCATAAAAAGCGGGGTAGGCTTCAGTTTGTTTTATGAAGGGAAACTCGCAACAACTGCATTCTCTGCCTTTATTTTCGAAGGTGTTCTGGAACTCGGGATGGAAACCTTTCCCGAATACAGGGGAAAAGGATTGGCCCAATGGGCATGTTCAGCCCTCATTGACTATTGCCTGGAACACAACTATGAGCCGGTGTGGTCGTGCAGATTGGAAAATACCGCTTCTTACAACCTGGCTCAAAAACTGGGATTTGAACCAACGCTGACTTTGCCGTATTACCGGCTGAGCAATTAAAGAGCCATCCGGATAATCATATGGAACATGAACCAGGATGATCAGATGAACAGGTGGAAAAATAAAACACGGCCACCGATCCGCAGAACCCTATTGAAAAAGGAATATGATTAAAGAATCCAGACGATGAATGAAAATATAGTGATTAGACCTGTAAAACAGTCAGAACTGCCTTTCCTTGAAGACATGCTGTATGAAGCCATCTTTGTTCCTGTAGGAGTGGAAAGGCCACAAAGAGAGATCATCAGAAATCCGGAGTTGTTCAGATATATAAAGGATTTTGGCAGGGCAGGAGATCATTGCCTGGTGGCCGATATCAATGGAAACCCGGTAGGCGCAATCTGGACCAGGTTGTTTTCTGCGAATGAAAAGGGATATGGATATGTGGATGAGAAGACACCGGAGTGGAGCATGGCGGTTTGTGAACCATTCCGGCATACAGGTGTTGGCAAATTAATGTTGATGTCGATGATCAGACAACTGAAAGAAAGCGGATACAGCAGTGTTTCCCTGAGTGTCGACCGGCAGAACCATGCGTATGATTTTTATCGGAAACAGGGTTTTGAAATATATGAATCCAATGAAAAATCGGCTGTTATGATTTACAGTTTGAATTCAGGAAAAAATTAGTACATTGGAGTTCCGAATACTACATTCATTTTGATAAAAACAATTTTCACAGGCTATTGTAATGAAACTAATCCGAAGAATACTCATGGTAATAAGCGTTATTGTGTTTGTCCTCATCCTGGTTTATATGAATTACGACGACATGTCATGGTCGGCCAATAAAGGCAATTACCTGGGCCTGCTGGCGTGTCTGTTGAATATATGGGCGCTGGGGTTCCTGATAAAGGATACATCCCGGAAGAATTGATCGGGGTGGCGTAAAGGTCACAATCGTATTTTTTTTTATATTTGTTAAGAGTAACAGATCCTTTTGAAGAACAAATCAATGGTGAATCTGGTCCTATAACAGTAAATTGACACGGAGGAATAGCAAAAAACCTTAAATACTATCTAATTATCTACTTAAACGAGGAAACATGGAAAAGAAAACGACTAAAAAAATTACACGGGTTGAAGGTGGTACCACATCTGCCTCACAGGATACCAGAGTTTTTGTAGCCACAGAAGAAAGCAAGGCAAAAGCCAGAAATCTGAGGATCATTTCAATCCTCCTTTGGGCTGTGGCCATTGCTGCTGAAGTTGTTGCAATCTTTCAGCTTCAGAAAGTGCCCGTCAACACAACAATTTTGATTATTCTGATTGCAGCAGCCCTGATACTGGCCGTCATAGGCAACCTGTTGTGGAAGAAATCGAACCGGCTTGACCCGGCTTCAGAAAAGGATAAGGTTAAATTCTTTATTCAGAATCAACTGGGCCTGATCATCAGCATCCTGGCCTTCCTGCCGCTGGTTATCCTCATTTTTACGAACAAGAACCTGGACGGAAAGCAAAAGGGACTGGTTGGAGCAATTGCCGTTGTGGCCATGCTGATAGCAGGTATTACCGGTGTTGATTTCAACCCCCCGTCGCAGGAGCAGTATCTCGAACAAACCAGGGAAGTTGAGTCGCTGAATAACGGAGTGAATCATGTATACTGGACCAAATCGGGCCGGAGTTATCACCTTTATCAGGATTGTTCCTATATCAATACCGACAGAACCGATGAAATTTTTGAAGGAACCGTTGCACAGGCCCGCGAGTTGAAAAACATTACCGATTTGTGCGACCGTTGCGCCAACAGGGCTAAAAAGGAAAATGCGTTGCCTGCTTCGGAAGAAATTTCAGTTCCGGAAGAAGAGCCTGCATTGCCTGTTGAGTAAGAACTTTGACATTCTGTGACCCGGAGCTTCGTGGATATCACATTCATGGAACTCCGGTTTTTTTTAACCACTGTGGTTACAGTTGGTTGTCAAAAGTTGACAGCAGCTATTATTGCACGGGTTGCATTGAAAGTACCGGTAAAATGGAATACATTCTGAAAGTAAGCAAGGTCAAGTTCTATATAATACTTGTATTGATTCTGTTGTTACCTATATCAAAGAAATACAAGCTTTTGCTGTTTGGTGTACGAACAGAAGGAGTAGTTGTTGACTATGCCGAGCTGATTCATCTGCCGGTGAATTATATCGACTGGCATAACTGTGCCATAATCCGTTTTAAGGCCAATAACCAAACTCATTACATGAGAGGTCCCGAGGATGTGATGTATGAACCGGGGAGGAAAATGAAGGTTATTTATGATAAAAAAAATCCATCGAAAAGCATGATTCCTGCCTTTACCTATTTCTATTCCATACCGAATGCACTAATTCCCGGAATTTTGTTGTTGCTCTGGATTGCTTTTTATACTTCCTTTGCACCTGCAGGTGCTGCATTTCATAAAAAGAAAAACTAAAACCCATTTCTGATTAAAACTTAACGCTATGAAAAAACTAATTGTAATGCTGTTCGTCCTGTTGCATACGATGTCAGGCAGTTCATTTGCCCAGGAACAAAAAGATCAGGGTACAAAACAAATCAAACCGGCTCTGCTCGTTATTGATATTCAAAATGCGTATTTGCAAATGGTTCCCGAGAGAGACAAAGAAGTTGCCTTGTATTATATCAATTCGCTGATTGAACTATTCCGCAAGGAGGGTTACCCGGTAATCAGAGTATACCACCACAGCATGGAATCTGGTCCCCATCCGGGTGATAAAATGTTTGAATTTCCGGAAGGTGTTTCAATCATACCGGAGGATGCCAAAGTTATTAAAACCTATCCGGATGCATTCAATAAAACCGAACTGGATAATGTGTTGAAGGAAAAGGGAAGTAACACGCTGTTTCTATGTGGACTGAGTGCTGTTGGATGTGTGCTGGCCACATGGAATGGTGCAACAAATCACGACTACAAAGCATTCATGATTAAAGACGCACTGATGAGCCATAATTCCGATTACACGAACAATGTGGAGGACATGTTTGATGCAGTGGGTTATGATGTGGTGCAGATGATTCTGGAGAACGCAACCAGATAAACCTGAACAATGTTGTGCTGGCAGAACCGGGATCCTTCTGTTGGGAAGAATTATCACTGTCTTTTTTCCTGAGCAGCTATGAAAAATTCTGGATGGATTTCAACTGATAACCAATGGCAATTATTACTATATTTGAATACAAACTCATCGTGGGAGTTTCTGACCTGACTCTATAACAAACTTATGATTACTGAGATGAAAAAGAATCGTATTCTTATGGTGATATCCCTGATGGTTGTTATCATCGCCATTGTGATTTCCTGTGCCATCAACCCGGTTACGGGCAAAAAGCAGATCATGTTCATGACGGAAGCCCAGGAGGTGCAGCTTGGCGGCCAGTATGATCCCCAGGTAATTGCCACTTTTGGTGAATATAAAAATGATAACCTGCTGAATTTTGTGCAGGCCAAAACCAACGAAATGGCCCGGATATCTCACCGGCCCAACCTGGAATACCATGTTAAAATTTTGGATTCGCCGGTAGTGAATGCCTTTGCTGTTCCGGGAGGGTATTTGTATCTGACCCGTGGCATCCTGGCACAATTAAACAATGAAGCAGAACTGATAGGTGTTCTTGGACATGAGATGGGACATGTGACTGCACGTCACTCGGTGAGCCAGCAGAGCAAGCAACAAATCGGACAATTGTTGCTGGTTGGCGGCATGATTGCGTCAGAAAAGTTTGCCCAATATGCTGAATATGCCATGCAGGGTATGCAACTGCTTTTTCTCAAATTCAGTCGTGATGATGAACGCGAAGCAGACAGGCTGGGGGTGGAGTATATGTCGAAGATTGGCTATGATGCGCATAAGATGGCCGATTTCTTTCAGGTGCTCAACAAGATGAGCATGGCAGACGGGCAAAATGGTGTGCCTACTTTTTTATCAACCCATCCTGATCCGGGTGACAGGTACAATTCGGTAAATCAACAGGCCGGCTGGTGGCAGGACAGTCTGAAATTCCCTTCATATAAGGTGAACTCAGACAGTTATTATGCCATGATAGATGGTATCGTATACGGCGAGGATCCCCGGCAGGGTTTTGTTGAGGGCAATACCTTTTACCATCCCGAACTGAAATTCAAATTTACATTCCCGGCCGGATGGCAGCTGGAAAACTCACCTTCCCAGGTTAACATGGGGCCTGCAGATGGCAAGGCCCTGATGGTTTTTACCCTGACATCAGGACAGTCGCTCAGCAGCGCAGCTCAAACAACCATTGAACAGCTGGGGTTGACGTTGCAGGACAGCAAGCAAATCACGGTTCATGGAATGCCTGCCATTGTTTCCACATCAAAACAAGTACAAACCGATCAATCAACCGGGCAACAGCAGACCAACATGGTGCTTTCCTATTTCATCAGTTGCGATGACAAATACTATGTTTTCCATGGGGTGACCACCGAAGCCGACTACAACAACTATACTTCTGCCTTTAAATCTACAATGGGCGCCTTTTCAAGGCTCACTGACCAGTCGAAGCTGAACATGAAACCCAAAAAGATTTTGGTTAAGAAGGTTCAGAAAACAGGCACACTTGCCGATGCTTTCAAATCTTATGGAGTTCAGTCCGATAAAATGAAAGAACTGGCCCTGCTGAACAACCTGGAACTGACCGACAGGGTGCAGGCAGGCAGGATGATTAAGGTTATCGGACAATAAAGAACCAATCAGCTTTTTGCTGCACCGATAAAGGCGTTGATTTGCTCGGTTGTAACAGCCGGGGGCATACCACCACCGCATGAGAGCAGTAACCTGGTATGATCGGGCGTATTGCTGAGCAAATCTTTCACGGCCTTTTTGATATCTTCTGCAGTTCCCGCAGCCAGCACGTCACGAGGAGGTATGTTACCTAGTATGGTCATTTTGTTGCCGGTAACCTCCATTAGATCCTTCATGGTCATATGCGTTCCGGGGTTATACAGGTTAATGCCCAGCTCGGGATAATACCTGACCGACATGGTGCAATCGGCATCGTTGTGGAATAGCTTCACGCTTACTTTGACATCATACAGCTCTTTAAGGTAGGGATAGCCGAATTCCATGAATTCCTGTTCTCCAACAAAGCCAACAATATCATCGAGCATCATGATGCCGTCAATTGAGGAAATAGCATCCATCTGGGTTTTATGCCATTTCTTCAGAAAGTCGGTGATGATGCGCAGGAGGTTATGAACTGCATCAGGTTCCATCATCATGGCGGTCAGCAGCTCTGTAGTACCCATAAGGAATGAGGCCACATTGAGCGGTCCGCGCGAAACAGAAAACCGGATGTGATGTCCTGCCTTTTCAATGGCCGGTCTGGCTGTGATCAGCCTGTTCAGCATAAAGGGAAGAAGTCCGTCGGTTTCGGGATTGGGGACTTTAATTTTATCAATGTCGGCAGTGGTTTCAATTGTTTTTTCAGCAAACGGGAACTCGTTCTTCCAGAATATGCATTTGGCTCCAAAGGCAGAGGGCTCGGTACACATTCCATATTCACTCCAGAAACCCGGTAGGAACATCACATCCGGAAAGGTGTCAATTGCTTTCAGATTGGCTTTCAGCCACAACTCATCATTCGTGAAATAATCGAGTATGTTGATCCCGTACCAGTTGGGAAGCCAGGGGCTGTCAATAATAAATCCCACGGGCAGCGGTTGTTTCTTTTCACCATTTACTATGGCAATCAGGTCGGTCCATTGTTTGTTGGTCATAATTTTTAATTAACTCAATAATTAGTAAGATAGTTTCGTGTTAAATTAGCACTTTTAGGGTAGAGATAATTCGACAAAATTAATATTTTTGCAATCGGTTGCAAAGCTTTTTATATACTAACCCGGCATGCCGAAGCGAAATGATTGCGGTTTATATTCAAATATTTTGCAGATGAATACAATAGCACAACAAATAGCGGAAGGGAGAATACTGGTTTCTGATGGAGCCTGGGGTACCTTTTTGCAACAAAAAGGATTGGTGACCGGTCAGTGTCCCGAGTTGTGGAACCTCGACAAACCCGATGAAGTATTGGAAATTGCACAGAGTTATATTGACGCCGGGGCCGATATGATAGAAACCAACAGCTTTGGTGGCAATTCATTCAAACTGGCCTCCTACGGTCTTTCCGACAAGGTATATGAGATCAATAAGGCTGCTGCAGAAATTTCAAGAAGAGCGGCAGGAACAGACAGATATGTGCTGGGGTCTATAGGTCCCTCCGGGAAGATCATCATGACCGGTGAGGTCACCTTTGAATTGCTGTATGATGCTTTCAGGCAGCAGGCCATAGCGCTTCAGAACGGTGGGGCGAATGCACTGGTTATAGAAACCATGTCGGATATTGACGAAGCAAAAGCTGCCGTCAGCGCTGCTGCTGATGGAACGAAGTGCGAGATTATCTGTACAATGACCTTTGAAAAGACGGATGAGCAGGCCTACCATACCATGATGGGGGTTACGCCGGCTCAGATGACAGAAGAACTTGTACGTGCCGGGGCGGCTATTATCGGTGCCAACTGCGGAAACGGAATTCGTGATATGATTGGAATTGTTAAGGAAATCCGCAGCGTGAATAAAACCGTTCCGGTGCTCATTCATGCCAATGCCGGTGCTCCTGTATACAATGACGGGAAAACTGTTTTTCCGGAAAGTCCGCAGCAAATGGCTGAATTCATTAATGATTTGATTGATGCCGGAGCCAACATTATTGGAGGTTGCTGTGGAACAACGCCTGAACACATCAGAAGAATAGCTGAAATTGTCAAGTCAAGAAATATCGCCTAACTGAAAAACGATAATATGGATAACAGTGAATTACTCGCAAAGATTCTTGAGTGTGTAGAGTTTGGAAAGGTAAACAGGGATGCTCCGTTCCCTCCAAATATGAAAGGACAGGATGGGGCAAATGAACTCACCAAACTGGCACTTGAAAGAGGTATCAAACCGGCTGAAATTCTCAATGATGCCTTAATAAAGGCCATGGAAATCGTGGGGCAGAAGTTTTCCGATAAGAAAATCTTCGTTCCCCAGATGCTGATCTCTGCCAAGGCTATGAATGCTTCTATGGTCCATTTAAAACCCTACTTTCAGTCGGGCGAGGTAAAACGAAAAGGTAAATTCATCATCGGAACCGTGGCTGGTGATTTACACGACATAGGCAAAAACCTGGTTGCCATGATTGTGGAGGGTGCCGGCTGGGAAGTGATTGACCTGGGAGTTGACGTGAATTCACAAAAATTCATACAGTCGATTAAAGAAAACAACAGTGAAGCAGTGGGGCTTTCAGCGCTGCTGACCACCACCATGCAAAATATGAAATCGATTGCACAGGACATCAAAACGCAATGTCCTTCTGTGAAACTGATCATTGGTGGTGCTCCTGTTACGGAACAGTTTAGGGTTGAAATTGGTGCTGACGGTTATGCACGTGACCCGCAGGGTGCAGTGAGCTATCTGAATTCATTGGTGGCATGAAGGTTTTGTCCTGATTAGAAAAAAAGATACAGATCATCACAGCTAATATTAGAAAATCAGTTCAGATAAATGCCTCGTTATTATTTGTCAGCGAGGGCAATATTATTCAGTCACTGGGCATTCCTGCCGGTCAGACTGACGACTATGTAACTGAAAAAATCAGGCAGTATACTCAGATCTGCCTGGAACTGGCAGCTCCCTGTGCCGGTTATGTCGTTTTTTCAGATCCCGGTTTTATGAACGATCAGGCTTTGTTAACCCTCTCAGGTGAAACATTTCATCTTGGGAAGATTGTAACTGCCGCTCTGGAGAAAAGTAACCGAATTGCCCTTTTTATTGGTACTTGCGGAAATAAAGTAGAAGATTACTCCAGGCAGCTGATGAAAGAGGGCCATGCCCTGGAAGGGTACATTGTGGATCTGATCGGCTCAGAAATTGCGGAAAATATAGCGGAATATATCCATAAGGAAGTAGAAAATGATATGGCAAGTCAGGGATTGAAAATAACCAACCGATACAGTCCCGGTTATTGCAAATGGCCCGTATCTGATCAGCAGCAGTTGTTCAGGTTGTTGGGTGAAAGCAATTGCGGTGTGAACCTTACTGATTCCTCATTGATGATACCCGTCAAGTCGGTAAGCGGCATCATCGGTATAGGACAAGAGGTTGAAAATGCCGGTTATTCCTGTGACATCTGTGAAACCGACCATTGTATTTACAGGGATAAAAGAAACCATTAATAAGGCGTTTTCAGGAGTTTGCTTCAGTCATTTTTGGTGGGAATATTTTGGTTATCTTTCGGAAAATTAGTTCAACAACAGCAATATTTTGATGAAGCCATACCTGAATGATGCCCTGGTTTGCCAGTGCTGCCTGAATGAGGATCAATCGCAGTTTACTGAAAAGTTTGTTAAAAATGATCTTGTTGTGCTGGAATGCAACCGGTGTTCTTTTAACTTCATTCCCTGGTATTACCGGAAAAACATCAGCTATGCCAGCTATAAGGACGATGCTGTGTTGCAGCAGATACGACAGGGCAATAACTGGATCAAGATCCAGCGTCATTTGTTACGTTTCAGGCTCATAAGAAAATTCATCAAAACCGGCCGGTTGTTCGACCTGGGATCGGGATGGGGACACTTTCTGTTAACCGGAAAACAATTGGGATATGATGTTTACGGAATTGAAGTTGCCACCAATCCTTATAACTATTCCAAGGAAGATCTGGGACTGCCTGTGGATCACGTTGATTTCTTCGATCTGAAAAAGGAGGCGGGATCGTTTGACCTCATCACACTCTGGGATGTGCTGGAACATATTGACAATGCCAGTGCAGTAATTGAGAAATGCGCTTGCCTGCTGAGTGATGGCGGCTATATCGTCATCCAGGTGCCACAGATTGACAGTTTCATAGCAACAAGAAGAAAGGAAAAGTGGAACATGATGGGGCTTGATCATGTTAATTATTTTTCCAGGAAAACAATCACACACCTGTTGAACAGACATGGATTCAAGGTTGAAACGATCAGGTCATCCATTGAGTTGAAGTTGCTGCTGATGTATACCATCCTGCCCTGGATCAACAAGCTGAAAAAGAAAAAGGAAACCACCATTTCCTCATCGGAAAGACAGGCCTTTTATAACAAAACCACCCGAAAACCCATGTGGATGCTGAAGATCATGGTGCTTCTGCACAACATGGTGTACAATACGCTTTCGTTTTTGAACGTAGGAGAGGAAATGGTTGTGGTGGCCAGAAAAGAAGTCTGAGCAACCTTTTGTATCGTTTGTGCATCTGGTAATAAAAACCAAGCCACATGAAAACAAAATTAAGCTGTATCATTTTGGCATTGACGGCAGGGATGTTGCTGCATCAATGCGAAAAGGAAAAACATACTGAAACCACGCTTTCAGGTAAGCTGGTTAAAGCCTCGGATTGCAAGGATTTCCTGAAATCTGCTTTGGTTAGCGAAACCATTGCCGATACCTTATCATGCATACATTATGCATATGATGCAGAAAAACAAAAACTGACGGTTAAACATGTCAACACCGGTTTTAACTGTTGTCCCGGAGAACTGAGTTGTTCATTCTCAATGATTGGTGATACCATCGTGATCAAAGAGTCGGAACAGGGTGCCCTGTGCCATTGCAACTGCCTTTTTGATATGGACATGGAAATTACAGGGGTGGAAGCCCGCAAATACCATATGAAAGTGATTGAACCCTATGCAATGTATTTGGAAAAGCTGGTATTTGAAGCTGACCTTGCTCAAGAACCGGAGGGCTCTTTCTGTGTAACCCGGAAGAGTTATCCCTGGGGGGTGTAGGAGTGGTAACTATGGAAACCATTTAATTGTCCGGGTAAATAGTTGATATATGGCCACCGTTCGGCCCGTCCGGCTCAGGGACAACCTGTGCCGAACTATTGGCAAAGCCTGATCCAAACATGGGCAGTTAGCATTCGGCTGCCCATCCATCCGTTTCACCGGTGAAAATATCCTTTTCACCGGTTTTTTATTTCATGAGCCGTGAGGGCAGCGTAGTTTTGCTACAGCAATAAACCCAATATCTGATTCAAAACACCTGCATCATGCGAAATATGTGTAAAAGCCCTATTGCCTTTTTTGCAGTTTTTTTCTCTTTGTTTTGCTACACTCCGACGATCAGCTCCCAATCCGGAAGTGTTCTCGAAGGTTATATCCGGACGGGACTGGAAAACAACCATGCGCTGAAACAAAAGGAACTGAACCTGGAAAAAAGCCTCCGGGCGCTAAGGGAAGCAAACGGATTGTTTTATCCGTCGATAGGTTTGGAGGCTCAGTATTTATTAGCTGCCGGCGGTAGATCTATTGAAATGCCGGTGGGTGATATGTTGAACGGGGTGTATTCTTCACTGAACAGCATCCTGGAGGGCATGGGACAAACAGGAGGTTTTCCGCAGATCGAAAATGAGCAGATCGAATTCCTTCCAAATGATTATCACGATACCAAAGTCAGGGTGATCATGCCGTTGGTGAATGCTGAGATTTTTTACAACCGGAAAATCAAAAAGGAACAGATCACCATGACCCAGGCCGAAGTGAATGTCTACAAACGCG